>CAVQPP010000200.1:0-8115 GCA_963714445.1 uncultured Actinomycetota bacterium
TGTCGTCGTCGTCGTATTGCTGACGCCTTCGGTTTCGAGGAGACCGTCGTGTACGGCGAGGGCGAACTGGTCGAGCACGCCGAGCTGACCTGGCCGCTCGGCGGCGGCGTCATGCTCGGCTCGGCGCGCCGTGCTACGGAGGCGGCGGGCGCCGGGCCGACGCGTCCGGGCGCGTTCAGCGCGTACGTCGTCACCGACGACCCGGACGGCCTGTTCAAGCGCGCCAAGGCCGCCGGCGCGACGATCACTCGCGAACCGCACGACACGGACTACGGTTCGCGCGACTTCTCCGCCGCCGACCCCGAGGGCAACCACTGGTCCTTCGGTACCTACCGCGGCCATCCGCGCGGGTGACGCTACGTCGCTAGCTCCTCTTTAGGCCGCTGCGGGACCGTATAAGTGCGCTGAAAACCCGCGCAGGCGACGGACCGCCCGGAGCACGCGCCCTCCCCTCCACGCGACGCATTCCGGGCGGTCCGCGCACACGTCCCGCGGACCGGAAAGGAGCACCGGAGATGGCCGTCTACGAGAAGGAAGCCGCGATCGAGATCCCGAACGTCTTCCTGACCGGAATTCCCACCTGCCTGCTGACCGACGGAGGCCCGGAGCGCCGGGTCGACCGGATCGACGCGGACCTGAAGCTGTTCATGGGCAACCGGCACGAGCACTTCAGGCCGCTGGCCGAGACCGTCACCATCGACGGCCGCGAGCTGCGCATCTTCCAGTGGACGCACTCCACGTTCGTCGCCGAGTGACCGCCGCGGCCGGCGAGTGTGTGCCCTGACATGCAGCTAATACATCGCTAAGCAATCGCCGATCGATCAGCGCCCATCGTGGTAGCGCCCATCGGGCGGTTCGAAACAGGGCAAACATGAGCAGCCAAGGAGACTCATGTCACTGATCCGATCGCAAACCACGAAGAGCGTGCGGCCGACGCGCCGTACGGCCGCGGCGCTGGCGGTCGCCACGGCGCTGGCAGGAGCCTTACTCGTCCAGGTCTCGCCGGCGTCGGCCGGCACCACGTCCGGGTCCACTGCGGCACCTGCGGGTGCGCATCCGCTCACGCCCAGGACACATGCCGCGGCGCCCGCGGTGATCACCGGTGCGCTGATCAAGAACGGCGGCCCGGTGCAGACCGCGCCGCGCGTGTACGTGGACTTCTGGGGCTGGACCTCGGACCCACACGGTGAACAGGCCTACCTGACCAACTTCCTCTCCTCGGTCGGCGGCACGCCGTGGCTGGCCACGGTCAACCAATACGGCGCCGACTCGCCCGGCCACCTGCTGGCCGGCACGTGGTCCGACCCGGCGGCGGTGCCCGCCAGCCCGAGCGACGCGCAGATCCAGGCCGAAGCGGCGAGCGCCGCCGCGCACTTCGGCACCGGCAACTCGGTCAACGTGCAGATCGTGGTGGCTACGCCTACCGGGCACTCCACCCCAGGCTTCGGCACGCAGTGGTGCGCGTACCACGGGGCCGTGAGCGCGGACCGGAACATCACTTACACGGACCTGCCCTACATATCCGACGCGGGCACGAGTTGCGGGCAGGGCAGCGTCAACGGCGCGAACGGGACGTTGGACGGCGTGAGCATCGTGGAAGGCCACGAGCTGGCCGAAGCGATCACCGACCCGCTGCTCAACGCCTGGATCGACGCGGGCGGCAACGAGATCGGCGACAAGTGCGCCTGGTACAACCTCGCGAACATCAGCACCTCGGCCGGGACCTTCGCCGTCCAGCCGCTGTGGAGCAACGCCGCCAACGGCTGCGCGCTGTCCACGAACGTGGCGCTCAACGTGATCGCCACCATCGGCACCGGGATCTACCACGAGCAGCGCTACGCCGACGGCAGCTGGTCGGGCCTCAACGGCCAGACCACCGCCGCCGGAACGGTGACCGCGAGCGGATCCTCCACCGACGGCGCCGGCAACCTCCAGGTCGTCCTCGCGATCGGATCGGCGATCTACCACGAGATCCGCTACGCCAACGGCTCCTGGTCCGGCCTCGGCTACCAGACCACCGCCCCCGGCGCGATCAGCAGCATCTCCGCCGCCTACGACCGCGCCGGCAACCTGCTCGACGTCGTCGCTACCGTCGGCAGTTCGATCTACCACGAGCAGCGCTACGCCAACGGCAGCTGGTCCACGCTGAACTTCCAGACCACCGCCCCGGGCACGATCACCGCGAGCGGATCCTCCACCGACGGTAACGGCAACCTCCAGGTCGTCCTCGCCATCGGCTCGGCGATCTACCACGAGATCCGCTACGCCAACGGCTCCTGGTCCGGCCTCGGCTTCCAGACCACCGCCGCCGGAACCATCGGCAGCATCTCCGCCGCCTACGACCGCGCCGACAATCTGCTCAACGTCGTGGCAACCGTCGGCAACGCCGTCTACCACGAGCAGCGCTACGCCGACGGCAGCTGGTCGACGCTGAACTTCCAGACCACCGCCGCCGGAACCATCGGCAAGAACGGGTCCTCCACCGATGACGCCGGCAACCTCCAGGTCGTCCTCGCCATCGGCTCGGCGATCTACCACGAGATCCGCTACGCCAACGGCTCCTGGTCCGGCCTGAGCTACCAGATCACCGCCGCTGGAACCATCGGCAGCCTCTCCGGGGGCAATCGGCTAGACGTTCCGCAAGTCCGGATAGCCGGATGACGATAATCGGGACGGCAGTGTGGCCGTCCCAAGCAGGCCCGTGGGCCCATCCCCGTTGGGCCTACGGCCTGCTCCAATCGGGCCTCACAACACTTCCGGCAGCCCGAACTGCGGGAACAGGTTCGGACCGAATGTCGTGACCTCCGCGATGACGCCGCCGCGCGTGTGCAGCACATCGATCTTGAACGGCCGGAAGCGCGAGTCGCCCCAGCGGCGCAGATAGCTTCCGGCGGCCGGCATCCGGTCTGGCGCTGGTCGGCAACAGCCGCCAGTTCTCCTGCCCGACCCAAGGCCCGGTCCAGCAGAGTCCGCATCGCCTCGATGCCCTCGTAGCAGAACGGGAACGGTGGCATCGTGATGCGGATGTCCTGCGCGGCGACCGCCACCGCGGCCGCGGCGTCGCCGCGTTCGTGCGCGTCGATGAACCTCTCCAGCAGTTCCTTGTCCTGCGCACCGAGTGTCGGCGCGGACCACTCGGTGCGCCGCGTCGCAAGGTTCTGCTGCATGGTCGACCGGGCACGCTGCAACGCGCGTTCGCCGCGGCGACGCTCGTGCCGAGCAGGCCCGCCGTCCGGTCGGCCGGCCAGCCGAGCACGTCGCGCACGATGAACGCCGCGCGCTGCCGTGGCGGCAGCAGCTGCATCGCCGCGAGGAACGCCAAGCTCGATCGTCTCGCGCTCGACGGCGACCGCGTCAGGCTGCTGATCGCTCGGCGCGGCCTCGTCCAGCAGCCGTCCGGGTACGGGTCGCAGCCACGGCACCTCCGCGAACGATCGCATCTTCGCCAGCCGGGCGCGTTACGGCGCAGCATGTCCAGGTACACGTTCGTGGCGATCCGGTACAGCCAGGCACGAAACAGCAGGCTGCCGTCGAAGCCCTCGCGCGCCCGCCACGCGTTCAGCAGCGTCTCCTGCACGGCGTCCTCGGCCTCGTCGAACGAGGCGAGCATCCGGTAGCAGTGCACGTGCAGCTCACGCCGATGCCGTCGGAGACGCGCGAACGACTCCTCGTCACCGGCCACCGCGGCGGCGATGTCGGATCCAGAATCAACAGCCTGCTCGTCCATCTCCGTGCCGTCCTTCGTATGGGATCAGCCGCTGCTCAGACCGCCTCGTACGGTCCGCCGCGCTCGAACGAGCCAGACGTGGCCGTCCGGGTCCTGAAGCTCACGACGAACCGAAAAGTCCGCGGCTGCCGGGCCGCAGTCAGCTCGCCATGCTGCCGCCGGCGAAGTGGAAGCGGTTCGCCCGGCCTGCACGCCCCGCGCGACGAAGCTCGGCGTGCGCGGCCTCGATGTCGGTGACGACCAGGTGCAGGCCGCTGACGGTGCCAGGAGAACCGCCGACCTGCGCGGCGACCATGGCAGCTCGACATCAGCGCGATCGAGCAGCGTGAGCCGTTCGGCGTGAGCTGCACGACCCGGAGTTCCTCGTTCGGCTCGGTAGTCCACTTCGACCTTGAACGCCAGCTGCTCGGTGTAGAACTGCTCGGCCGGTCGACGTCCGCGACCGGCAGCACGATCAGTTCCAGCTTTCCATCCATGATGGCCTCCTTGGGCACCGCGGTCGGCTCGATCACCGACGCTACTGCCGGATGAAACGACCGTCCCGCGGAAAAGTCTCATCGGTGCCGCGGTGATTTCCTCTTTGTCCAGTTCAATTGGACAATGCGAGCCGTTCAGGACAGCCGTTCGGATGGGTCGTTCAGGTAGGCGGCCCGCCGCTGCAGCAGGTCGGTGCTGTCGGCGAACTGGTCGACCGCGCCGACCGGCGGCAGCGAGGCGATCCACGGTACTGCGGATCGTTCCGAACAGCGCGGCGGCGAACCGCTCGCCGCGGATCACTCGAAAGGGCGCGTGTAGAACGTCGTACCGTCGGATCGATCCACTCGGTGAGCCCAGCGCCGTTGTGAGCGCGCCGACGACACGTAGGCCGCGCACAGATGCGCTTCCCGCTGCGACCAGTTGGTGGCGGCCAGGGCGGCGCGCAACTCGGGCGTGAGTCCGGCAGCGGCGGGCAGCCGGGACAAGGCGGCGCCCAGCCATTGGAGTAAGGCGGGACCGGCGCGCCATGAGCAGGCACAGGCGCATCAGATCGCGGCTACGCGCCACCACGACCGCGGACCGAGTCGTCGCCGACCTCGCCGCACCGCCCGACGAACGCCTCCTCCTGGCTGATCGCGTCCACTGGCCGCCGAGGACGTACCGCCCACGTCGTCCGGGTACCACGCCAGCGCGTCGAGCACGGCCGGGCTGACCGAGTCCGTCGTCGAAGACCGTGGCGCCGGTGGCCTCGTGCAGCGCCTGCGTCGGAGTGCGCAGCCAGTCGCCGGCTGACAGGCCGCCGCGCGGATCGAAGCCAAGCAGAGTGCTGAGATATTCGCCGAGCTCGCTGAAGTTGACCTGGTGCCGTGGCGGATAGCCGTCGCGCGCGGGGTAACGCACCTGGTAGCCGAGAAACGTCTCCGGCAGCCATTCATCGAGCACCGCGACTAGGTCGCGGCCACGGCGCGGTCCTGCGGCGGACGAAGAGCTCCAGACGCGGCCCCCAGCCGTGGTCCGTGGAGCGGTCGGTGTCGAAGCCGACGACTTCGGAGCCGGTGCCGATCAGCGCGGCCGAGTGGATCAGGCCCGCGCTGCCCGGTCCAGGGCTGGACGTACGACGTCGGCGTAGAAGGCGGCAGATAGCTGGCGTCCAGGTACGAAGGCGGACATAGATCGTCATCTTGGCGGGTCGCGCGTGATGCGGTCCAGTCATTTGCCCGCACGATGCGACGCGAGAGGCGGTCGATCAGGCTGCTGATCTGGAGGTCGCCGTCGAACTCGTCGAGCGGGATCTCCACGCCGCAGTGCTCCTCGATGCTCACGGTCAGCTGCATCGCGGCGAAGGAGTCACCGCCGAGCTCGATGAAGGTCTCCGCCGGATCAAGGTCCTTGCCGCCGGGCAGGACGTTCGTCAACTCGCTGAGCAGGAAGGCGCGGACGAGTTCGTGGTCGTGATCGTAGTCGCGGTCGTGGTCACGGTCGCGATCGACGTCCTGATCGGCCGGGCTCTGCTGGTCGTGGCCGTCGATGCGCTCGTAGATCCAGCAGCGCTTTCGGCGGAACGAGTACGTCGGCAGGTCGCCCACGATGCGCGCGTCCGGCTGGCGCAGCACGTCAAGGCGTAGATCCGCGCCGTCGGTGAACAGCGCCGCGAGGACGTGCAGCAGGTGAGTCGGCGTCTCTTCGGTGTCGTCGGTGATCAGCGGAGACTTCGGCCCGCCGCCGACGCGACCTCGGCCACTGCGGCGCCGGACGCGGGGTCGCGGCGTTCGGACTTGACCCGCAGTCCGAGGTGCAGCATCAGACGCTTGAGCCGTTCAGCAGGCGGCAGATCGGTAGCGCCGACGACCGGAGCGAGCAGCGGATATGCTGCGGTCAGTGCATTGATGGCGGCGGAGAGCCGTACGACACCTGATCCGACGCGCAGTGTGACGGTGTTCCGTGTGCTCGCGGCGGTTGCCTTGCCGTCGGCGGTGGAGAACTTGTTGCCGTGGCCGACCGCGACGGCCAGCTTCTCGGCGAGGTCAGGGCCGCTGGTGCCGACGACGGCGACGCGGTGTTCGAACGGCGTGCGGCCGACGTGCAGGGTGTGCGCGACTGAGTCCAGGTTCGCCGGTGGCGTGCCGACTAGGTATGAGGACATTGCGACGGCCATCTCGGTGAGGCTGGTGGCGTTCCTCGCGGAGAGCGTGATCAGGTGGGGGTGCGCGGACGCCGGTACGGATTCGGTCGTGGCCCGTGCGGGAGGGGAGACGTATGCCTCGACGATCGCGTGCGCGTTGGTGCCCGCCTCGCCGAACGAGCTGATGCCGGCGACGCGGCGTGCGTACTCGATCGGCCAGGGCGTGTGCACACGTGGGACGAGCAGGCGAACGCGATCCCAGGGCACGAACTCGCTCAGCGGACCGGCCTCCAGAGGCACGGCGGCCGGGACAACGCCGTGCTGAAGCATCAGGACGACCTTGATCAGTGCCGCGATACCGGCGGCGGCGGCAAGGTGACCGAGGCGGGGTTTGAGCGTGCTGAGCAGGGCACGCACAGGGCGTTGCGGGGCAGCGGTGCCGATCACCTCGTCTAGCGCGCCGACCTCGATCGGGTCGCCGAGGCGACTGCCGATGGCGTGTGTCTCCACGACGCCGACTTCGTGGGCTGCGACGCAGGCGTCGGCGAGCGCGGCGCGGATGACGGTCTGCTGTGCCGCGCAGGCGTCCGCGAGTGACGCGTAGACGGCGTCACGTCGTCGGTCGGCGTCAGGGGCGAGAACGGGGAGGTCGGTGTGGCCGGTGTGGCCGGTGGCGTTGGAAGCGCCGGTGTGCATCACGGCGCTGCCGCGCAGAACTGCCTGGATCGGGCGTCCCTCGCGCTCAGCATCGCGCAGGCGCATTAGCAAGACCGCGGCGATGCCTTCGCCGCGTGCGGGGCCGTCCACAGCGGCAGTGAAGGGCGTGGAGTGATGGATTGGAGGCAGGGCACCGCTACGGCGATGTTCGATCACCGATCCCGGCGAGAACATCAGGCTTGCGCCGCCGACCAGCGCGTACCGGCACTCGCCACGGCGCAGCGCCTGCGCGGCGAGGTGCAGTGCGACGAGAGACGAGGAGTCGGCGGAGTCCACACTGATTGAGGGTCCCGTCAGGCCGATCGTCTGGCTGATGCGGCCGGCGGCGTCGCAGTGAAGACGGGGGCGGTCACAGTGTTCGAGACGATCCGTGCGTTCGAGTTGTTCGCAGTCGCCTAGCCGGTCGCTGTACTCGTCACGAGCGATTCCGATGAAGACCCCTGCGTTCAGCCGATCGCGGCGGCGCATGGCGATTCCGGCGCGTTCGAACGCCTCCCACGCGGTTTCCAGCAACAGACGCTGCTGCGGATCGGTGAGCTCGGCCTCGCGTTGGGACATGCCGAAGAACGCGGGATCGAAGCCTGCGACGTCGGTGACGAACCGGTTCACATCGCGGTCGCCGAGCAGGAACTGCCAGTAGGCCTCGGGAGTCGTCAGGCCGCCGGGTAGCCGCAGCGCGGTCGAGACGATCGCCAGAGGTGCGGTGCGCTCGTACTCGAGCTCTTGGATACGGGCTCGCAGTCGCTTGGTCAGCTCGACCTGGTCCGCCGCCAGACGGAGCAATTCGTCGCCGTCGGTGTCGGTGTCGGTGTCGGTGTCGCCGTCGGCGTCCGTGCCGGCGTCGATGTCGGCGTCCATTCCCTCGCTCACCGGTCCAGGCGGTGCACGAGGGAAGTTACGTACCGCGTCAGCTCCCGGATGGTCGGATAGCCGACGGTGACCACGGCGAACAGGTCCTCGTCGATCGCGTGGCCGAGCTGTTCGCCCAGGTCGATCATCATGATCGAGTCCATGTCCATCTCGTCGAGCCCGCAGTCGTCGTGTGCGGGTCGTTATCGCTGGCCGCGCGGGC
>CAVQPP010000201.1:0-40166 GCA_963714445.1 uncultured Actinomycetota bacterium
ACAAGCTGCCTCCGCTGGTCGAGCCGGCCGGCGAGCTGACCGTCGATGAGGTGCGCCGATACTCGCGCCACCTGATCATCCCCGATGTCGCGATGGACGGCCAGAAGCGGCTCAAGAACGCGAAGGTGCTCTGTGTGGGCGCCGGAGGCCTCGGTTCCCCGGCCCTGATGTACCTCGCCGCTGCGGGAGTGGGCACGCTCGGCATCGTCGAGTTCGACACGGTGGACGAGTCGAATCTGCAGCGTCAGATCATCCACGGGCAGTCGGACATCGGTCGTTCCAAGGCTGAGTCCGCGCGCGACTCGGTGCGTGAGATCAACCCGTACGTCAACGTGGTCCTCCACGAGGAGCGACTCGACTCCGAGAACGTGATGGACCTGTTCGCGCAGTACGACCTGATCATCGACGGCACCGACAACTTCGCGACCCGTTACCTGGTAAACGATGCGTGCGTGCTGCTGAACAAGCCGTACGTCTGGGGCTCCATCTACCGCTTCGACGGCCAGGCGTCGGTCTTCTGGTCGGAGTACGGCCCCTGCTACCGGTGCCTCTACCCGGAGCCCCCGCCCCCCGGCATGGTGCCCTCATGCGCAGAGGGCGGCGTACTCGGCGTTCTCTGCGGTTCGATCGGCGCTATTCAGGTGACTGAGGCCATCAAGCTGCTCACCGGTGTCGGCGAGCCGTTGGTCGGCCGCCTGATGATTTACGACGCCCTCGAGATGACTTACCGCACCGTCAAGGTGCGTAAGGACCCGGAGTGCGCGATCTGTGGCAAGAACCCGACGGTCACTGAGCTGATCGATTACGAGGCCTTCTGTGGCGTCGTCTCCGACGAGGCCGTCGCGGCCGCCAAGGACTCGACGATCACCCCGCGCACGCTCAAGGAGTGGATCGACGAGGGTCGCAAGATCCAGATCATCGACGTGCGTGAGCCGGCCGAGTACGAGATCGTCTCGATCCCCGGCTCGGTGCTCATCCCGAAGAATGAGTTCATCATGGGCGACGCGCTGTCCAAGCTCCCGCAGGACAAGCAGATCGTGCTGCACTGCAAGACCGGCGTGCGCTCCGCCGAGGCCCTGGCGATCGTGAAGAACGCCGGATTCTCGGACGCGGTGCATCTCGCCTCGCGGCGTCGTCGGCTGGGTCAACCAGATCGAGCCGGAGAAGCCGATCTACTGATCGGCGCGCGCCCTTACGCAGGTCGGGTGACATAACGCACTACTACGCACCTACAGCGCGCCCTTGCGCTGTAGGTGCGTAAATGCGAAATACCCCGGAATGACCGGAAGATACGTACGCAGCATGCGGAAGAGAAACACCGCAGGCGTACCCACCGACGCAGGCAGCCCGCCGATGCTCGTTAGCGCACCGGCCATCGCCAATTCCACCGTCCCGATGCCGCTAGGCACGGGGATGACGGATCCGACCGCCTGCGCGGTAAGGAAGACCACAGCGGTCGTGGCGTACGTGATGTGAGCGTGCGGTTGGATCGCCAGGATCGATGCCCACAGGCACAGCGCGTTCATCAGCGACAGCAGGATCGTGCCGCCGAGGCCGATCGCCAGCTTCTCCGGGTTCTGCGCCACGTCCAGCAGACGCGGCAGCGTGCCCTCGAAGAACGGCTTGAGCCGCATCACCGCGAACTTGCGTAACGGCGGGATGCCGACGGTCACCATCACGATCATCGCGATGGACAGCAGGATGGCGATAATCACCGTCGACGGCGCATAACTTCCGCTGCTGTTCGAGCCGGTGTTCGCGATAAAGCCGAAGGCTGCGATCAGCGAGATGTGCATGACGAAACCGACCGCCTGCGACGCGCCGACCGCGCTAACCGCCGGGCCGGTCCCGATGCCCTGCTTCTGCAGATAGCGCGTATTCAGTGCGACGCCGCCGACCGCAGCCGGCGCGACAATCGACACAAAGCCCGCCGCCACCTGCACCAGGAAGTTGCGCACCATCGGCAGCTTCTCCGGGATGAACCCGGTGAGCACCATTCCAGCCGCCACGTACGTGGCGACCGAAGCGAGCACGGCGACGATGGCCCACCACGGCGAGGCGGTGCGCAAGATGGCGGCCGGGCTGATCTTCGAGCTGGTCAGCTGATACAGCACCAGGTACGCCGCGACGCAGCCCGCGCAGACGGTCAGCAGCGTCCGGGGGCTGAGCCGCTCCAGCTTGACCGGCTCGGCGACGTGCGTGGCCTGCGGCTGGTAGATCAGGATCTGCTCGCGAATCTCCTTGAGCAGGTCCTTGCTCTTGCGTACCGCCGAACGGGTGGTGCGGGTAAGGACGACCGGCTGCAGCATCGGCAGTGCCGAGCCGATCGCGTCCACGCCGAGAACCTGCGTGCCGACGCGTACCGTCCGCTCGGCCCCGAAACGCAGCGCGAGCGTCGCCATCAGCTCGGCGATGTCGAGCCGCGCCTGCAACCCGCTGGCGGCGACCTCACCGTTGCGCAGGTCGAGCAGCCAAATCTGACCGTCGCGGTCCACCAGCAGCGAGTCCAGCGCGAACCTGCGGTGCGCCATCTGGTGCTGCTGCATCTGCTGCTGGAGCTGCCAGATCCGCGCCAGCAACTCATCCGTCAGTTCGTCCGCGTCCAGCTTGTCGAGCGTGCGTCCGTCAATGCGCTCATACGCGAGTAACGCAGCGTCCGCGCTTAACTCACGCACCGCCAGCAGCCGGGGCGTGCGGATACCCACATCGCGCAGCGCGTAGGACATCAACGCTTCCTGATCGACCGCGCGCCTGAAAGACAGCAGGTTGCGACGCTGCGCCGGACCACGCAGCCTGATGCGCCGATACAACCGGTAAACCAAACCGACCGCCTGCCGGTCCCGGTCCAGCACAATCACGTCGAGCAGGCGACCGTCGTGCGTGTCGGCTACGTAGCGCCGCGTGTCTTCACCCTCGCCAACCCACCTACACGACACCGGCTCAAGCCCAGCATCGAACAGCGACGCCACGACGTCGTGTCCATTCGGGCGAGCGTTGTCGACGCCGTGTGCGTAACGCCACCCGAACGCGACGGTCCGCCCTAAGAGGAACGTCACGATCAGACCGACCAGCGCGCTGTTGCCGTTGATTAGGGTCGCCGCCGCGTACGTGAAGACGCAGGTCCACGTGAACGTCCGCAGGGCAGGTCGGTCGCCAAATCCGATAATCGTGAGAAACGCGACGAGGGTGGCGATGTAAACGTGCAGCGCCGTCGTCGTGCTGGTGTTCAAGTGCCGCGTCAGCACCTCGGACAACCAGTCCGGCGAGTACGCGGTTGGCGTGTCGATCCACAAATTGAGCAGCGACGCGGCGACCCATGCGATCGCCGCCGCGATGACGGCGTCCGCCACACGCCGGCGGTCGCGCCGATATAGTCGCTCAATCGCCAGCCCGACCGGGATCACCGCGGTCGCGACGTTGCTGAGCAGCGTGATGGTCGAGAGGAACAGCTGCGGCGCGAAGGTGAGGTTGTTGTGGATGTCCGTCTCGAGCCCGGTGGTGGTACTCGCGCCGGGGATCGCCAGCAACAGGACGACCACGATGAGCGCCGTCTCGAACAACAACCGCATGAGGTCGGGCGGGCGCCTTATTCTTCGCGGTTCAGGCGGCTCCTCGACCTCGACTTGAGCGGGTAGGATCGTGGTCAGGACCGATTTGGGCACACCAGAGACAGGCGTGTCCACGTCATGCGTGGCGTTGCCTTCCCCGTGCAGGCTCTTCTGGTCCATGTCTTCGTCTTCGCGACTGACCGCGGTCCCAACGTGTGTACGCACGCTCGCCCCTATCGTTACCTATCCCGGTGCTTGTACGCAGCCCGGGGTGGCAGCGCCTGCACACTCTCATTGACTCTTCGCACCACGCCGGTGTCTTTTAGCGCGGCTCTAGCCTCGACAACCGCCGCGCGACGACGATCCATCCCGCACCCGCTGCCCCGTCGCGGTTCGGTGAGTGTCATTCACCGCGGATATCCTGGCGTCTCCCCGTGAGAGCGGAAATCCTCCCGAAGGTTGATTGTGACGTACGCAGGTCTAGTTCCTGCGGGTGACCCCGTATCACCCGCGTTCGTCAAGCGTGTCCTCGATGTAGTCGAGTCGATCCCCAGAGGCATGGTGATGACCTATGGAGACATCGCCGAGTTCCTGGAGGACGGCGGTCCTCGCCAGGTCGGCGCCGTAATGTCCCGTCACGGAGCGGGAGCGCCCTGGTGGCGGGTAGTGAACGCCTCAGGCACCCTGCCTCCGCACCTGCGCGGCGAGGCGGCGGTGCACTACGAGGAAGAGGGCACTTCATATGACAAGTCTCGCGAACGGGTGAATTTAGCGACCGCACGCTGGGGTGGTCGTTAATTCCGAACCCCCGGCCCGCCCCGCCGGAGAGCGATAGTTATCCACAACCTCTTTCCGGATTTCCGCCCGTTGTCGGTGGTTTGTGCTCTCATGGCCAATGTCGGTTCATTGAGCCGGGTATCGAGACCGGAGGGAGGCAGAGATGACAGAGACAAGCGCCCGCCGCGAGCGCGCGGCGACGCCATTCCGCCTCCTGCGTCCCCCTCCGGCGACCCCGGAAGCGCTCCACCTCGACCCCGAGCAACGCCAGGTCGTCGAGCACCGCGGCGGCCCCGTCCTAGTCCTGGCCGGCCCCGGCACCGGCAAAACCGCAACCCTCGTCGAGGCAGTCCTAGACCGCACCCAAGGCCAAGACGCCCTGCGCCCCGAAGAAATCCTCATCCTCACCTTCAGCCGCGCAGCCGCCTCAGAACTCCGCGAGCGAATCTGCGCGCGCCTACCCCCCGGCACCACAGCCCCCACCGCGACAACGTTCCACTCGTTCTGCTACGCCCTGCTAGGCCAATTCCAAGACCCAGCACTGCTAGGCGACCCCCTACGCCTGCTCTCCGGCCCCGAGCAAGACGTAGTCATCCGCGAGCTAGTCCGCGGCACCATCGAGCCCGGCGCCTGGGGCGCAACCCTCCAAGGCTGGCCGAAATCCCTACGCGCAGCCCTAGCCACCCGCGGCTTCGCCGAAGAACTACGCGGCGTCCTGATGCGTGCACGGGACCTGGGCCTAGACCCAGAAGACCTAGCCGAGTTCGCCAACGAAGCAGGCCGCTCGGACTGGCGAGCCGCGGCCCATTTCTTCGGCGAATACCTGGACGTAGCAGACGCACGTGGCATCCTCGACTACGCCGAACTGGTCCACCGCGCCGTGCTCCTCTGCGAAACGACGGAAATGCGCGAGACCCTCCGCGCCCGCTACCAGGCGGTCTTCGTAGATGAGTATCAGGACACCGACTCAGCTCAAACCCGCCTACTGCGCGCCCTAGCAGGCGACGGCCGAGACCTCGTAGTAGTGGGTGACCCCGACCAGTCGATCTACGCCTTCCGCGGCGCCGACCTGAACAACATCCTCGACTTCCCCCAAACCTTCCGCCACCACAACGGCGACCCCGCCCGAATCATCGTGCTGCGCACCAGCAGACGAGCCGGCCCAACCCTGCTAAAGGCGTCCCGGGCGGTCGCCAGGCGCATACCAATCACCCGCCTCCCAGCCGACCAAGTCCGCCAACACCGCGACCTACACCCGGTCCCCACCACGCCGCCCGCCCCCGCCTCGGCCACGCTGCCCGCCGGTGCCGCCTCCACTCCCGCTGCCCGCCCTTCTGCTCCCGCCACTCACTCGTCGACTCACCCCGCCCCCACCTCCGGCACGTCGCTTGCCCCCGACGGCCACGCCGAGGTCATCACCTTCCCCGATCCAGCATCTGAACTCTCCGCAATCGCCGACCTCCTGCGCCGAGCCAACCTCGAAGACCACGTCCCCTGGGACCAAATGGCCGTACTAGTACGCGACGGCCAACAACTAGCCCCCCTCCGCCGCGCGCTGCTAGCCGCAAACGTCCCGGTCGAAGTCCTAGGCGACGACCTGCCCCTAGCCCAGGAACCAGCCGTCGGCACGCTCCTGACCGCCCTAAGATGCGCCGCCGAACCAGCCGCGCTCACCCCCGAGACCGCCCGAGCCCTGCTAACCGGGCCGCTAGGCGGCCTAGACAGCGCAGACCTCCGCCGCCTAGGCCGCGCACTACGCGCCGAAGAACAATCCGCCCTCGCCGCAACCCGACCCACCGCCCCCTCCACCTCACCCTCCTCCGCTCCGCCCCCCACTTCCGACGCGCCTTCGCCCGATCCCGCCGTCGATCCCCCTCCGCCCACCCCCAATCCCGCCCCACCTGCCGACAACGCCATCCCCCTCGCCCGCCCCGCCGATCACCTAATCCGCGAAGCCGTCGCCGATCCCCGCGTCCTCGCCGGCATCGATCACCGCATCGCCGGATCAGCCCTCGCCGTCGCCCGCCTACTCCAATCCGCGCGAGACACACTCGACGAAGGCGGCACAGTCGAAGACGCCCTATGGCTGCTTTGGAACGGCGATCCACGCGCCCGGCCGCCAATCCGCTCCGGCTGGCCGGAAAGACTGGACGCGCCGTCGAGCGCGGCGGTTCAGCGGGCCGTCTAGCCGACCGCGACCTAGACGCCGTCATCGCACTCTTCGCCCTCGCGGCCCGAGCCCGGCAGCGCTCCGGATACGTTGGCGTCACCGACTTCATCAGCGGCCTGCAAGCACAAGCGATAGCCGCAGACACCATCGCCGACCGCGCCGCCCGAGGCGGAGCAGTGCAAGTGCTCACGGCTCACCGCTCCAAGGGCCTCCAATGGCGCGTGGTCGTCGTCGCGGGCGTCCAAGAAGGCCTATGGCCCGACCTACGCCGTCGTGGCTCGCTCCTAGAACCCGACCGCATCGGCTACTCGGGCCTCACCGAACCGCCACCTCCAGCCGCGATCCTGGCCGAGGAACGCCGCCTGTTCTACGTCGCGATCACCCGCGCCCGCGAACGCCTGACCGTCACCGCCGTCGACGACTCCGACGAACAGGGCGACTCCCCGTCCCGCTTTCTACGCGAGCTCGGCATCGAAGTACTCCGGTCAGCCGGCTTCCGCCGCCGACCACTCAATCTCGCAGCCCTGGTCGCCGAACTACGCCGCGCCGCCACCGACCCGGCCGCCCCACCCCAACTGCGCACCGAAGCAGTCCGCCGACTGGCTCGCCTCGCGTCCGCCACATCCGCGAACGGCGGCCGACTCGTCCCCAGCGCGCACCCGCGCCAGTGGTGGGGCCTTTACAGACTACACCGAAAACGACGCGCCGATCACGGACCCGAGGGCCCAGTCCGCCTTTCCGCCAGCGCGTTGCCGCACTCGACGCCTGCGGCCTGCGCTGGTTCCTAGAGAGCCAAGCAGGCAGCGCAAGAACCCTCCACCGACGCGCAGGGCATCGGCATCCTCTTCCACGCCCTCGCCGAAGAGGTCGCGGTCGGCAAAACCAAGGCAGACATCGACGTCCTAATGGACCGCCTCGACCGAGTCTGGGACAGCCTCCCCTTCGACGCGCCCTGGAAGTCCGAGCAGGAAAAGCGGGCCGCGCGCCGCGCGCTCGAGCGCTTCCTGGTCTGGCACGAGGGCCGCTCAGACGGCCGAGCGTTCGCCGCCGCCGAGCACGCCTTCGAGACCTCACTCACCGATCGGCGGAGTTCCCGTACTGCTGCGCGGCGCGATCGACCGAATCGAGCTAGACACCGAGGGCCGCGCTTACCTAGTCGACTTCAAGACCTCCGTCACCCCCAAGTCCAGGACGGAAGTCGCCCAAGATCCGCAGCTAGGCGTCTATCAGCTAGTAGTCGAGTCCGGCGCATTCACCCCGTCGCCAACAAGCCCAACGGACGCGGACCCCGCCACCCCCGACGCGGACAGAGATGCCGCTTCACCCACGCCACAACCAGCCGAACCCCGCGACGAAAACGTCGGCGCAACCGTCGCCCAAGCCGAGTTGGTCTATCCGCGAGACAGAAGCGACGCGGCTGGCCCCACAGTCCTCGTCCAGCCGGGCCGCAGCGTGCAACCGGATCCGGAATGGGCCACCATGCTCGTCGCCGAAGTAGCGCAGCGCGTCCTCGACGAGCGCTTCCACGCATACGGCGAGGCAAACGTGTGCGCCATCTGCCGGCTGAAGAAGGTCTGCCCGAAGCAGCCCGAAGGCCGGGAGCTCCATCATGAGCGGCGAAGGACGCGACGATCCGCGGCCGGGCTCCGAGCCCCACCGTGCCGAATCTCAACCTCCCGAATTCCGGTTCGGCCGCCGTACACATCGGCATATTGAGACGCCCCGCGACCTCGCACGTGTCCTCGGCGTGCCCTACACCGACGAGCAGCTTGCCGCGATCACCGCCCCGCTGGCCCCAGGAGTGATCGTCGCCGGTGCGGGCTCGGGCAAGACCACGGTCATGGCCGCCCGAGTCGTCTGGCTGGTAGCCACCGGCGTAGTCGGACCCGGCGAGGTACTCGGCCTGACCTTCACCAACAAAGCCGCCGCCGAACTGCGCGAGCGTGTCGGCACGGCCCTCACAGCCGCAGGTCTGATCGGCACCGGTGAACTCGACTATGACCCGGACGAGTTCGAACGCCATCGCCTCGATCCCCGTACCATCGATCCAAGCGGCATCGACCCCACCGATCCCGAGTCCGAAGCCGACGATTTCGGCGAGCCGGTCATCTCCACGTACCACGCCTTCGCGGACCGCCTGATCAAGGAACACGGCCTACGCCTCGGCATCGAGCCCTCTGCCCGACTGATCGCCGACGCGGGCCGATACACCCTGGCCGCCCGCATTGTGCGCAGCGCGACAGGCCCCTTCGACGCCCTTCGCGGAAGCATCACCACGATCACCAAAGACCTGATCGACCTAGACGCCGAGCTGTCCGAGCACGTAGTCGCCTCGGCCCTCCTCGCGCAGTTCGATCGAGCCTTCGCCGACAACGCCGAGCTGTACCGGGATCCGCTCACCGGAAAGTCGATAAGGGCGTTAAGCCGCCGCACGAATCGACGAAGCCTGATTTACCAGCGCTATCTGGAGGCGGCGGCGAAGGCCCGCGAGCGCCACGAACTCCTCACCCTGGTCGAGGACTACCGCAAGCTGAAAACCAGCCGCGACCTAATCGACTTCGGCGACCAGATGGCGATCGGCACCCGGCTAGCCGAGGACGTACCCGAGGTAGGCCGAATCGAGCGCGGCAAATACCGAGTCGTCCTGCTCGACGAGTATCAGGACACGTCCGTCGCCCAGCGCCGGATGCTCGCCGCGCTGTTCAGCGGACCCGACCTCGAGAACGGCTTGGGCCATGCGGTCACCGCGGTCGGCGATCCGTGCCAGTCGATCTACGGCTGGCGAGGCGCGTCCGCAGCGAACATCGACCAGTTCCCCGAACACTTCCGGCGCCGTGACGGCAGTCCCGCTCGCGTCTACCCGCTCACCGAGAACCGGCGCAGCGGCGGCCGATTGCTGGCGTTCGCCAACGACCAGTCCGCGCAGTTGCGCGAGCATCACGGCTCGGTGCGCCGCCTGAAGCCGTCAGCCGAGAAGGTTGATCTCGGTTACGCAATCGTCGGACTGCTACGCACCTACGCCGAGGAGGTGCGTTGGCTAGCCGACCGAATCCAAGAACTAGACGGCGTGGTGCCCTGGTCTCAGATCGCGGTTCTGGTCCGCAAGGGTGACCACATTCCCGAGCTCTACGCCGAACTGCACGGACGCGGCATCCCCGTGGAAGTCGTCGGGCTATCAGGCCTGCTCGACTTGCCTGAAGTCGCGGACCTGGTCGCGATGCTCGACGTACTCGACGACCCAATCGCTAACGCGTCGTTGGTCCGACTGCTATCCGGTCCGCGCTGGCGCATCGGCCCGCGCGATCTGGCATTGCTCGGCCGACGCGCCCGCGAACTGGTACGTCCCGTGCGCGATCCCGCCGCCAGTCCCCTGGACCAAGCCGCCGCGAACAGCGATCCCACCGACGTGGTCTCACTCTCCGACGCGCTCGCAGACCTCGGCGACAAGCTCCCGTTCTCCGCGGAAGCCCGGCAGCGCTTCGCCCGCTTCGCCGCCGAGATCCGCCGACTGCGCCGCGGACTAACCGAGCCGGTACTCGACGTACTGCACCGCATCCTGCAGGAGACCGGCCTCGACGTGGAGATCGCGGCCTCGCCGGCCGCATTCCGCCAGCGCTGCGCGGAGACCGTCGGCTCGTTCCTGCACGTCGCTGGGAAATTCACCGACCTGGACGGTGAGCAGTCGGTCACCGCGTTCCGAGCCTTCCTCCGCGCAAGCGCCGAACACGAGCGTGGCCTGGACATCGACTTGCCGCCGACCGCCGCGCAGACAGTCAAGATCCTGACGATGCACAAGGCCAAAGGGCTGGAATGGGAAGTGGTCGTAGTCCCGCACCAGTATCAGGAGCCTGCGAAGATCGACAAGTGGACGGCGAGACGTTCGCGACTCCCGCATGAACTGCGCGGCGACCCGATGCCGCTGCTCGACCCGGAGCGCGACAAGGCAGCATTCGACGACTTCGACGCAGAAATGCGGCAGCACGCGCAGCTGGAGAGCCTGCGGCTGAACTACGTCACCCTGACGCGTGCCAAGTCGCGTCTGATCGCCTCGAGTCACTGGTGGGGGCCGACGCAGACCAAGCCTCGCGAACCGAACGCGATGCTCACCGCGTTGCGCGCGCACTGTCTCGCCGATCCGGACAATGGCCAGGTCGCAATCTGGGCTGCGCCGCCGGGGGAGGACGAACGCAATCCGGCACTGGCCGCATCGCGGGAACTGTCATGGCCGCCGGACCTGAATGGCCAGGCGCGAGACTGGCGGCGCCGGGCTGCCGAGGCCGTCCTGGCCGAGTTGCGTGCGCTCGGCGAAGCGGACACCCGTGAACGCGACGCCGAAAGCCATGACGCGGAGGCGGTCGACACCACCGACACCACGCTGCCGAACGAAATGGCCGAAACGTCCGCTGAGGTGCCGTCGACTCACGCCGCGTCGACGAGCATTCCGCTAACTGATGACGCCGCCTCTACGCGCGCTGCCTCCGCTGAGGTCGCTGACATGCCGCAGCCGGACGCAGCGTCGACTGGCGCTGCGCTGACTGATGACGCTGCGGCGACGAGCGGTGCGCCAGCTGACGGTGAGGCGGGTCGAGCGCCTTCGGCAGCGGCTGTTGAGGCGCCCACGGATGGCGCGGCGGTTGACGACGCTGCGGCTACGAGCGGTGCGCTAGCTGGCGGTGCGTCGGTTCGGGTGCCGTCCGTAGCGGCCGATGGTGCGCCCATTGACGGTGCCGCGGCTGATGATGCTGCGGTGACTAGCGGTGCGCTAGCTGGCGGTGAGTCGATTCGGGTGCCTTCCGTGGCAGCTGGTGGTGGGCCGGCGGATGGCGTGGCGGGTGGTGATGCTGATTCGGCGTCAGCTGGCGTTGCGTCGGATGCGTTGTCGCCTGCGCTGCGCGCGCTCGTCGACGGCTGGGATACCGACATCGATGCACTGCTCGGCGAGCTACGGCTGGCGAACGACGTGCGGTTCGACGTCCCGATGCCTCGCACGCTCTCGGCCACCCGCCTCCTCTCCTACGCGGCCGATCCCGATGGTTTCGCTGAGGAGTTGTTCCGGCCGATGCCTCGGCCGCCGGCTCCGCAGGCGCGGCGCGGGACGGAGTTCCACGCCTGGGTCGAGCACCGCTTCGGCCAGCAATCGCTCTTCGATGACGAAGAACTCGACCTGCTCGCCGAGGAAGACATCGAAGGCGAGGAGGATCTGACTGAGCTCAAGTCCGCATTCCTGCGCACGCCCTATGCCGACCGTCAGCCGCATCGAGTCGAAGCGCCATTCCAACTGCGGCTCGGCAGCCACATAATCCGCGGTCGGATCGACGCCGTGTACGCGGATGACGACGGCACCTACGAAGTCGTGGACTGGAAGACGAACCGTCACGCGGACGCCGATCCGCTCCAGCTGGCTGTCTACCGGCTCGCATGGGCGGAGTCGGTCGGCGTGCCAGTTGAGGATGTGGGCGCGGCATTCGTCTACGTGCGCACGGGCCAGGTCCATCGACCGGGGGACCTTCCTGATCGCGCGGCGCTCGAACAACTCCTCGCTGGTTGACGCGTCTGCACGATGGACGATTGTGACCGTCGACGCTGTAGCGGCGTGTCCACGTTCTGACTAGGCGTCGGCCGCTGCTCCATCTGGCGCTGGTGTCGGTGCGGAGCTGTCGCGCGTGCGGGGTTGGACCGGTTGGGCAGTCCGGAAGCCGGCGTTGCGGTAAATGTGCGTGTCAGTGCTATAAGAGTATGGATTTCCGCGTGTCCGTGCGATCCGGATTGTGCCGACTATCGGCGTGCTGATGGGGTGTCATGCGGCGGCTGCCTCGGACGTCGGATGGCATGGGAACGATTTTTTGTCGCTGTGGTCGCCTCGGGTGTGCCCCACCCTGGCGAATGGGATGCGAACAGTGCTGGATTCGTCACCGCCGGTCGCTGAAACGACGTAACCTGTCCTCACCGTGACAGCCGTGACCCCCTCGGACTCGACGCGTTCCGTGCGCCACGGGCGCCCTGCGCGTAACGAGCGCACCGAGATTTCGCTCCCAGCGCCAGACCGCGGCATGCGGCTTGCGCCTAGCGGGTGCGTGCGGCGCGGCCTCGGTTGGTACCTGCTTCTGGTGTCGCCTGGCGTGTGGGTGATGGCCGTACTCGGGCTCGGATTCGCGCTGCACATGGGAGTGCAGCTTGCGCCGTTGCTCGCAGCCGCTCCCGCAATCGCCTGCGCTGGAACCGGCCGGAAGGTCTGCGTCACGCTTGGCTGTGCCTGCGCGCTGCTCGCGCTCGCGCCGCTCCCCGGGCAACCCATTGCGCTCGGCGAGCGGATCGGTACTGCGTCGGCGGTCCTCGCCGTCACGTTCGCAAGCTACTTCGTTGTGCGTCGACGTCTTCGTATGCAGCAGGCTTACGACGAGGTCTGGCGGATCGCCGAAGTGACGCAACGCGTGCTTCTGCGACCCATACCCGAGCGCATCGGACCGGTCGCCACGGCGGTGGAGTATCTGTCGGCTGCGACTGGCGCTCGGGTTGGCGGGGACTTCTACGAGGTCATCGATACGCCGTACGGCGTACGCGCGATCCTCGGCGACATGCGCGGCAATGGACTCGATGCCGTTAGCGGTGCGGCGGCGTTGCTTGGCGCGTTCCGGGAGGCGGGCGCGGTCGAGCCGACGTTGGAGGCTGTGGCCGCGCGGCTCGACGCGGCGTTGACCAGGCATACGACGGGTGCTCGGCGAGTAGAGCTGATCGTGGGTCGGCGGGATGAGTTCCACGGCGGCGATGGGGTCAATGGCGGCAATGGAGGCGGGCGCGGGCAGGGGAGGCGGGGAGCTCGGGGAGAGGTTGGCGCTGGGGTTGGGGGCGGGACTCGGGTCGGGGATGAGGGTCAGTTGTGGGCTGAGGACTTCGCTACGGCGGTGTTGGTGCAGGTCCCGTACGAGCGGAAGCGGGATGTGACCGTCGGTGCGGGGGCTACCGCCGTGGTAAATGGGGGCGGCGCAGGGGCGGTGATGAGTGTGAACGGGGCAGCGGGCGCTGCGGTGATGGAGGCGAGTGAGGTTGGGGAGGCGCGGCTTGTCGTGTGCGGGCATCCTTCGCCGTACCTCATTCGTGGCGGACAGACGGTCGCGGTGGTGTCGGAGCGTCCGGCGTTGCCGCTTGGGTTGGGGTCGCTTGTCGACGAGCCGTATGCGGGATCGTCCAGCGTCGTGCCGTTCGAGCCGGGGGACGCGTTGGTGTTCTACACGGACGGGGTCTCGGATGCGCGGGATCGGTCCGGGGAGTTCTTCGGGCTTGAGGAGTTGCTGTGCGGCGGGGACGGACTCGACGGCAGGCTCGATGGGCGGGAGCCGTGGTCTGTCGCGGCGACTGTGCGGTCACGGTTGCTTGAGCACATGCGGCATGAGCTGAATGATGATGCGGCGTTACTGGTGCTTGGGCGGCTCAGCAGGGACGGTTAGGCATCTGCGGCCCATCGGCGTCTCTGCGCCGGATGGCGAAACACTCGTGCGCATGGGGCGTCATGCCTGGTACAAACACAGTTAACCCGCGCATGGCGCCCAAACACGGAGCCCGGAGCCGAGACCTATGGAGTTCAAGCAGTCCAGGAAGCTGTCCGAGGTGCAGTACGACCTGCGGGGGCCCGTCCTGACCCGAGCTCGGCAGCTGGAGGCCGAGGGTCACTCCATCCTCAAGCTCAACATCGGGAACCCGGCGCCGTTCGGCTTTGAGGCACCGGACGAGCTGGTGCAGGACGTCATTCTCGGGCTGCCCGACTCGAACGGGTACGGGGACTCGAAGGGGTTGCCTTCGGCTCGGCGCGCGGTGGTGCAGTCGTACCAGACGCGCGGGCTGACGGGGATCGACATCGAGGACGTCTATATGGGCAACGGCGTCTCCGAGTTGATCGGCATGGTGCTTAACGCGCTGCTGAACATCGGGGACGAGGTGCTGATCCCGGCGCCCGACTATCCGCTGTGGACCGGCGCGACCGCCTTGGCCGGTGGGCGGCCGGTGCATTACGTGTGCGACGAGCAGTCCGATTGGGTGCCGGATCTCGCCGATATCGAGGCGAAGGTCACCGATCGCACCAAGGCTGTCGTGGTGATCAATCCGAATAACCCGACGGGCGCGGTTTATCCGCAAGCTCTGCTCGAGGGACTCGTCGAGATCGCGCGGCGCCATGGGTTGTTGCTGCTGTCGGATGAGATTTACGACAAGATTCTTTATGACAACGCCGTGCATCGGCCTACTGCGTTGCTTGCGCCTGATTTGATGACGATAACTTTTAACGGGCTGTCCAAGACGTACCGGGCTGCTGGTTATCGGATGGGCTGGATGGTCATCAGCGGGCCGAAGGATCATGCCGAGGACTACATCGAGGGGCTCGACATCCTTGCCAACCTGCGGCTTGGCCCGAATGTCCCGGTCCAGCACGCGGTCCAGGCCGCGCTCGGCGGGTTCCAGTCGATCGATCGGCTCACCGAGCCGGGTGGACGGCTTTGGGAGCAGCGGAACCGTACTTGGGAGCTGCTGAACGAGATTCCCGGCGTCACTTGCACTAAGCCGCAGGGTGCCATTTATGCGTTCCCGCGGCTTGATCCGGCTGTTTATAAGATCGTGGACGACGAGCGTTTCGTGATGGATCTGTTGAACGCCGAGAAGATGCTCGTGATGCATGGCACCGCGTTCAACTGGCCGGCTACGGACCACTTCCGGATCGTGACGTTGCCGCGGGTGCCGGATTTGGAAGAGGCGCTGGCGGGGCTGGCGCGATTCCTGTCTACGTATAAGCAGTAGGTAAGCCGTCGGGCGACTAAGCAGCAGGACGACGGAGCGTTTGGCGATTCCTCGCTGAGCGCGCGTTTACGTGCTGCGCCGAGCCGGTAGGGTGCGGATCATGTCTACCGACACGACTGTGCCCGTACGGACCTTCATCGAGCAGAACTCGATCGGGTTCGTCGAAGCCCTCAAGAACTGGCTTCGGATTCCGTCCGTTTCCGCTGATCCCGACCGGTTCGGCGACGTACGGGCGTCCGCTGAGTGGCTGGCGGCCGAGCTGCGCGCGACCGGCTTCCCGGCCGTCGAGATCTGGGAGACGGCGGGCGGCGCGGGACTTCCGGCCGTGTTCGCCGAGTGGCCCTCGGGCGATCCGGACGCGCCGACGGTCGCCGTTTATGGTCACCATGATGTTCAGCCTGCTACGCCGATTGGGCTGTGGAGAACCCTCCCTTCGGCGCGAACGAGATCGACGGGAAGCTGTACGCGCGCGGCGCTTCTGACGACAAGGGCCAGGTGTTCTTCCACGTGCTCGGTCTGCGCGCGCACTTGGCCGCGACCGGACGCAGTGCGCCGGCGGTCAATCTCAAGTTGATCATTGAGGGCGAGGAGGAGTCCGGCTCGCCGAACTTCCCTGCCTTGCTGCGTGAGCACGCCGATCAGTTGGCGTGCGATGTGGTGGTTGTATCCGATACCGGGATGTGGGACCGGGACACGCCCTCGACGGTGACCGGCATGCGCGGCATGCTCGCGGCGCAGATCGACCTGCGCGGACCGAGCGGGGACGTGCACTCGGGGTCGTTCGGCGGCGCGATTCCCAACCCGCTGACCGAGTTGGTGCACCTGCTCGCGCAGCTGCACGACGGCAACCGGCACGTGACGCTGCCGGGCTTCTACGACGGCATCGTCGAGCTCACGGATGTCGAGCGGCGGTTGTTTGCCGACCTGCCGTTCGACGAGGCGGCTTGGCTGCGTACCGCGAAGTCACCGGCGGCGGTCGGCGAGGCCGGGTTCACGACGCTGGAGCGGGTTTGGGCTCGGCCGACAGCTGAGATCAACGGCGTTTGGGGCGGTCACACCGGGCCGGGCGCGAAGACGATCGTGCCTTCCGAGGCGCACGCGAAGCTTTCGTTCCGGCTGGTTGCCGGGCAGGACCCCGCGCAGGTGCGTAAGGCGCTTGAGGTGTGGCTCGAGGAGCGGATGCCGGAGTGGATCGAGTACGAGCTCTCCTTTGAGAGCGATGGCGTGCGGCCTTGCCTGACGCCACTTGATCACCCCGCGTTGCAGTCGGTTACGCGGGCACTCGGACGCGCGTTCGCGCAGGACCCGGACGGGGAGCCGCGGCGGATCCTGTATACGCGCGAGGGTGGATCTGGACCTGAGGCGGACCTGCAAGAGGTGCTGGCGGCGCCGGTGGTGTTCCTCGGCGTCTCGCTGCCTGAGGACGGATGGCACGCGCCGAACGAGAAGGTAGACATCGCTGGCCTGCTTAAGGGCGCCGAGGCTGCGGCGTACCTGTGGGAGGATCTGGCTCGGAACAAATGATCATCCGGGATCGTTTACAGATTCGTCGTAAGCCGACGCAGGGTACCCAAAAGGTGCGCCCGGTAAGGGGCGCGGCGCGACGGAGCGATGCGACACCCAATGGAGGGGGAGCGAGCGATGGCCGACCACCGCGACGCGGCGACCGGACCGCTCGGACGGCTAGCCCTGGCCCGGGGCACCGTAGACCGCACCGCTGAACTGCGGCTCGATGAGCTGGCGTTGGCGGCGGCGTGGTCCAGTCCCGACACTCGCGTGTTGGTGGTGAGCGAAGGCAGGGCGTTCGTGCTCGATGAGCCGGACCCGGTTGATGCGGGGGCTACGCGGCCCCGGCTGGTGACGCTGCCTTCGTATGACGCGCCGGAAGGCGATCGATACCTGCTCGGCCGGGACGAGAGCGGATACACGTTCTTCGCCGTCCCGGCCGAGATCTTGCCAGGGCGGCACGACGGCGACGCACGCGCCGCCTCGTTGCGTGAGGTCGGGCTGCATCTGTCTGACCGGGATGCCGGGCTGATGACGCATGCGGTCGCGCTTGAGCATTGGCATCGGAGCCATCGTTTTTGCTCTAACTGCGGTAACGCGACCGAGGTGGCTGCGGCGGGGCATATTCGGCGTTGCGCGAGTTGTGGGACTGAGCACTATCCGCGGACGGACCCAGCGGTGATCATGGCGGTCACGGATCCGGATGATCGGTTGTTGCTCGGGCGCGGTTCGGCTTGGGACTCGCGACGGTTCTCCGTGCTGGCCGGATTTGTCGAGCCCGGCGAGTCGCTGGAGCAGACGGTTGCGCGGGAAGTCGCCGAGGAGGCCGGGCTCACCGTTACGTCGGTGACGTATTTGGGCAGCCAGCCTTGGCCGTTTCCGTGCAGTCTGATGCTCGGGTTTACGGCGACTGTGGACGACCCGGAGCGGATGCGCGCCGACGGCGAGGAAGTGCTGGAAGTGCGCTGGTTCAGTCGGCGGGAGTTGGCTGAGGCCGCTGAGTCGGGGGAGATTCTGCTGTCTGGGCAGATCTCGATAGCGCGGGCGCTGATCGAGCATTGGTACGGCGGGCCGGTGCCTGACGTGCCGCGATGATGCGTTAGAGCATGGCGATGCGTTAGGGCGCGTGAGCGTCCGTAGGCATCGGCGGCGTTTGTGGCGTCAGCGCTGCGGGGTTAGGCGGCGGCCGGTCTCTGTCTCGAAGAAGTGCACCGAATCGAGCGATAGCTCCAAGCCGACTGCTGAGCCGGGACGCGGCACGGCGTGCGGCTCGCAGCGTACGACGATCGTCCGGCGTCCCTCGCCGACTCCGGTCGCGCAGTGTGCGTACGCGACGTACCCCAGGTTCTCTACCGCTTCGACGTGTGCGTACAGGCCGTGGCCGGGGGAGGTCAGCCGCACGGTGTCGGGGCGGAAGCCGACCGTCACCTCGGGCTCGTGCAGCTCGGTCGCGACCTTGCGGCTAAGCGGCAGCTCGATCACGTCCACGTCGCCGACGACTGCCCAGTCGTATTCGACCCGGGCCTTGATCAGGTTCATCGGCGGCGAACCGATGAAGGCGCCTACGTAGGCATTCATCGGGTTTTCGTACAGCGCGCGAGGTGTGTCGCACTGGAGCAGGACGCCGTCCTTCATCACCGCGATCCGATCGCCCATCGTCATGGCCTCGATCTGATCGTGCGTCACGTAAATCGTCGTCGCCTCGAGCCGCTGCTGCATGCTGACGATCTGCGCGCGCACATCAGTGCGTAGCTTCGCGTCGAGCGCGCCTAGCGGCTCGTCCATCAGGAAGACCTTCGGCTCGCGCATCATGGCGCGGCCCATCGCTACCCGCTGCTGCTCGCCACCGGAAAGCGTCCGGGGCAGGCGGTCGAGCGTTGGCGTTAGTTCGAGTTGCGAGGCCATTCGCCGAACGCGGCGCGCCACGGCTGAGGGCGGCGCGCCGGTGAGGGTTAGCCGAAAGCCTAGGTTCTCGGCGACGGTCATCTGCGGGTAGAGCGCGTAGTTCTGGAACACCATCGCGATGTCGCGATCGCCGGGCTGCGCCTCGGTGACATCGACGCCGTCGATGAAAACCGCGCCGGTGTCCACGGTCTCGAGGCCGGCCAACATGCGCAGCGCGGTGGTTTTGCCGCAGCCGCTGGCGCCGAGCAGCACCATGAACTCGCCTGACTCGATAGCCAGGTTCAGGTTGTCGACAGCCGGACTCTTCGTTCCCGCATACGTATGGGAAGCATCGACGAACTCGACGGTAGCCATGTTCTCCACCCGGACCAGTACCAAAGAACGACACTGTGCTTGTGGTGCGATGGTGCGGTGGTGCCCACGGGCGCGCCACGTCAGTAACACGGGGCACGGTGGTACGCGGCAACCTACTCCGGATGAATGTCTTTTGGCGAGAGTGTTACACGCCTTAACTTTTAATGGTCAGGTCATGCGCCGATTTTGGCGCGGACTTGAGCGACGCTTGGATTCGTGAGCGCGGAGCCGTCCGGGAAGGTCACGGTGGGGACGGTCCGGTTGCCGTCGTTCACGGACATGACGAACTCGGCCGCCGCCGGGTCTCGTTCGACATCGATCTCCGTGTACTCGATGCCGGCGCGAGTCAGCTGGCCCTTGAGCCGCTGGCAATAGCCGCACCACTGGGTCGAGTACATCGTGATCTGCGCTGCCATCTTCGCTCCAAGTCGGGTTCTTCGTTAGCCGTGACAACGATGTGTGACGGCGGAATCATCCCTGACGGCCCTTGTCGCCGAACGCTGTGTTGTCCGAACTTCGCGGCACGTGTCAGTGCCGCCTGAGAAGATTGGCTCCATGACCCACCCGACCGCGGCCGACAGCGGGGAGGCCCTGCTCGCCGGACTCGACCCCGAACAGCGCGCGGTCGCCACCGCGTTGCACGGCCCGGTCTGCGTGCTCGCGGGCGCCGGGACGGGCAAGACGCGCGCGATTACGCACCGGATCGCGTACGCGGTCGCGCAGGGCGCGTATCCGCCGAACCAGGTGCTCGCGGTGACGTTCACCGCGCGCGCGGCGGGGGAGATGCGCGGTCGGCTGCGTTATCTCGGCGCTGGCGCTGTGCAGGCGCGTACCTTTCACTCGGCGGCGTTGCGGCAGCTGCAGTACTTCTGGCCGCACACGGTCGGTGGGCCGTCGCCGCAGTTGATAGACACCAAGCTGCCGCTGGTTGTCGAGGCGGTTTCGGCCTGCCGGATGCGTGCTGATCGCGCGGAGCTGCGCGACTTGGCCGGGGAAATCGAGTGGGCCAAGGCGACGCAGGTCACCCCGGACGACTATCCGGCCGCCGCGGTTAAGGCGGGGCGGATGCCGCCGCGTGAACCCGCCGAGACGGCCAGGATCTACGGCGCTTACGAAGCGGCGAAGCGCGAGCGCGGCATGATCGACTTCGAGGACGTGCTGCTGCTGACGGTCGGGGTGCTCGAATCGCGGCCGGATATCGCCGACCGGGTTCGTGATCAGTACCGGCACTTCGTGGTCGACGAGTATCAGGACGTGAACCCGCTGCAGCAGCGGTTGTTGGACTGCTGGCTTGGTCGGCGGGACTCGATCTGCGTGGTCGGCGATGCTAGCCAGACCATTTACTCGTTCACCGGGGCGACCCCCGAGTACCTGCTTGGCTTCCCGGACCGCTACTCCGACGCGACGCTCGTGCGGCTGGTGCGCGATTACCGGTCCACGCCGCAGGTTGTCGCGCTCGCGAACGCGTTGCTGAACGAGGCGCCGACGGACACGCTCGCGCAACGGCGTACGGCGCGGGCACGCGTTGAGCTCGTGGCGCAGCAGCCGCCGGGTCCTGCGGTCGAGTACGAGGAGTACCCGGACGAGACGGCCGAGGCGGAGGGCGTCGCGCGCTGGGTCAAGCAGCTGATCGGCTCGGGGAAGCGTCCGGCCGAGATCGCCGTGCTGTTCCGGATTAACGCGCAGTCCGAGGTCTACGAGCAGGCCTTCGCAGATGTCGGCGTGCCCTACGTGGTGCGCGGCGTGGAGCGTTTCTTCGAACGCGCCGAGGTGCGTCAGGCGGTGCTGCTGTTGCGTGGCGCTGCGCGCGCGAGCGCCAACGCGGACGGCGACGGTGGCGGCGAACCGCTACCGGTCGCGGTGCGCGGGGTGCTGTCCGGCAGCGGTTGGAGTGCAACGCCGCCGGCCGGGTCAGGGCGTAGCCGTGAGGCCTGGGAGTCGCTGGCCGCGCTCGCCGCGCTGTCCGAGGAATACGCGACCACTCACCCCGAGGCCGGGCTTGCCGACTTCGTGCGCGAACTCGAGGCGCGGGCTGCGGTGCAACACGCTCCGGTGGTCGACGGCGTCACGCTCGCTTCGCTGCACTCCGCGAAGGGCCTGGAGTGGGACGCAGTGCTGCTGGTCGGTCTGACCGAGGGACTGGTGCCGATCAGCTACGCCGAGACTCCGGACCAGGTCGAGGAGGAGCGGCGGCTGCTCTACGTCGGAGTGACGCGGGCGCGTGAGCGGCTGCGGCTGTCTTGGGCGCTGGCCCGAGCCCCTGGCGGCCGGGCGACGCGGCGGCCGTCCCGGTTCCTTGACGCGCTGCGCGACGCGCAGGAGGCACGGACCGGTGGCGGCGGGGGCTCGGTAGTGCGCGGGCGTGGAGGCAGCGGCGGACGCTCGAGCGACGAGGGCAAGCGGGCCAGGCGTTCCGCCGGGCCAGTGCGTTGCCGCGTCTGCGGGCGTTCGCTGATCGAGGCGGTGGAACGCAAGCTGGGTCGCTGCGCCGACTGTCCGTCAGATCTGGACGAGGAGCTGTTCGAGCGGCTGCGGGAATGGCGGTCGGAGCGCGCGAAGGAGCAGTCGCTGCCTGCCTACGTCGTTTTCACCGACGCGACACTCATCGCGATCGCCGAGGCTCGGCCGACGGACCGAGCCTCGTTGGCGAGCATTCCGGGCGTCGGCTCGACGAAGTTGGACCGTTACGCGGACGAGGTGTTGGCACTGCTCGGCGCGCATGGCGGTGTGGATGACGTCGCTGCGGACGGCGCAGTAGACAGCTCTGTGGACGTGCCGACGGCTAGCTAAGCGTTCTGCTTAGTCGGCGTTGGTGTGGGTGTCGGCTTGGCGCAGTAGTCGGCCGCGTATTGGATCACGCCGCTGATCGAGGTACGCAGCGACGCGTGCGTATTGCCGTTCGCTGTCACCACACGCAGCAACACCGGCACCGCACCAATGTGCTTGAGCGTGTGCGGAATCGCGGAGCAGCCGTACGGAGCCATGACACGAAGGTTGGCTGTCGCGCCGGGCTGGATTACCGTCCACGCACTGTCCCAGCTCAGCTTTGGCGCGCTGACCACGTATAGGCCTATGACGGTGATCGCGTATGGGCCGTCGTTGCGGATCGGCACGGTCATGTTGTCGTAGTCGCCGGGCGAGACGTACGTCGACGGATCCATCGCCGCGCGGATGATCGCGGTGTCCTTGTCCTGCCGCGTCTGCACGCCGCGGTTGTACGCCCAACTGCCCAGAACGCCGGCGACGATGGCGACGACCGACAGCGCGATCAGGCCGGCGCGACGGCGCCGCTTCGCTGGCGACGGTGTCGCGGCGTCAGTTGTCTCGGCCGCGTCCGTCGTCGTGCCAACGGTTTCGTCTTGGTCGCTCATTTCGCCGCCGCTCATGTCCCCGTCGCCTGTTCGCGTCTCACCGTTGCTCCTGTCACCGGCGCTCATTTTGTGCACACCCGCGCCTGGACCGCGAACGCCGTCGTGTCGAGCGTGAACGGCACGGTGTGCACCGTCCCGTTCGTGTCCTTGGCCGTGACGGTGAGCGTTGTCGCCTGCTGCGTGGAGCCCAGTCGACCGCCGACGAGCGCGTGGGAGACCGGCATTGCCGCGTTACAGTCCACGGTCACCGTGCCGACAAGCAGACCGGTGTTGCCTCCCCCGACGTAGTCATGGTGGTTTGGCGGCGACAACTTCACCGGGCTCGGGAAGTACGGTCCGGTCAGCGTGCCGCCGGTGAGATTGGTTCCGTCCGGGCCGTCGTTCGTGATGGCGATGGAGATCCGGTCGGAGCGGACACCCTCGAGGACGACGGTCGGCGGCAACGTGGTCGCCGTCGCCTTGCCGGTGATCGGGGACAGCTTGACCGTCGGTAGACCGCCGAGATGGATGAGCACCTGCCCGCGGGCGGCGGAAGCGCGCTGCGAGACGAAAACTCCGTTCGCCGCCGCCCAACCGATCGAAACCATCACCGCGAGCAGCAGCGTCCCGTCGGCGATTCGCCTGGTCCAGCGCCAGGCCGGAGTAGTTAGAAAATGCGACACCCATTCGGACGCCGCGCGCCAAATCGCCGCCAAACGGGTTACCACTTGTGGCGTTCGGCGGGGACGCGGGTTCGCCGGATCAGTTCCGGCTCGAGCCTGCGTAGCGGACGGGGACGAATCGGTGCTGGTCGACACAGTCATAGAAGACGCGGTGCGCCGCATCGTCGTTCCCGCCTTTATCGAGTCGTGCCCTGTGTGTTTTTCTCAGAGAGTTCGCCCGCAAGGGGTGACACCGCCGGTCAACCATGACAGGATAGTGGGGCGACAGCGGGGGAACGCCGTCACACAAGCCAAACGGCCTAGGGGACTCCTCCGCCGCGCAACGCGGTATCCACCGTTGCCCGGTTTTCTTCGAACTCTGCTTCGAGAACTCCGCCTTCGGTGGCGAGTTACGGACGAAGCACCAAAGCCGGCAGCAAAAGCGCAGGTCGAAAATGGTTTGCGCGGTCGGGGAGACTACCCTAGCCTCTCCAACACCGGCAGCGGCGCGGTAAGCCCCGCTCCACCAGCACGACACAGCAGGAAAACGGATTCCATCATCATCGGCTCGCCACCGGTGATGATCTAGCAAAGGCAGGAGGCGAGAGACCACGTGATCAGCACGAGCACAGCAGTGAAACCGTTCGCGATGGTTCCGCCTGCCTGCATGTCGCTGCGGGAGAGCTCTGTGTTTACGGAGAGCTCTGTGCCTACGGAGCTTTTCGAAGAGCTCTGTCTCGAGCACCCTCAGCCCCGTCTTCGCTCCCGCGCTCTCCTGGCCGGCTGCCGCAACCGCTCCCGTAGCGGTCGCGACGGCACGACCGAAGAGCCGCGTCGAGGCCACCGGTGTCGGTTATGCCGCCCCGGCCGGCGCTGAGACGCGACGCGGAGTCGACGGAATCGGTCGCGACGTTCCGCGCGGCGACGCCGCCGAAACGCGCCTGAACGGCATCAACGGCACCAATGGCAAGCAGCAGGACCAGCTTCACCTGATGTCCCGTCGGGACCCCCGTACCTGGAAACCGCCGGCCTGACTAACCGTCAAGCCAGCGACCTCCAGGCCGCGGAACCCGATAACCGGGATCCGCGGCCTTCTTCGTTCTCCGGCTCAGTTCGGAGGTGCGAGGGGGCGGCGGGACCTGAGCCACTTTCAGATCACGACCGAGGAAGACGGCGAGTTGACCGAGACCGAGTTGACCGAGACAACGCAGGTCGAGACCCGCAGCCACACCCCGAGCACCACCGCAGTACTCAACGGCGCCGCAGCCGGCGGCGCCGGAGCCGAGAGGAAGGAATCCACGATGCAGTTGACCGTGTTCGAGCCCGTCCCGCTCGCCGACGACTTGCCGTGCCGTTCCACCGACCCGGAGCTGTTCTTCGCCGAGTCGCCCGCGGACGTCGAGTTCGCCAAGACCATCTGCGCCGCCTGCCCGATCCGCGAGGCCTGCCTCTCCGGGGCGCTCGAGCGTCGGGAGCCGTGGGGCGTCTGGGGCGGCGAGCTGTTCGTCCAGGGCGTGATCGTGGCCCGCAAGCGGCCGCGTGGGCGTCCGCGCAAGACGGACGTCGCCATCGCCGCGGCGGCCTAGGTCCCGCAAAAGTCCAAACAGTGCAAACCGACCACCGAGTGAATCCTCACTAGCGAACTCAGGAAGCGACTAACCCCGATGTCCACGACTGACCTCTTCGTTCCCCCGGTTTCCGGCGACGCCAACCCGTCCGACTTGCGTGTCAGGAGCAACGCGATGATCCACACTCACTATCAGCTCGTCCAAGAACTGCACCGCGAACGGTTACGACAAGCGGAAAGGCACCGGCTCGCGAGGGCGGCGCTGCGCGCGCGCCGTGCTCTCGCGCAGCAGTTGATGCGGTAACGCACTGAGTACCGCTCGACAGCTGTACCGCCGGTACTCGACCGCTGAGTGCCAGTAGCGGTGCCAATGAGAAAGGCTCGCCCGCCCCGGAAGTCCCGGGGCGGGCGAGCCGCTTGTCTTTAGCAGGGATTACGCCTTCGAGGTCAGCGCCAGCGCGGCCGAGATCATCCCCGGGATGGCGGCGTGACCCGTCCCCTGGATGCCGTCGGGCGAGATCACCGCGTGACCCGAGCCCTGGATACCGTCCGGCGAGATCACCGCGCCGTGCGGCGAATGCGCACCGGCGGCAGCGGACGGCCCGAAGAACTGACTGTTGATCAGCCCGTTTATCTGCGCCGCCAACGCGTCACGCTGCTGGCCGAGCTTCGCCAGGAACGCGTCGGTGTTCAGGTACGTCGCGTCGCCGTCCGAGGTCGACTCGATCGCCGCCGTCGCGGTCTTCAGCGTCGCGGTGGCGAACGCACCTACCGAGGCGTTGAGCTGCTTGTACGTGGCGGCCAGCGCCTCCCACGCCGGAAGCGCCGCGCGCACCGACGCCGGTAGCGCGCTCCGGTTCAGGAAGCCGATCAGCGGCACGCCGTCGTACTTGTAGTCGTCGGTGAGGCCGAGCAGCGCCATCATCGTCGGGCGGATGTCGGTGTGGTCGGACCAGACCGCACCGGTTACGCCGAGGTGCTTGACGCCGGGACCGACCAAGCCGAGCCACGTGGTGTTGATGTCCGGCGCGAAGTCACCGTGGTTCCACGCGAAGCCGGCTTGAGGCTGCACGCACGGCGAGGCGCAGTTCGGCGCGCCCGAGAACACGAAGTAGTTCGGATCCGCGAACTCGGTGAACGTCGGCGTGCGCGCCGGGTCACCGCTGACCATGTGCAGGATCTTCATCTCGGTCTGGTCAGCCAGGTAGTTCGAGATCGGCGCCGTCGTGTTGGTGTACGGATTCGTCGCGGTCACCGTGGCGATCGATTTCTCGAAGTTCCGGGCGACGTCGGCGTTCTGCGCCGGGTTGCCGGTGATCCAGTAGTTCGGCGCCGAGTCGGAGTGGATGCCGAACGGCGTCGTAACGCTCTGCTGCGTGGCCAGCAGGCCCCTGATGTTCGCGTTGACCTCGCCGATCTGCGAGTACGTGCACGAAACCGTCACGCCGTCGCAGTTGGCCGGGGTCGGGCTGGCGCCGACGAAGTGGTCGTTCTCGTCCGCGGTCACCACGAACATCGTGTTGGACTTGTTGATCCCGTCCTTCGCCAGCCGGGTGAAGAACTGGCCGAACGCGGTGTCGTACGACTTGAGCGCCGCGACGTAACCGGCCTGGCCGGGACCGTATGCACCGCCGCCGTTGTGGTTGTCGTGTGCGTCAGACAGGTACGCGTACGTGACCGGCACGCCGGCCTCCTGCATCTGCGCGACGTAGCCGAGGCTGTTAGCCGCGCTCATCCCGTCGAAGCCCGGGAAGCCGTTGATCCCGGTGAACGGGTCGATGATCGGAGTAGTGCCGTCCACCTGGGTGACCGGGCCGTTGGGCGAGATCGCCGCGTTGGTGTACTTCGCGCCGTACAGCGCCTGGTAACCGTTGTAGCCGCCGGGCTCGTCGGGCAGCAGGTCGGGCTTGGCGTTCCCCGAGTTCGCGCACAGCGTGGAGTCCTGGGCGCAGTGCACGCCGATGCCGACGAAGTCCGCGAAGGCGAGGCTCGAGTTCGCCTTGAACTCCGCGTACTCCGGCGAGTTCGTGCCGAACACCTTCGGGATGTCGATGTTCGTGTTCTCCAGCACGGTGTTCGCGGTCGCCACCGAGCCGAAGTCGCAGCCGGCGCGGGTGTAGCCGACCCAGGGCGCCGGGGTCATCTTCCCGTCCTGAGTGACCATCGTCGGGGCGGTGTCGGTCGGCGTCGTCGTCGAGGAGTCGGCGACCCCGTCGGTCCAGTACGCGAACGACGACGCGGAGTTCGACGTGCCGTTCGGGTTGAAGTACCGGTACGAGTTCGAGATCGGCTGGCCTTGATCCGAGCCGTACAGTCCGGTGATCGAGGTGAGAATGTCGTTGCCGGTGTGCGCGATCAGCGGGGTGTGGTGGTTCGAGTCCACCGTCCCGTTGTCGGTGAGGAAGTGCAGCAGGTTCGGCATCTGCTCCAGGTCGCTCGGCACGTTCGGGTTGTCCCGAGTCAGGTGCACGTTGTCGAACTGAAGGTAGATGACGTGCTTGACAGCGCTTGCAGGCTGGTTGAGCGCGCAACTCGGGTCCGCGGTGGTGACAAGCCCCGGAGCCGCTCCGTGCGCGGTTCCGGCTTGCGCCGCCGCGGCGGACGTACCGGCGACAATCGCCACTGCGACGAACGGTATGAGCCCGCGGCTGCGGCTCAACCTCCCCATGCTTCCCATCCGTTTCCTCTCCCCAGGGTCGGGACTTCGGTGTCCTGATGGCGTGGTGGCCGCTGTTTGGCGGCCAACATAAGAGAACAGCACAGAAACAGGCCTATGTCATGAGTGGCAGACCCAAAAAGTAGTGAACTTCGCGGGACCTGGTTGCTAGGGTCGGTCGCATGATCCCGGTCAGCGAGAAGGAACTGCGCGAGTCCTTCGTCAACTGCTCGAAGGGTGAGGCGTCCAGGATCGAGCCGCCGCGCGCACTGGCCAAGCTGCCGTGGGAGGACCTTGACTTCCTCGGCTGGCGCGACCCGAAGGCGCCGGATCGCGGCTACCTGGTGACCGAGCGCCATGGCGAGCTGGTCGGGCTGAGCATGCGAGTGCCGACCGGCGTGCGCAGAAGCCTGATCAAGACGACGGTCTGTTCGATCTGCATCACCGGGCACCCGGGTTCCGGCGTGTCGCTGTTCTCAGCTGCGAAGGCCGGCCGGTCGGGACGTCGGGGCAACACGGTCGGCACGTACATGTGCGCGGACCTGGCTTGCCCGCTGTACGTTCGCGGCAAGAAGATCTCCGTGCTCGGAGCCCGTTACGAGGAGTCGTTGAGTCTCGAGGAGCAGGTCGCTCGCACGATGAACAACCTGCAGCTCTTCGTCGACCAGGTCTTCAAGCCCTGACGAGTAGTCCGTTCATCCGGCCGATGATCTGACTAAGCGTCAGCTTCAGCGTCATCCTCATCAGCGAATCCGGGCAGCCACGCGCCTAGTTCCGTGCGCACCGGGACGGTCGCGCCGAGCTGGCACAGGATGCCTAGGCCGCCCATCGTCACCCGGTGGATCAGCAAATAGCTCGGCGGCAGGTTCAGCTTCCGACCGAGCGACGCAGCCGGGTTCTTGCCGTTGGCCAGGTGCGTGGCCTGGTTACGCAGCCACTCGCGGCTGAAGGAGAACTGCGCTTCACGCAGCGGCTCGGTCAGCGGGGAGAGGTAGTCGAGCACGGCCGCCGGGTCGAGTTGCGTGCCCGGCTTGAGGAAACCCTCCGTGCGCAACGTCTCGGCCACCTCGTCGGCGTCACCGGCCAGCGCGCTACGTAGCGCCACGCCGATCGCCTCAGGCATCCCGTTCGGCAGCCGGTTGACCGCGCCGAAGTCGAGCACGCCGAGCCGCCATTGCTCCGGGTCGTCAGGATCCGCGCCACCGGCATCGACGCCGTCCAGGGCAGCGTCGACCGGGATCAGCCGGAAGTTGCCCGGGTGCGGATCGGCGTGCAGCAGGCCGACGCGCTGGGGTCCGGAGTAGAGGAACCGGACCAGCAGCGTGCCCGCGCGGTCGCGCTGCGCCTGCGTGCCCGAGGCGATCACGGTGGCCAGCGGGATTCCGGGCAGCCACTCGGTCACCAGGATCGAACCAGCCTGCTCGACGACGTTCGGCACGGTGATGTCCGGGTCGTCGGCGTAGCCCTTCGCGTACGCGGACTGCGCGGCAGCCTCGGCCGCGTAGTCCAGCTCCTCGGCGATCCGCGCGCGCAGCTCGGTGAGCAGCGGCTTGACCTCTATCCCGGGGACCAGCAGGCCGAACAGCCGGGAGACTCGGGCCAGCTGGTTGAGGTCGCCGAGCAGCGCCTTGCCCGCGCCGGGGTATTGGATCTTCACCGCGACGTCGCGGCCGTCGGCCCACACCGCGCGGTGCACTTGGCCGATCGACGCGGCGGCGGCCGGCTTGTCGTCGAAGGAGATGAACTTCTCGCGCCAGTCCGTCCCGAAGGCGGCGGCCAGCGACTTGTGGACGGAGGCGGCAGGCAGCGCCGGCGCGTTCTCCTGCAGTCCGGTCAGCGCCGCACGGTAGGGGCGGGCCAGCTCGTCGGGCAGCGCCGCCTCGAAGACAGACAGCGCCTGGCCGAACTTCATCGCCCCGCCCTTGAGCTCGCCAAGGACGCGGAAGAGCTGTTCGGCGGTGCGTTGCTGCACCTCAGTGACCACGGCCGCGGCGGGCGCGCCGCCGATCCGCTTGCCCAGCCCGAGCGTGGCACGCCCGGCCAGCCCGAGCGGCAGCGTCGCCAGTTTCGCCGTCCGGGCTACGGCGTTGCGCGGCAGATCACTCACATGGTCCATTCTGCCAGCTTGCCCTGGTGTGCGAGTGATCCGGTCGCGCCGCGGCAACTGCTGCAGGCAGCATGCGCCGGGAGCGCGATGCGCTCGGGGAGCGCGTAGGGCAACGCGAACTCCCACACCGCCCCGACGCTCGGCGGCTCCTGCCCGTCGAGAAACGCCAGCGTGTGGAGCACGGCGTGGTTTGCCGCCAACGCGGCGAGCGTCGTATCGCAGGCCGGCCGCGAGGTTGCTCCATCGCCAGCGAGCGCGGCTTGAGTGCGCGGCCAGAGCGGATCGCGCTCAGCGCGGGTCAGGTCCCGGCAGCGGACGCACGGCGTGTGGTGTGGCACGACCAGCGGGCCGAGAATCGCCCGATCCTCACAGACCTCGACGAGCAGGTGCGGGATCGCACGCTCGGTCAGTTCCGCCAGCAGTTCGGTCGGTGGGCGTTCGGCCGGCGCGACGATCGCGAGATCGGGGCCGGTGCGTCGCGGCGCGAGCGCGAACTTCGTGGACGCGGCGAGCAACCGGATCGCGCGGATCACGGCGTCCTGGCGACGATTGCCGACATCGTCTTCCCGATAGGTGCCCGGACCGGTGTCCTGATGCCGGACGGGGGAGGGGTCGAACGGCACGATCGTGCCGATGCCCGACGCCGCGAGCCGCAGCGCGGTGTGCGCGCCGACTCGGCCGAGTCCGTACACGGCCACCGCCACGCCGCGCCGCCGCTCGAGCGCGCGAACTGCGCCACCGGGCAGGCGGTGGCGCAGACCTAGGCTGCTTAGGTCGGGATCGAGTCTGGCCCGCTCAGCTGGGCTCAACGCGGCGAGGGCGGAGGTATCCAGCGCCGCGTCGTCGAGACAGCCGTCCGCGGCGAGGCGATCGAGCAGGTCGAGGGTGTCGTCGCGGGCGACCCCGATGCGCTCGGCGTAGGCGAGCAGGGCCTCGGCGTCCCGGGTGCCGTCCAGCGCGTCGATCACGGCGTGTACGACGGCTGTCATCCGATAGCGGTACGTCGTGGCCGCTCCCCGGCCGAGTTGGAGGGTGCGCGGGTCGTGCCAGATTCGGCTCAGCGCCGGTTTGAGTACCGGTCGCATCGCGCTGCGAGTCCTCCGAGACGCCTATGTGCCGTATTTCGCGATTTTCGCGATTTACGAAAACTGCAATTTGCCGCATTCGCGCAAGCCACTGGAGGTAGCGCCGGACGTCCTGTGCGTGCGTCCGGCGCCCCTGAGCTACCGCCCGGATCAGGCCTTGCCGAGGATCCGGTTCACCTTCGTGCCGCAGGTCGGGCAGGTGCCCTGAGCCATCCGGCGCCCCGAGTCGTTGACTTTGATCTCACCGGTGAAGTGCCGCTTCTCCTTGCACTTCACGCAGTAGGCCTCACCCGTGTATGTCTCGGCCATGAATCGGCCCTCCTGAGTTCCTGGCTGTCCGCGGGCTGACCCGCGGTCGTGCTCCCCGGCCGCCGGGCTCGGCGGTCGAACGATAGGCCACCCTACGCGAGAGCACACACAGCACACGCATCGTGGCCCGCGCCTACCTGCGAACCGCCGATCGCTCCGCACTTTCGGGTGAGTTGTGTTACCGGAGAATGGCCCACGCACGTGACCCACGCATGTGACATCGCGCCCTCGCGCTGTTTCGAGCGCACGCCGGTTGGATAGCACCCATTCGGAAGCACTGGTGCCCGTACGCCCCCGGCGACACGGGTCTGAAAAGACATACCGTCAGAAAACGCCGTTTCAGACAGCGCGGTTTAAGAGAACGCGGCGTCAGCGAAACCCGGCATTTGAGAACACAGCGCCAGAAAACACGCCGCGGGGCCCCCAGGCGCACACTTCGCCGCCACCCGTGGCCAACGCCGCGGGGGCGGGAGCTGTTTTCCGAGAGCCCCGCATCCAGAAAGCGACGCTACGGGCTGCCGGGGCTGACCGTCAATTGAGTCCCACGGACGGCTGTGGATAACTGTGGGGATAACCTGGGGAAACCCCGGCGCGTCCTTGTGGACATCGCTGCGGAGCCTGTGGAAAACCCTGTGTACGGCCCGCTCAGGGCCCGGTTGACCAGCGGCTCCTAAGAATCTTGAAGAATATTCGAGATTGCGTCACCTGACGGGCTGTGGACAAGATTTCGGCATTGGTACGCCGCCAAGACGGGCCGAATCGGCCGTCAGCCGCTAATTTGGTTGACATGGCAGCGGACCGCCTCGACCGTCCCGCGGCCGGGACCGGCGCGGCCGACCCGGCGGTGGAAGTGCGCCGGTCGCCACGCAGACGCCGCACGGTGTCCGCCTACCGCGAGGGCGACCGCACCGTCGTGCTGATCCCCGCGCAGATGTCCGCGGGGGAGGAGGAGCGCTGGGTTCGAGCCATGCTCGACCGGCTGGAACGGCGCGAGCGCCGCACCGCGCTGAACGAACCCGAACTGGCCCGCCGCGCTCTGGCTCTTTCGGCGCAGTACCTCGACGGCAAGGTGCGGCCGATGTCCGTGCGCTGGGTCGCCAACCAAGCCGCGCGCTGGGGTTCATGCACGCCGGTTGACGGCACCATCCGGATCTCCGACCGCGTGCGTGGCCTGCCCGAGTACGTCATCGACTACGTGCTTCTGCACGAACTGGCGCACCTGCTCGTGCCGAACCACGGCCCGGAATTCTGGGCGCTGCTGGAGTCGTATCCGCGCACCGAGCGAGCGCGCGGATTCCTCGAGGGTTACGCACGCTCCGATGACTCCACCGGGACCGGTCCGTGCGCAGACACCGACGACGAGGACACAGACGCCGACGCCGAGCAGGACTGACGGTCCGTCGGCTTTAGCCCGCGCCGCTAGCTAACCCGCACCGAAGCAGACGAACCCGCGCGCTTCCGGCACCGCCTGCTGCGCGCTGACCAGAGCCTGCGTCGGCGAAAGCCCCGCACTCAAGGCCACGTGAAGCACGTTCATCAACGCGCGCGTCTCCGCGTCATCCACCGGCGCGACCGAAGCGATCAGCGTCCGCGTGCCGAGGGCGAAGACGGCACTGGCCAAACCCATCAGCTCGTCACCGGGGCGTATCCCGGACAGCGCCGTGTCGCACGCGGAGAGCACCAGCATCGCCGGCGCGTGCCGCATGCCCTCCAGGTCGTACACGGTCAGCGGCCCGTCGGCCAGCTCGAGACTGGAGAAAAGCGGGTTGTCGGACCGGAATCGGCCATGCGCGGCAATGTGCGCCAACTGCGCGCCGTCCAACGCTTCCGCCACCGCCCGCGCGGTCGCATCCGCACCGATGAGTGGTTTGGCCAGCGGATAACGCCGCGCCAGCTCGCCTATCTCAGCCTCGGCGTGCGGTAGGCGCGGGCCGTGCGCGAGCACCACCTGCTCGCCGAACGCGCCGTGCGCAGTGTCCACCTGTCGTGCAGCAGCAGTCAGCCACGAGCGCGCCGACGGAGAGACCGTCACCCGACGCCCCGTCAGCGACGGAAGTACCGGCCATGCGAGCGCGTGCAGAGATCCGGTAGGCACGAGCACCAGCGGCCGATCGCCGAGCTGCTTAGCCATCGGCCGCACCAACGCGTCGTCAAGTTCACTGCGTGCGTACTCGTATGCGGCATGCGCGGCCTGCTGCACAGCCGGCGATCCGTAACGTCGCGCCATCCGCCCGAGCGAGAAGCGCACGGATTCGAACTCGGAGAGTACTGCTTTATACGAGCCCAGATGATGGTGCCGAGCGCGACCGTCCACCAGGCTCACCGCGTGCAGCGTGTCCTCGACGCGCACGTACTCCACCAGCGCCCGCTCGCCCAACTGCTCGCTGAGCGCGTTCAGGTCCAGGCGTGGCTGCGGCGCGTACTCGCCGCCCGGCGCGTGCTGCGCCAGCTCCTTGACTTCCTGCTCCAGCCGCATCCGCGTGGCCTGCAGCCCGCGCACGTTCTTACCGGCCAGACCTTCGTCGTTGATCCGCATCATCACGGCGCGCAGCCGACCGAGCCGCTCAGCGAACGCCGCGTCGTTCGGCGGACGCACTGGCCGCAGCCGCGACGTGGGCGGCCCGCCACTGCTCGGCGCGCACGAGCACCTGCTTTGCCGAACCCCCGGCCAGCGCCAGCCGCAGTCCAGTCTCCGCCAAGCTCGTGCCCAGCAGCGCGGCGCCGGCCCGCAGATCGGTAGCGCCGAGCGTCGCGACGTAGTCCGCCGCGACCCGAAGCCCGTGGTCAACCGCGCGTCCTGCGCCGCCGGTGTCGCCGCGAGACTCGCGCAGCGCCGCCTCGGCCTCCCAGCCCGACGACGCGTAGTCGTGCCGGACCGCTGGCACGCACCATGCTACTTGCGTGAACAGTTGCGCCGCCTCGTCCGCGCGCCCGATGGCCAGCGCCGTGCGTGCCGCGAGCAGTTTGCTCTCCTGCGGCGAGACGAACCAACCGGCCTGCTCGAGCTGGGCGGAGTCGCGGACCAGATCGCGAAGTATTCGGATGGTGCGCTCCCCGGCCGCGAACCGCGCCGCGTGTTCGACTGAGCGCGCCGAAGCCGCCCAGTTGGGCCGTCGCTGCCGGTTGAACGCGACCCGCGCCGCGTGTGCGTACTCGGCGGCCGCAGCGGCATCGCCCGCGGCGAGCGCGGCGTTGGCCGCGGACAGCCGCGCCTCGGCCGCATTGAGCACGAAGCCCTTGCGTGCGTGCCCTTCCACGGCCTGCTCCGCGTACTGGCGCGCCTCTTCGGCCAGTCCGGCGGAAAGCAACGCGTCCGCCCGGTCGGAGAGCACGGATTCGACCGGCCTGCCTATCTGCTCGCCGACTACCCGAGCCTCGTCCAGGACGCGCAGTGCCCGTGGTAGGTCACCGGCGCGTAGCGCCGCGAAGCCGATGTTGCACAGGGCCCGGTGATACAGCGCCTCGAAGCCGTGATCGGACGCAAGTTGCTCCGCGCGGGTGAGGTCCCGCGTCGTCTCCGCGTGGTTTCCGCGGTACGCGAGCAGGATGCCGCGCATGTTGAGCATGATCGCTTCCCAGCGCGCGTCGCCGTGTTCGCGCAGCACGGGTTCGGCCTTGCGGAAACAGCTCAGTGCCTCGTCGACGCGGCCGGTGCGCCCGAATACCAGGCCGAGGTTCACCTGGAGCCGGGCGAGTTCGAGCTTCCCGTCCGGCAGTGAGGTGAGCGCCGCTTCAGCGAGGGTCGCCTGGGCCAGCGCCGCCTGGATGCTGCCGGCTTCGGCGAGCAGCACCAGCATCGAGGTGCGTGCCTGCCCGGTACGCAGCCGGTATCCCATCCGCTCGCCGAGAGCGACCGACCTGCGCAGCGCCGCACGAGCGGCCGGCAGGTCTCCGAGCAGGGCGTATGCCAGGCCGAGCGCCCGAAGCGCGACACAGGCCGCCTCGTCGTGCGCGGCAGCCTCAACCAGCGCGACGGCCCTGTCACGGGCCGCACGCGGGTTGCGGGTTCCCTCTTCGACGAGTTCCAACGCCTCATCGAGGCGACGTGCGGCGAGTTCTGCGTCGGCGGCGGCCGTCGAGCGACCGAGGAATGGATTGCCGGGCTCGCGGGTCGATGGCCGTCGCCTGGCGGCGTTGTCGTCGGTCGACGCAGCTATAGCTGCGCCTCCCTCCTCCGCCTTGCCATGCTCGGCCCTCGGCCCGCGAGCTGATCCGGCATCCATTCCTCGGTCGCTCGTCGTCACCCGCTCAGCTTCTCAGGTGTCGACCCATTCAGTCACGACCTGGCCACCGTCAGGAAGCGTGCAGCGAAGTCTGATCAACCCGGCCGGCACGGCGGCCAGGGTGAAGCGGCCGAGATGGTCGACCGGCGCGGTCAGCTGCTGACCGCTCTGGGCCGCGGTCTCCAGCGCGATGTGGTGCGCTCCCGACGGCACGAGCTGCCCGATCAGCTTGCGTGCGCCGTTGACCTCGGTCGCCTCGATGGCGACGGTCACGCCCGGGGCCTCGAAGGTGAGCAGCCGGTGCTCGCCGTGCGCGCGGGTGGCCGAACCGACCAGCAGTTCCGCGTCGATCAGCTCGGCGAGCTGGGCGTCCATGTCCCGCCAGACGAACGCTGATCTGGCCGCGGCTGTCACAGCGTCAGGCACCGGGTCACGATGATCGAACATCGAGCTGATCCGTCTGAGCAGCTTGGCGTCCTCGACGGTCTCGCCGACGGAGCGGTTGCTTTCCATTTCCTCTTCCCCCCGGTTTCGGTGGACGGTGGAGTCGTAGCGGTTGCCTCGTTTGCCCGTTGCATCTGCCCGTTACGTCACAGCATTCATGTCGCGGCGTTGTTTATCCAGCACCGTCATGGTGGTGACCCGTGTCGCGCCGTCATGTCGCTGTCACCAGCCGCGCTCGCAGCCGGTCAAGGCAGCGGGCCCGGGTCGGTCCGATCGAGCCGACCGGCATGCGCAGAGCGGCGGCGATCTGCGCGTAGTTCTCCAGCGGCGAGACTGCTAATACCCGCAACAGGCTCCGGCAACGCTCGGACAGCGCCTCGAACGCGTCCCACAGTTCGCGGTACTCGTCCTGCGCGACCATCTGCCGTTCCGGGTCCTGCTCGGTGTCCTCGTCCTCTTCGTCCGGTCCGTCGAAGACCGGCACTTCTCGGTCCCGCTTGCGCAGCACGCTGATGGATTCGCGCCGCGCGGTGGTGGCCAGCCAGCCGGCCAGCCGTTCCGGGTCGTTGATCGACTGGAGGTGTTCGACCAGCCGCAGCCAAGTGGTCTGGCAGACGTCCGCGGCGTCGGCGTCGGAGAGCCGGAATCCGCGGGCGACCGACCAGACGAGCCGAGAGAACCGGTCCACCAGCCGGTCCCAGGCGTTCTGGTCGCCGCCGGCGGCCGCGGCTAGGAGTGCCTGGGTGCTCGTATCGGTGTCCACGCTCATACCCTTTCCCGCGCTCACCTGATCGTCAGCGCGGGAAAGGGTATCCAGCCAATGGGTCATTCGACCACTACGCCGAAGTCCGGTTGGGTCGGACGGGTGGACGGGTCGAGCAGGAAGTCCACCGCTTCCGACGCGGTCATCTGCTTCGTGCCGATCAGATTCGCCAGCGTCCCGGCCACGCGCGGCGCGGCGAAGGACGTGCCGGACCACTGGGCGTAGCCGTTGAACTTGCGGCCGTCCGGCGTGGTGTCGGTGATGAAGGGGCCGATCACGTCGGAGCCGACCGAGCAGGCATCCACCCACCAGCCGTGATTCGAGTACTCCGCCCGGCGGTCGTCGGTCTCCAGCGCCGCCACCGCGACGCAGCCCTTTTGGGCGGCCGGCCAGAACGGCCGGTTCGAGCCGTCGTTGCCGGCGGCGACCACGACCACGGTGTGCTTGCCGAAGCGGGCCAGCGCGTCCGAGACCAGCGGCGAGGGCTGGTTGTCGAAGGTGTAGCCGCCGAGTGAGAGATTGAGCACATCCAGCGTCTCGCCCGAGGCGGTGATGCGCCGGTGCAGGTTGGCGAGGCGGTCCAGCAGGCGCAGTTCGTCGCACACGCCGTCGTCGTCCAGGGCCCGCTCGATCATCAAGAAGACGGAAGGCGCCTGGCGCAGCAGCACGCCGGCGACGAAGGTGCCGTGGCCGGTCTGCGCGTCGGGCTCGTAGTGCGAGCCGGCCGGGATCGGGTCGAGTTGGTCGGGTGTGACCAGCGAGAACCAGTCGGTGTCCGCGAACCAGGGGTGCTTGACGATCCCGGTGTCCAGGATGCCGGCGATGGCGCGGCCGGAGGTGTGGCCGGCGACCGGCTTGGGCACGGGCGCGGCGGGCTGCGGCTGGCCGAACGGACCGCCGCCCCAGTCTGGCGCTCCCTGCAGCAGGTGGTTGAGCGAGGCGGTGATCGGGCCGTCGCTGTGGTTGCGCAGGTCCATGGTCAGTTCGCAGACGTCCACGCCGGCCTCGGGCCGCAGGTGCAGCCGGGAGATCCCGACTTCGAAGAGGTCCTCGCGCCGCTCGGTCCACGAGTCCGCGGCCTGGTGGGCGCGGTCGGCCTGGTTCAGCGGGATGAGGATCTGGTCGCGGCGGTGCAGGGTGTGGCCGTTGCCGTTGAGGCCGGTGCTCACCACGAGGTCGTCGTGCCGGGCCAGCAGCCTTTCCAATCTTGCTTCGTAGTCGATCATTCGCGGGTTTCCCCTCCATGGCAGTTTCGCTAGCCGAGGCTTAGCACGTCTGCCCCGTTCTGCGGCGCGTTTCGCCAGATTTCCACGGACTGTACGGGCCGCGCCGTCGCTGCCAGGGCGCACCCCCGTGACGTCCTGGCCCCGATGGCGCGGCCCGTGCAGCCGTCCCGACGCCTGCCTGTCGATCCCCCCACAGGCGCCGGGACGGTCCCCCAGCATCCACCCCACACTGACCAAACCCCGGGCTCTCCCCTTCCCGGAACGGTCATCAACAAGAGCGGGCCGGGCTGCCCCCTGATACATGAAGACCAAACTTTTTTATGACGAGTCGCGGTGGCTGCGTAGTGGCCGTAACAACCGTCGGCTGGCGACCCGGATGTCACCTGGATCACACCGTCCGTTAACGCCTGGGACCTTGCGAGCGCTACCGAGGCTTTGGGTATGGTTAGGCTTGCCTAACTTGCCCAGCTCAGTCCCGGGCTCGCCTGAGAACCTGTACGACCGCCCGACCCGCCTAGCTGCTCAGCGCCGAAAGACCGAGGATCCCACCGAACATGTGGAATGACGCGTTCCCCAGCTTCCTGATCGGCCTGCGTGAGGGCCTGGAGGCCGGGCTCATCGTCTCGATCCTGGTCGCCACGCTGGTGCGCGCCGGCCAGCGCGCCCGGCTCGGCGCGGTGTGGGCGGGAGTCGCCGCCGCGGTCGCGCTGAGCCTGTCCTTCGCCGCCGTGCTCACCTTCACCGCCGCGAGCCTGCCGGCCGGCGGTCAGGACGCGTTCGGCGGAATCCTCTCGCTGATCGCGGTCACGTTCGTGACGGCAATGGTGTTCTGGATGCGCCGCTCCGCGCGCAGCTTCTCGGGGGGTCTGAAGACGCGGGTGACCGAGGCGTTGGGCCGGGGCGCGGGGGTGCTCGCGGTCACCGCGTTCATCGCGGTCGCGCGCGAGGGATTGGAAACCTCGCTGTTCCTGTGGACCACAGCCAAATCGGCGGGGAGTTCACAGGGACCGATCATCGGCGCCGCGATCGGCATCGCGCTCGCGGTCGCCGTCTGCTGGGGGCTGTACCGCAAGGCGCTGACGATCAACCTGACGCGCTTCTTCGCCGTCACCGGAGCGGTCCTCATCGTCATCGCGGCGGGCGTGCTCGCGTACGGGCTCGGCGACCTGCAGGAAAGCGGGCTGGTTCCGGGGCATACGGCGTACGCGTTCAATCTGACGTCGATCGACTCAGGATCCTGGTACGCGACGCTGATCTCCGGCACGTTCAACCTGACGCCGACGATGAGCCGGCTCCAGGTGATCGGCTACGTGCTGTACCTGGCGCCGACGATGTATCTCTTCGTCCGTGGCATGCGGTCGACGGCACCCGCCGCCGCGCCGGCGGCAGCGCAGATGAAACCGCAGCCGTCGCGGGCGCAACGGCGCGCCGAGGCGCGTCTCGCCGACGAATGGGCGCTCGCTGAGCGCATTGCGGCGAAGCGAGTCGCGAAGCAGGAGCGCGAGGTCTCGCACAGCGGGTTGCGGCGGATGCCGCGTTGGGCCGTGGGCACGTCGATCTTCGCGGTGCCGGCCGTAGCCGCGGTGGCCACGATCGCGGTGCTGGGTCCCGGATCGAGCGCCGCCACCAACACGATCGACATCAGCGAGACCGGCTGCGGATCGGGCTGGACGAACCCGATCGCCGGCGCGCAGAGCTTCACGCTGGCCAACAACGGGCACAGCACCGCGGAGGTCTTCCTTATCAATCCGTCGAACAACGCGGTGTTCGCCGAGATCGAGAACTTGGCGCCGCAGACCAAGCGGCCGATGCAAGTCACGTTGTCGTCCGGCTCGTATGCGTTCCGCTGCGCGTTCACCGACGGCACCGCGCTGAGCTCGAAGACTTACTCACTCGGCGGCGGTTCGTCCAACGCGAGTGCCGGCTTCGCCCCGGTCACTGACCAGGACATGCAGCAGCCGGTCTCCGACTATCGCGCGTACGTACAGCAGAACCTGCCGGTCCTGCTCGCCGACAGCAAGAAGCTCGACGCGGATCTCGTGGCCGGGAATCTGAGTGCGGCCAAGGCGGATTGGCTCACCGCGCATCTCGACTACGAGGGTCTTGGCGCCGCGTATGGCACGTTCGCTGACTTCGACAGCAAGATCGATGGCCGCGCCACTGGGCTGCAGGACGGCGTGAATGACGCGTCGTGGACCGGATTCCATCGCATCGAGTACGGACTCTGGAACAACCAGTCCGCCGCCGAGCTGCGGCCGTTCGGCGACAAGCTGGTCGCCGACATCCAGGGTCTGGTCAAGGCGTTCCCGAGTCAGACCACCGATCCGAACGACCTGCCGCTGCGTACGCACGAGATCCTGGAGAACACGCTGCAGTTCCAGCTCACCGGGATCTCCGACTACGGCAGCGGGACGGCGCTGGCGACCGCGTCAGCGAACTTGCATGGCACGCAGGTGGTGCTGAGCACACTGATCGGCCTGATGCAGGCGCGCGATCCGAAAGCCCTGGCTTCAATCAACAGCTGGATTCAGGCGGTCGGTGCTAGGCAGAACGCAAGGCAAGGCGGCGGAGCAGCAGCAGGCCACACTCGGACTTACAAGACAACAGTACACGTCAGAGGCGAGGACAACCGACCACACAGCGCGCGGAGGAGGACGCGACAAGAGAAGACAACGCATGACAGGCGCAGACGAGCATACGTAACGGAACCAGTAGACGACATAACACTAC
>CAVQPP010000202.1:0-23220 GCA_963714445.1 uncultured Actinomycetota bacterium
AGCGCGGCAAAGCCGGCACCATCCGGCCCCACCGGACGGTCGGCAGCCGCGCAACCAGCACCACCACGGCCCGCGGTCCGGGAAAGATCTCTGCCCGCCCGGGCGAGCGCAGCGAGAGGCCGGTTGCGGGACCCGGCACAACGGCGCCGCTGACCCCGGCCGGGGGCGCCCCGGCCCGCTCGGGCTCTGACTGCGATCCGGGATTCCGGCTTCGCGTCAGCCAGCAGCTGGGATCGGTATCGGCTTCAGCCAGCCGGTGATTCGCGACGGGTGAGCTTGGCCGAATGCAGCAAGGGCGCGGTTCCCTGGCAGGCAATCGTGATCTTGGCGCGTGGGAGGTCCAGGATGCTGGCGGCCTTATCGCGGAGCGCGGCGGTGAGTGCAGCGCCGGCGGGTGCCGGAGCCGGATGTGGACACGCCCATCGAGGTGGCGGATCAGGGCGCAGCGGCGGCCGAGGAGTGGGCCGAGAGCGTCGAGGGTGTCGCGCGGCCACTGTCCCCCGATCTGCTCGTCGTCGGCGCGACCAAGCAGCCGCAGCCGTTGCGAGCTGTCAGTCATCCCAAGGTCAGTGGTGGCCAGGGGTTTGCCATGGGTGGGTTCAGTGGGGTCGAGCGGGATGCCGGTAGCGGGGCTGGCCACAGTGATGACGGGCTTGCCTGCCGCGATGACGGTGCTGACGCCGGGCATTGGCGTCCCGACGGTGCCGAGCGACACGCTGCTGGCCTCGGCATCGAAGTGGGTGAGTGAGGCTGTCTCGGTCAGCCCGTATCCTTCGCGCAGGTCCAGGCCGTGGTCACGGTAGGCGGTGACGGCGGTGGTGGACAGCGGGGCGCCGCCGGAGTCGGCCAGGACGTTGCCGGGCAGCCGCTGCGGCAGCGCGGCCTCGTCGAGGATGACCGGATTGGCCAGGACGATGACCCGATCACAAGAGCCAGCGAGGTCAGCCGCCTCACGAAGGACATGACCGGCGGATGCGCTGAAGTGCAGCCGTGCTCCCACCCGGGCGGCGAGGAGAACGCCGGCCACGAAGGTGAAGTTGTAAGCGGCGGGCAGCGCGGTGACGATGATGCTCTCAGGGGTTGCCTGGTAGATGTCCTGATACCAGCCGGTGACGATGGCGAGCTGGGCCGCGGCGAACCCGTAGCCGTGGGGGATGCCGGTGGTGCTGCCGGAGCTGAACATGGCCAGGTCCCAGCCGCCGCGCACATGCGTTCCGGCGCAGCGCACCCGACGTGTGCCACCCTCACTGATCTGGACGAGGGTGCCGCCTGGAGTGGGGCCATTGTGCTGACTAGGCAGGAGCATGACGCGGTGCCCGGCGGCGATGGCGGCGTACGCGCAGGCCGCCAGCCTCGGCTGATCGGCGCCGGTCAGCAGATACGTGCGCGGTGACGACGACGGGCGGGTGAGCGGCGGATATGTCTGCCGCGCGAGCATGTGGGCCGGGACCGGCCCGGCTCCAATGGCTGAGATGGACCAGCCCCGCGCGCCACACCCCGCACGGTCAGTCATCGCACAGCACGACTCGCCCCGTGAGGGCGTTGAAATGGATCGTGACCAGCCGCAACGGCAGGCCGAGCAGGCGCAGCAGGGAGCGGACCTTGTGTTGCTGGACCTCGTAGTAGTCCTCCAGCACGTTGAGGTGGGCGGTGACCGGCGCGGCCCGGCCCAGTACGTCGGCCAGCAGCGCGCTGACGCCGGGGTCAGGGCGGCGAGGATCGGTCGCGTCGGCGAACGCCTGGTAATAGGAGCCGAGCGCGGCGACCTTGGCATCGTGTGGCTGGCTGCTGGACAGCAGCCGGGCGGCGTGCTCATGGACGCCGTCCGCCAGGTGGTAGCGGCGGGTGAAGTAGTCGTCGAAGCGGGTTGGGTCGCACCGGTAGGTCAGCAGCGCGGCCTCGAAGAACGCGCAGCCGGTAACGGGCTTAGGACCATCGAACGCCTCGAACAGTTCGCAGTGGCCGCCGTCGGGCAGTGGCAGGAACAGGTTGCCGCCGCGTGCCTGAAGCCGGGCGGCTGCCTTCGACGAGGTGAGCCGGGCGAACAAGGCGACAGCGATGGCGCGGATGACCGGTGAGGACTCGCAGATCAGGTGCATCGGCTGCGGGCCGAGTTCACGGTCCAGGAACTGCCGGTAGGCGGCGGGAGCCAGTCGGACCAGGACGTGGTCGTCATCCATCATGGGCGTCAGCACCGGGGCATGCTGCTGACGGCCAGCAAGGAGCCACAGCGCGGCAGCGCCGATGGCGGCTCCGGCGCGCTGGTCGATGTCCAGGTCGCGGTCCAGGTGGATGTGGGCGGCCTCGATGCTGGCCAGATCGGGCCCGGTGTAAGCGTCCAGTAGGTCCCTGGCCTGCCGCGCCAGGCCCGGCACGGTGACCGTGCTGGTGCGGCTGGGGACGGTGACCGTGACGGCCCGGGTTCCGGACAGTTCGTCCTGCACAATCGCCACCCCGCGGGTGCTTGCTGTCACCGTGTAGCTGGCCCCGCCCATTGGGAGAGGCGCGGTGCTGCCCGTCTTCAGCCGGTTGATGGCCGGGAGTTGCCCGGCGACCAGAGCAGCGACATCACAGCCCACCGGATCCAGGGTGGGCTGGTAGTCCCAGGTCACGACGGTGAGGCCGTCACTGGGGTCGGCCTGGACGACGGCCGTGTGTACCGGGTAAGGAAGTTGCTGTTCGTGGCAGTGCGCCCACAGGGCCAGGGCCGCCTCGGCGGGGGTGAGGTAGTCCAGCAGGGCGGACAGCTCATAACGGAACTGGCGGCGCGTGCGGCGCCGGCCGCACCGGATGGCCATCCAGTAGTCCGCGCTGGCGGCCGGGGCGGCGATGGTCAGGTCGGCCGCGATGTCGGTTTCGGCCGCCAGTCCGGGCCGCAACCACGGGCAGGGCAGCATCCGGCCACGCTGCGCCAGCCGCGCCCGGGTCACGATCACGAGCTCCGACAGCACTTTGAGCGAGTCCGGCAGCCGGGCCGAGCCGCGCAACCGGTAGAGCGCGTGCTCGGCAGCGGCGGTGTCCAGACCTAGGTGGCCGATGTCAACGATGCGGGAGAAATGGACGAGTTCCTGCTGGATCTCGCTCGGGTGGTCCGCCAGCTGCCCGTCGCCGTTTTCGAGGTAGGCGGCGGCCAGGTCCACCACGTCCACAGCTTCGGCGGGATTGCCGAGCGCGGCCAGCATCGCGGCCGGGACCTTGCCGCCGTGCAGGGCGGCCAGTACCGCTAAGCGGCGCAGCAGCCGGGCCAGCGCCGTATCCAGCTCGGCCCGGTTAAGCCCGGCCGTGGTCGCATGGTCGAGCGGTGAGAACGCGGCCAGCAGGTCACGGCCGTCCGTGGTGCGGTCGCGGTAGGTGGTGGTGAGTATCACGGGTGTACCTCCCGGGTGGCATGAGCGGAGCACCTACTAGGCAAGCTCACACGTCGCCGGCCTGCCGACCCCTGCGGGCGGGGAAACACCGGCCTGGTCACCTCCCCGCCAGCAGGGGAATACACGCGCGGTTGACGGAGGTACGGTCGCCGCAAGGGCCGTCTCGATCAGGAGGGCCAGGGCCGTGACCGATTCTGGGCTGCGCCGCCAGATCCGGCAGATCCGCCAGGAGTTAACCCACCGGGGCGCGACCAGGGTTCAGATCGCCGAAGTCATCGCCGCGCAGACCGGGGTCACGCCCATCGCCGCGTTCCGGCACGCGGCCGGGCTCACCCAGGCCGAGGTGGCTGGCCTGTACAACGAGCGGTGGCCCGCCGACCCGCCGAAGACCTTCAAGCAGGTCTCCTACTGGGAGCGCTGGCGGGGGCCGCGTGCGGCCGGGTCGTCGGCCTCTGCCCGCGCCCCCTCCTATCTGGATCTGCTCCGGCTCGCGGAGCTGTACGGCTGCCTGGTCGATGATCTGTTGTCCAGCCCTGGACGTCAGCCGGTCCTCGCCGTGTCTGCCGGTCCCTGGCCGCCGCCAGGTGCTCACGACTACGCTTATGCACTAGGAGACGAGCCGGTCATCACCGTCTGTGTTCCCTCGGCCGAAGGGACCACCATCGTGGAGCTGTCACGCCGCCAGTTCACCGGCCTGCTGTCCGCAGGCGGTCTCGCGGCCCTTGTCCCAGGCGCCCTGGCCGCGACAGGCACCATCCGCTACCGGCAGATCCTCGCTCTGCACCAGGCCGGTCACCACCTGCTCGCCCCGGCCGCTCACATCACCGAGCTGACCCGGCAACTCCGTGCCATCACCCGCGACCGCGGCAGCGCTACTCGTGCCCTGCAACTGGACTTGCTCCGGGTGCAAAGCGAGTACGCCGAGCACATCAGCTGGCTGTACCGGGAAACCGGGAACCTAGCCGCCTGCCGACACTGGGCCGGCCAGGCTAGTCAGTGGGCCAGTCAGTCCGGCGACCATGCCATGGCCGCCTACATGCTGCTGCGCAACGCCAGCCTCGCCCTCGATGCGCGTGACCACCGGCAAGCCGCCCAGCTCGCTACCGCCGCGCAGAACGCCTGGCCTCGCCTGCCGCCCCAACTCGATGGCATGGCGCGTATCTACCAGGCCCGCGCTCTCGCGCTCACCGGCACCGTCGCCTCCCGGCAGCTCGACGCGGCAACCGAGCTGATCGGCAAGCCGCAGCATCCTGGCCCCGCTTACCTGCGGTTCATCACCCCAGGCTTCGCCGACATGCAGCGCGCCACCTGCTACACCGATGCCGGTCACCCGCAGCCGGCCATCACCATCCTCCAAGCCAAGATCACTGCCCTGCCCGCGACCTGGCACCGGGACCGTGCTGTCAACCTCGCCCGGCTCGGGTCGGCCCACGCTGTCGCCCGCGAACCGGACGCCGCCGCGCTCGCCGGGTTCGGGTCGCTGACCGAAGCCCGCCGGGCAGGCTCCAAACACGCCGTTGCTGAACTTCGCGACCTGGACGCTGCGCTGACCACCCGCTGGCCATCCCAGCCGCACGTCCGCCAGTTCCACGATGCGCTGCTCGCCGCGCCTACCGCCGCCTGAACTCGCGGCTGACATACTCGCCATGGTGAGCGCCACGACCGCCACCGCGGTGCGGCCCGCGTGGGACGAGTTCCCCGCCCCGCTCCGCGACGAACTGGCTGCCCTGCTCGGCGGCATCACCTCCGCGACCATGCAATCCGGCGGGTTCACCCCTGGCATGGCCGCACGCCTCCAGCTCGGCAGCGGCCGCCGGGTGTTCGCGAAGGGCATTCCCGCCAACCACTTCCTGGCCGGGAAATACCGCGACGAGGCCACCACCTGCCGCCAGCTTCCCGCCGCCACGCCCGCTCCCCGGCTGCGCTGGGACGGCGAGCTGGCCGGGTGGGTCGTACTCGTCTTCGACGACATCGACGGCCGCCACCCCCAACTGTCGCCCGGATCACCGGACGTCAGTCAGGTCGTGGCCATGACGGCCGGGCTCGCCGCGATCCTGACCCCCTGCCCCGACCGGTCCGCACCACTCGCAGCCGCAGAGCTGGCCGGGCTGGTCCACGGCTGGCGCGAGCTCGCCGCTGACCCACCTCCCGACCTGGACGACTGGACCCACCGCCACCTTGCGGACCTGGCCGCACTCGAAACCGGGTGGCTGGAGGCGGCGGACGGCGACACACTGCTGCACGGCGACATCAACGCCAGCAACCTGCTCGTCGATCCAGCCGGGAAGGTCTGGCTGGTGGACTGGGCGCAGCCCGTCCGCGGTGCGGGCTGGATCGACGTAGCCGACCTGATCCCGCACCTCATCCTCGGTGGGCACACGCCCGCTCAAGCCGAGCGAACCCTGGCTGCCATCCCCGCCTGGACCCGTACCCCGCCCGGGATCATCACCAGCTACGCGGTCGCGTTCGCCGGGTACTGGGCCCGCAGCAGCCGACTCCCAGCCCCACCCGGAGTGCCGAACATCCGCGCCTACCAGGCCCGCGCCGCCAAGGCTGCCCTTGGGTGGACCGCCCACCGCGCTGGCTGGGCTGAGCCGTAACACGCGCCGCCGCCCCCAGGCCCAGGCGTGCGGCTAGCCGCTTCCTGGTTCTCCGTGCGTAGCTACCACCACAATCTGCGACAATGGCGTTACTGGACGAACCAGTTTCCGGATGGAGACCGTGCCGTGGGGGAACCGCAGGCCATCGTCAACGCACGTCGCGTGCTGGGCGCGCAGTTAGCCGCCTGCCGCCGCGCTGCAGGCCTTAGCCAGCTGCAGCTAGCTGGAAAGACTGGTTGCTTTAGCCGTAGCGCGATCGGCAACGCCGAGACCGGCCGCCCGGGCGTTTCCAGGGACTTCTGGGAAAGCGTCAACCGGGCCGTCAGCGCCGGGGGCAGCCTGCTCGCCGCGTACGACGATATGGACGAGGCGGCGCGTCTGGCACGTGCCAGAGCAGTCACGAACGCGGAGGACCCAACCGCCGTCGTCTGTCTAATTCCCCGGCTGCTGCCCGACCTGCCCCTCGCCCAGCCGTCGGTGAATCCCGATGCCGTTGAACTAGACCCGCTGGCCGCGGCAGCTGCCCAGGCCCGCGACCATGCAGCGCTCGCGGCGGTCACCGGGATCGGTCCGGGAACTGTCGAGCAGCTCACCGCGGACGTGGTCCGGCTTAGCCGCACCTACGTCGCCGGGGCGCCGCTACCGCTCTTCGCCGCGATGCACCACGCTCTCGCCCGGATCCAGGAAGCGCTGGACCAGAAGGTCTACCCCGCGCAGGCCGCGACCTCAACTTCCTAGCGGGCGCCCTGTGCGGGCTCATGGCAAACGCAAGCCTGGACCTGGGACGTGAAGACGCTGCCGAGGATCTGGCCAGAGCGGCCTGGACCTACGCGACCATCATCGACCACGGCCCGCTCATCGCGTGGGCCCGCGGCACCCAGGCACTGGCCGCGATCTGGGACCACCGGTACGTGGACGCCGCCCAGTACGCCGAGGAGGGCCTGACACGCCTCCCAACTGGCAAGGGCGCAGCCCGGTTGCACGCGATCCAGGCTCGCGCCCTGGCTGATCATCACGACTTCCGCGAGGCCCGGGCAGCCATCACGGCCGCCACTGACGCCAGCACCAGCACGCAGCCGGACCAGTTGCACGATGGCATCGCCGGCGAATTCGCGTTCGGCCCGGCGAAGCTGTGCTACTACCAGGCTCTCGTGCTGAACCGCGCCGGCTACCCGGCCGACGCCGAGACAGCCGCGGCCGCCGCCATCAGCCTCTACCAGGCTGCGCCAAATCAGGCCCGGTCCTATGGCTGCGACGCGCTAGCCCACGTCCAGTTGGCCACGGCCCGGCTCATGCGCGGCGACGCCGACGCCGCCGCGGAAGCCATCGCCGACCTGCTCCGGCTGGACCCAGGCCGACGGATCAGCAGCCTGAACGAACATGTCGACGCGTGCCGTGAGCTGCTGCGCGGAGTTGCCTTCCGTGATTCTCAGGCCGCGACCGACATGGGCCGTCAGTTGGCGGCGTTCAGTGCGGTGAGCGTCACCTCGCCTCTTCCGATTAGCCGGTGAGGTCTGGGCATGATCTGCTTGTGCCCGCAGCCGACCTTCCCGAGGTAGCGCCGCTTGCTCTGGCCGACGCGGCCAGGCGCGCAAACGTGGATGACGCCGACGCGCAGCTGATCCGGTTGTTCTCGACGGCCGTGTACCACCTCCCGGCCGCCAATGCGGTCGCGCGGATCGCCCTGGTGACCTCGCCGGAGTCCGTTACCCGTCTGGCCACCTCGGTGCAGGTCACCCGCTGGCTCGGTGCATCCGGATTCCCCGCCGTCGAGCCCGTGCCCGTCGATCAGCCAGTACTCAGCCACGGATGCGCGATCACCTTCTGGCGCTACCTACCCCAGCAGGGTCCAGCCCCCACGCCCGCCGACCTGGGGTATCTGCTACGCCAGCTTCACCACCTGGACGCGCCCCCGTTTCCACTGCCTGCCTACCGGCCACTCGTATCGGTCCGCCGGGCGATCGAAGCCAGCCAGGCGATCACCGATGAGGAACGAGCCTGGCTGGCCGCCACCTGCGGACGGCTCCTGCACCTATACGACCAGCTCCACTTCGAGCTGCCACCGGGAATGATCCACGGCGACGCCTGGTGGGGGAATCTGCTCCGCGACGGTGACCGGGTCGTGCTGGCCGACTGGGACAATGTCAGCACTGGTCCCCGCGAGATCGACCTCATCCCCACCCTGCAAGCAGCCCGGTTCGGTCTGCCCGAGCACGAACGCGACGCGTTCATCGCCGCCTATGGCCACGACATCCGGGCCTGGCCCGGCTACCCGGTGCTGCTGGAGATCCGTGCCCTTTCCACCACGAGCGCGCTGCTCCGCGACGCCCACCGCGACCCGGCCGCACGCGACCAGCTCCGGGTCAGGCTGACCTCCCTGCGCACCGGCGACACCCGCCAGTGGACAACGTTCTGAGCAGACCCTGCGGGGCTGGCCGGTCACAGTATGTGCAGGTCAGCAAGGTTATGATCACGCTATGCCGGGTGTACGGATCGCCAGCACGGACGGCGCTGGCTGGTCGGTGGAGACGGTCGAGCTGGTGCTGACCAGCCGCACCGGCCGCCGCGGGGCCGGCCGATGCCGGTCGGCGATGGCGCGCAGCTGCTCGTGTGTCGGAACGGGTACCTAATCGCCTACTGCGCCAGGCCAGCTGATCTGGCCGGGCTGGGCGTGGACCTGTCCCGCATGGCCGTGGTCGATCGGTGGTTAGTGCAACGGCGGCCGTGCGGTCTGGTAGCTCGGCCAGGGCACAGGCGGCCTTGGCGGAACTCGCCGGGGCCCGAAAGCGAGGATCATCGCAGCAAGCCAGCCAACGCCGGTGGGTGCGCCGATCAAGTTGACCAGGAACACGAGCGCCAGCCCGTCCACCCGGCGGATGGCCCCAACCAGGGTCGGCAGCAGGTACAGCACCGGCAGCGCAATGAACAACAGGATCCACAACACGCCACTGTCGGCTAACAGCTGCACGACCTCTCCACCTCCCAGCACCGCCTGTGGGTCCAGGCTTTCCCTCCGCGCACTTGATCGCAACTGCCTTTCCTACTCAACGCCCTCACGGCGCTATCCCGTACGCCACCCAGCCGACCTGCGTGGTTGGCCAACCCGTCCGGGACGTCTTACCGGGCGGGTCTGGCTCGCGCCGGTGGCTGTGCCACGCGTGGCCCGGAACCCACGTCGGCCGTCTCATGCTGAGCGGCGACGTCCGACAGTTCGGTCACCCGCACCGGGAACTCGGCGTCAGCCCTGTTCGGCGGTCTGGCCGGCCCGGTGGCTGGAACCTGGGCGCGGTGGGCGTACGACGCACGCTCCCTCGGCTGCATGAACGCAGCATGCAGGTGCTCTGCGGTCAGCCGGGCAGCCGCGGCCTGAGCGGCGTGAGCCCGAGCCGTCCGCAAATCGGCCACCGCATCCACTAGCGAGACCAGGTTGCGGGCCAGCGGACCGGCCTGGTCCATGCCATCGCCACCTGTCATCGCGAGCAGCCGCGCCGCGGTCCGCAACCCGTCCACCTCGCGGGTGCGGCGCGGTATCTGCCGGTGGGGCGCCCGGGCCGCCCGGTCATAGCCATCAGCCGCACAGCGCAGCACCCGGCTCCCAGTCGCCCGGGCCGCGGCGTGCAGCGCGTCCGCCGCCGCCCACGCGGCATCCGCGCCGGAATCCGGATCGTCGGCGGCGCACCGGCGCAGGTGCTCCGTCGCGACGGCGGCTTGCCGCGCCGCGTGCCGGTAGACCTCGGCGCGTTCCGGGGCAGTGATCCGGAACGTCCCGGAACGCTCCGCCGCCCCCTGCCCTCCGTGAGCCCACTCGGCCCGCAGCCGGGGCAACGTCAGCGAATCGTGCAGCCGCCCGCCCCCGTACCAGCGCAGCGATCCGTCCGCCGCGGTGCAGCTGGGCAGAGTGACCGCGTACCCGGTCAGCTCGCCGGGATTGATCTGGCTGAACCGCTCCCGCACTAGCACGCCAGCGGTGCGCAGCCTGGTGAAGAACTCCGCCTCACCCGAGGCCTGTGCGGCCGCCTGCGTGACCGTAGCCCGCAGCACCGCACGGACAGCCGGAGCAGGCAGACCCGCCGCCCCAGCCAGCGGATCACGCGCCGCCGAGTCACCCCACCGGGTCCGCAGCTTCGGCAGGGTCAGGTCGGGCGCGAGCGTCCCGCCGCCGTACCAGATGGTCTCGCCGCCCTTGTCTGTGTGGTCCAGCAGGCCGACCGCGTAACCTGTCACCTCACGGGGGCTGCTAGGGCTGTACCGGTGATGCACCAGCGCCCCAGCCTGAGTCAGGTGAGTGAAGAACTCCGCCTCAGTGCGCGCCCCGGCCGCCGCGGTACACACCTCTCGCCGCAACCTGTCCCGCGGCGGCTCATCCCACCCGCGCCGGACCGCCTGCTCCGACTCGCCCCGGGTGGCCCGCCGGGCCGCGGTGCAATCCGCCGGGGCGGTGGACCGCAATCCGAACCATTCCTCGGTGTCCCGGCATGCGCGGCGCAGTTTGCGGTAGCTGTTCCACAGACCCGGCCGGTGCCGGTCCTGGCGCGCCAGCGTGGCGACCAGGTGAATGTGATCATCAGCATGGCGGACCGCGACCCACCGCACCGCCAGGTCGTCGCCTGCTGGGGCCAAGCCGGTCCGGTCCATCACGTGCGCCGCGATCCGGGCCCATTCCGCGTCCGGCAGCCTCCGGTCCTCCGGCGCAGCCCGGAGCGCGCAGTGCCAGACCGGCTGGGTGTAGTTGTCCCCGTTCAGCGCGGCCAGGGGCTGGTTGAGCAACCCGGACAGCCGGCGGAAGTCCCGGTACGTTCCGCGGCGGCGTTCCGGCTCCAGTTCGGCCGGATCACCGAACCCGGCGATCAAATGCGGGTCGGTATGTTCGTTCGCTTTCCCGGGCCCGTACAAGTAGTAAAGCAGGCGCCGGACATTGGCGCCCCGGATCACTTTCCCTATCACCCGGGACACCTGATCCGGGTCACGGAATGTTCCGGCGCACTTGTTCCGCCGCCTCATCCAGCCGCCGGATCACCCGCATGCAGAATTCCGTCGCAGGCATGAGATCCTCACCGAGCTGACCGGTCGCATTCAGCCGGGCGACCGCCTGATTCAAGTTCGTGCCAATCCGCCGCACCAGCCCAGCCGCCGCCATCAGCTCGCCCAGCGCCTCCCGCAGCGGCGAAGCCGCCCGGGCCTGGACCCCACGAGCTGCCGCTAACGTCGCCTCCGCAGCGAACGCCCCCCTGGCCAGCCCGCAGTGCTCTGCGGCACCGCTGACCTCGTCGAACTCATCCTGCGTCAGCGAGAACTGCACCACCTTCGGCCGCGGAACTGCCTCCCGAGACCGCCGCCGCACCACCCCGCCACCCACCTTGACCACCCCGATCCCTCACCGACGCCTCACCCAATCGGGACCGCGCCCGGTCCCTCGCCGCCTCCGTTCTGGCCCAGCAGGCCAGAACGGGGTGGCGGTGCCTCCATTGTTTATCTCTGGACCGCGCCCGGTCCAGAGATAAACAATGGATAACTACATCTTGCTCGCAGCGAATCCTGGTCTTTCATCTGATGCAAGGTCAGTGGCGCTTCACGCCGTGGAAACGGGATATTTGAGTGCCGGATATACGCGGTCAATAGCACAGAATGCCATTCTTGGCCGGGGACTGCCGTACACGCGGCCGACGCCCTGGCACAACAGGCTGTAGAGCAAGGTCGGCAGCACCGACTCTGCTCAGCCTGCATCCGGGCCTCGCGGCCCGGGGGCGTCGGCCGAGGCATGGAGACCACCTGCCGCGCTGCCAGTACGGTCACCGGGCGGTACCGTAACCGGCGCGCGCCCAGGTGCGAGCCTTCGGCGGGCGCAGCGATCGCCCGACCTCGCCCTCGAAGCAGATGTACGCCCTAGCCGCCGCCGCTAACCTCGAAGCTTGACCCAGGTCACATCCCGCCAGGTGGCGATGGCGTCCTCGTCACGCTCGGCGGCCCGGTGCACGGGGATCTGCGGGGTGTAGCCCATCCGGTGCAGCAGGTTCGACGTGCCACGCAGCGTTTACCGCACGTGGAGCAGACGGCCGATCAGCGTTGTCGATCGCGGCCTCGTAGAACGCGTCGGCGAGCGCCACGATGATCCCCTTGATCGCAGGCCCGTCGGTGAAGAAGTAGTCGGCCATGGTGTTGTGCGCCTCCTGGTTGTCGGCGATGGCCTCGGTGACGGCGGACTGGAAGTCCTGCGACTCCATGAACTGCTTCTTCGAGTTCACCTGGGTTTGCTGGACCAAGTCCGCGTCGGCGAGCAGTCGCTGCACGAGCCCCTGCACGAACTCCCGGATCTGGGACTCGGCGAACGACTCGGCGCCGAAGATGTCGTTCATTTTGTCGATGACGACCTGGAGCGCGACGTACTTGGGCTCCTTTTTGGTTTCGGTGCCTGCTGCGCTGATTCCCTTGAGCTCGCCCTCTCCGGTCAGCGAGATGTCGACAGGGTTCGTCTTGGTGTGCTTTACCCCGACTAGGACCACGTCGGAGAGGTCCACGTCAGCGCTCCAGGAGGACTCGGCGATGACATTCTCCAGGAGCCGGAGGAAGATCGAGAGCATCTCCATGTACGGGTCGCCGTAGTCGACGATCTGGCTCATGAAGTCGTAGAGCCGGACGTAGGTGGAGACGTCCTTGCGGAAGAGATCGAGGGTGTTGAGTGTGACCTTGTCGTCGGCCTCGATCGCTGCCGCGCAGCGACGCCGGAAGCCGTGCTGGGCCGGGCTGATCGCCGCCGAGAGCGCGTTGTTGCCCTTGCGGGAGATCCACAGTTCGGCGACCTGGCGGACCTGCTTCTCGGTGTAGATCCCCGCCTGGGCGAGTTTGTTCGCGAGGTGCACGACGACGTACGGGTCGGTCTCGGTCTCCAGGGTGGCGTTGGTGAAGTACGGCTCGAAGGCGGCCCTGATGTCATCGGGCTTGTTGACGAAGTCGATGACGAACGTCTTGGCCTTCTGCTCCCCGTCGGAGGTCCGGTGGGTGCGGTTGAGCCGGGAGAGCGTCTGTACGGCGGTGACCCCGGAGAGCTTCTTGTCGACGTACATCGCCGAGAGCAGCGGCTGGTCGAAGCCGGTCTGGAACTTGTTGGCGACCAGCATGATCTTGTACGTCTCGCCCTTGAACGCCGCGGCCAGGTCAGCACCCGCTCCGGGGTTCATGGTGGCCTCGGTGAACTCGTCGTCCTTCGACGGCGCCGGACCCCAGTCCTGGCTCCACTTCTCGGTCTCAGCCATCGACACCGACCCAGAGAACGCGACCAGGGTCCGGTAGTTGTACGACGCGTCCTCGGCGGCCCGCTTGGCGATGTAGGCGTCGATCGCCTTCTTGTACTTCACCGCGGCCTTGCGCGAGTCGGTGACGACCATCGCCTTCGCCTTGCCCTCCAGCAGATGGGCGACGTTGGCGTGGAAGTGCTCCACGATGATCTGCACCTTCTGGCTGATGTTGGTCGGGTGCAGCTGCACCCACCGCATCAGCCCCTTGCGCGCAGCTGACTCCTCAACCTCGCTACCGTCGCCGCTCTCGGCCTTACCGGCGATCTTCAACGCGGTGTCGTAGGCCTGGTAGCCCTTGAGAACGTCGAGGATGTAGCCCTCCTCGATCGCCTGCTTCATCGAGTAGAGGTGGAACTCGCGCGGCTTGCCGTCCGGCCCCTTGCGGCCGAACAGCTCCAAGGTCTTGTTCTTCGGGGTAGCTGTGAAGGCGAAGTAGGAGATGTTCTCCGACTCGGCCCGTTCGGCCATCTCCGAGGCCAGGATCGCCTCGACGTCGACCGAGCCGCCGTCCTCGATCTCCTTGATCTCCTCGGCGGTCAGGACCTGCTTCAGCTTCGAGGAGATCTGCCCCGACTGCGACGAGTGCGCCTCATCGGCGATGACGGCGAACCGCTTGCCCTTCAGGCCGGAGTCGGCCCGGATCTCATCGAGTGCGTACGGGAAGGTCTGCACCGTCACCGCGATGATCAATTCGCCATTCTTCAGCGCCTGGGCCAGCAGGCCGGACTTCGATTTCGCACCGGCCTTGCGCACGTCCTCAGGGCTGATCGTTGCGACGATCTTCCCGCTGCCGTCGATCTGCCGGATCGCGTCCTGAAGTTGCCCGTCGAGAACCGTACGGTCGACGACCACGATGACCGAGTCGAAGACCTTCTCATCGCTGACGTGCAGCCGGGCGAGACGGTGCGCCGTCCAGGCGATCGTGTTCGTCTTCCCCGATCCCGCGGAGTGCTCGATCAGGTAACGCTGGCCGACTCCCTCTTCAGCCACAGCGGCCACGATTTTCGTGACCGCCTCCCACTGGTGGAACCGGGGGAACAGCATACTCGTACGACGCACCGACGTGCCGGTCGCGAGGTCCCACTCCTCTTTGGTCTCCACGATCATCAGCCGGCCGATGATGTTGAGCCAGGCGTGCTTCTCCCAGACCCGCTCCCATAGGTATGCCGTCGCCGACCTCCCGTCCGCACCGGGGGGGTTCCCCGCGCAGCCGTCGAAGCCGGTGTTGAACGGCAGGAATTGCGTCTTCTCGCCCTCCAGCCGGGTGGTCATCGCGGCGAGGTCGTTGGAGACCGCGAAGTGGACCAGCGCCCGATGCCCAAACGACAGCAGCGGCTCGACTCGGCCATTGGTCAGCGGGTTGCGCTCCTTGCGGTACTGCTGGACCGCCTCGTTCAGCGACTGCGTGAAGTCGGTCTTCAGCTCCACCGTCGCGACCGGGAGCCCATTGACGAAGAACACCAGGTCGATGCTGCGCTGATCGGCCGTCGAGAAATGCACCTGCCGCATCACCCGCACCCGCATCGCCGCATACTCGGCGTTCGTCGTCGCGTTCAGCGTTGTCTCGGGCCGGAACTGAGCCATCTTCAACCGGCCACCGCCGATGTACTGCACTCCGCTACGCAGGACGCTCAGCATCCCGCCGCCGTGCTCCAGCGGCTTGTCGAGCGCCGAGGTCAGTACGTCGAGGAACTTCGCCTGGGACCCAGCCGCCTTCAACGCCTTCTCGTACGCCGGCTTCTGCGTCGCCTCCAGCCACGCGAACAGATCCTCGGGGAACAACGCCCGCTCCCGGTCATAGCCGGTGTCGTTCGCCGAGTACAGCCAGCCATGGGCCGCGAGGTACTTACACATCTCGGTCTCGAAGACGACCTCATTGTGATCGGCCATCACGCAGCCTCTCGTACGTCGATCTGCCCCGTCACCGCCGCCGTGATCAGCGCAGAACGACGTTCTTTCGAGAGTTCGACGAACCGCTTGGTCTCGGCGATCAACGTGTCGATCTTCGGGGTCTCCTGGTCCAAGTACTCCACGATCCGCCGCTGCTCGTCGAGCGGTGGGAGCGGGATGCGAAAATCCTTTAGGCCGCCCATGCCAATTGTGCGGATCGTTGACCCGTTCTGGAATGTATCGAAGAACGGTTGCATCGCATCCGCAAACAAAACCCAGAGGTACTCAGGGTCAAGGAGCGGGCCGCAAATCCACGCGGCGAAGTGCTGCGACGTCGCCATCGGAACGCCCATGATCGCCGTCCGTCCTACTGTCGCGTCTCGGGAAAGGACGACAGTGCGCGCAGGCAGCAGGCGCGCAGAGCTGTTGGCAATTCCGGCATCGCTGATGCGCTGCGCCGTTCCTTGGAGGTATTTGGTGCCGCGCATCGTGCCAACGTCATGGAGGCTCACCCACGGGATGTAGCAGTCCGTCCACCAGTCCCCGCGGGACCGGCTTGGCGTGTGGCCGCTTTCGAGTTGTGCGACCGAGGTAAGCGGGACAACTCGCCAACTTGCCGGGAATTTACTCGCCCACGGCAGGGGGCTCTCAACCTCCGGCTCGGGCGTTGTTCCGTGCAGGGCTGCGTGCACGCGGAGAGCGTGGCCTCGCTCGCTAAGAATCTGGATCAGGCGCTGCTGCTCCTCGATGAGCGTGTCGATTTGGGCGGTCTCGCGGTCGAGGTAGCCGGCGATGGCGCGCTGCTCCCCCAGCGGCGGAAGCAGGATCGGCATCAGCCGGAACTCGTCGTTATCGATCTCAGCCTGACCGATGCGAACCCCGCGAGAGAGCAGGGCGTACCCGTTGGTGTAGGTAGTCGAGCGAAGAAGCCAGTTGAGGTAGCGCGAGTCCTCGCCATGCCGCGGAGCGAAGCAGATGTAGTGACCCGAGACGATGCCGCGGAGCGACGAGATGCCGACCGAGCCCTGCCATGCCTTCATACGGTTGGCAACCAGCCAACCGGGGTGGACGAGTTGGTAGATGCTGCGGTTCTCCGCGGTCTTGTTGATGTTGTCGCGCGACTCCTTCGCCACCACACCGAACTCGCGAAAGACGGAGAGCATCTGCTCGTCCGGGTGGTCAACATCCTTGACGCGCTCGAACAACGACCACAGCGGCTTCGTGGTCCACTGAGGCGGGACCTTCCCGATCCAGGACACCCCGGAGTCCACAAGATCGGCGCGGCCGGTCCTCACGCTTCGACCTCCCGCAGCAGGTCGAGGATCTTGGCGACCTGCTTCTCCAGATCGGCGTCGATCTCGGCGAGGGGGCGGGGTGGGACGTACTTGTAGAAATGCCTCGTGAAGGGGATCTCGTAGCCGGTCTTGACCTTGGGCCAGTCGATCCAGGCGTTGGGGAGGTGCGGCTTCACCTCAGCGTCGAAGTACGCGTTGATGACTTCGACCTTGCCTGCCGGGCCGGCAGTGGAGCCGCCGTAGGTGAAGGGGACGTTCTCGGTGTCGCGCTTCTTGGCATCGGGCTTGGGCTTGCCCTTGCGGTCGATGATCGGGTTGCCGTCCTCGTCGACGAGCGGGCGCTGGACGGTAATGGTCCAGTAGCCGAAGTCGTCGTTGTGGAGCACCTTGGAGTGGTCGGGGTCGGCGTCGAGGAAGTTGGCGTACAGGCGTACGACCTTCTCGCGGTCGGCGTCGCTGAGATCTCGCGGCCCTTGGAGCCGAGGTTCTTGCGCATCTTGGTCCAGAACGAGGTGCCGTCGATGAGCTGGACCAGGCCGCTGCGGTCAGGGTGTTTTGTGTTGTCGAGGATCCAGATGTAGGTGGCGATGCCGGTGTTGAAGAACATGTTGGTCGGCAGCGCGACGATGGCCTCGACCAGGTCGTTCTCCAGCAGCCACTTGCGGATGTTGGATGGGCCGGACTCGGCGGCGCCGTTGAAGAGCGGCGAGCCGTTCATGACGATCCCGACCCGGCCGCCGCCGTCCTCGGGGGCGCGCATCTTGTGCGCCAGGTGCAGCAGGAACAGCATCTGCCCGTCCGAGGTCGCCGGCAGGCCCGGGGCGAACCGGCCGTACGGGCCTGCCTCGTCGCGCTCCTCGGTGACGGCCTTGGCGTACTGCTTCCAGTCCACGCCGTACGGCGGGTTGGACATGCAGAAGTCGAACTTGCGGCCCTTGAACGCGTCGTTGGTGAGCGTGTTGCCGAAGGCGATGTTGGACGCGTCGTGGCCCTTGGCGAGCAGGTCGGACTTGCAGATCGCGTACGACTGCGGGTTGTACTCCTGGCCGTACAGGCTCAGCCGGGCGTCCGGGTTCTGTGCGAGCAGGTGCTCCTCGGCCAGGGTGAGCATGCCGCCGGTGCCGGCGGTAGGGTCGTAAAGCGTGCGGACGATGCCCGACTCGGTCAGGTCGGCGTCCTTCTCGGCGAAGAGCAGGTCGACCAGCAGCCGGATCGCGTCACGCGGCGTGTAGTGGTCACCGGAGGTCTCGTTCGCGGCCTCGTTGAATTTGCGGATGATGTACTCGAACGCGTCCCCCATGTCGGCGTTGGACACGACATCGGGGTGCAGGTCGACGGCGCCGAAGGACTTAACGATCTCGCGCAGGAGAGCGGCCTTCTCCAGGGCGATGATCTCCTTCTTGAAGTCGAAGTACTCGAACACATCTACATCGGCGGAGAACCGGTCGACGTAGTCGACGAGGTTGTCCTCAAGCCCGTCCGCGTCCTTCAGAAGGTTGGCGAAGCTGTACTTCGACGTGTTGTAGAACGGCCGGCCGGTAGCCTTCTTGACCTCGATCCGGAGCCGGTTCGGGTTCTCGTAGACCGTAGCCAGGTCTCGGACGGTCTCGCGGTCCGGCTCCAGGATGCAGTCGATGCGCCGAAGGATCGTGAACGGGAGGATCACGTTCCCGTACTGGTTGGGGCGGTAGGGACCCCGTAGCTGGTCGGCGATCGACCAGAGGAAACTACCGAGCGTGCTCACAAGGCTCCTCGCGGAAATCACTCAACGAACATGGTTACGCCGACCCATTGCGGTAGTCGCGGTTGGGCAAGGCAGCGCATGTCCGCTGATGGGGGCGTCATGAGGCCATCTTCTCCTACCTTGGCCTCCAAGAGGCGTCGGTTCATGCAGCCGCGGGTGGAGCATCATGGCCGCTGCCCGGGAGGCCGGGTGTCGCGGACGACGGGGAAGAACTGCCGTGTGACCGCCTAGCATCGAGCGAATGGCGACCTTCGACGACCTGCCGATGCGGCTCGACGCCGGTGGCGCGATCATTCAGCTCACGAGAAAGCCCGACCGGGACTGGGCCGAGCGCCTCCCCGGCGGCATCGAGGTCCAGGTCACGTCGGGTTCCAGCGGCATCAGGGTCGAAGGGCTGGATCTCGGCAACGGCCTTGATGACCTGTCTGCCCTGGCTCGCGAGATCGCGAACCAGGCGCTTGACCTGATGGCCGTCCGCTCGGTTGGAACCTACGCCTTGGCCCGATCAATCATTGATCTTTCTCTTGAGGAAGACCAACCTGATCGAGCATGCCAACTTCCGCAATCATGACCAATCGTTTTAACCGGAATATGCGCGACAAACCCATCGATACCGCCATTATGCGGGTGTCGGTAACGTGCCGAGCACGGATCCCCGTCCCAGCTCCACTCCTGCGCGCTAGCATCCGGTTACAACAAGGCTGGACGGGTCCACCAGGCTGCCGCCAAGCGTCGGCGAGCCAGTCGGCCGCGTCGCGGCAGATCCTCCAACGCTGTCTTCGACAGGTACTCCTCGTTCACGCGGTCACCTCGGAAGCGGTTGAAGCCGGGCAGTGGGGTGGCGTGGCGAACATCAGCAGGCCAACTCGCCGGGCATAATGTCCCCCGGCGCGCGTTAGACTGTAACGAGATCGGTGACACTAGTTGGAACTACGATACAAGGACAACAAGCTCGAGAAGTTGTGCACCAACGAGCGTGAGATGCAACGGAGGCGCCCGGACATCCGGAAGAAGCTCCGGCTGAGGGTCAACGCCCTCCGGACCGCGGCCACAGTTGGAGACCTGCCCCGCGACGATCCAGGCGGTGCCTGGCACGAGCTCAAGGGCGACCTCGACGGGATCTGGTCGGGCGAGCTGAGCGGGAACTGGAGGCTGCTGGTGGAGCCGGACCCCCTAAAGTCGCTCAGCGCCGTGGTTGTGACCGTGATCGACATCGACGACTACCACTGAGAGAGGAGACAGCCATGACCGATACCAACTACGCCGTTGCTCCAGGCGAGTACCTGGAGGAGTGGATCGACGACCGGGGCTTCTCTCAGCAGCACGTCGCCGACCTCCTAGGCTGCAGCCGCAAGCAGGTCAACGAAATCGTCAACGGGCGCGCGCCTGTCACCAGCGACACCGCGATCCGCCTGGAGCGGGTGGTCGGCATCCCCGCCGACACCTGGCTGCGGTACGAGACGGCCTACCGAGCCGACCGGGCCCGGATCGCCGACCAGGAGAACCTCGCAGAGCACGCCGACGAGATCGACGCAAACGCCGTCACCTACCTGCGGAGCCTTGGTGCGACGAAGGCGACGAAGGCGAAGCCAGGTGCGCTGGTGTCCGACTTCCTGGCGTTCCACCGGTGCGGGACGTGGGAGTCGTACGTCCATCTGTACGAGACAGCGTCAACCGGCGACTACGCGCTGGCAGCGCTGAAGGAGTCGGGGGCGGCGATCGCCCCGACGCTGCTGACGTCCTGGCTGCGCGCGGCGGAGCTCGCTGAGTCGTTCGAGCGCGGCCGTGGCTACAGCTACGACGCGGACCAGTTGCGCGGCGCGCTCCCCCATCTGCGCGCGCGGGCGGCGACGCCCGACGGGACGATGCTGCGGGACATCAGGAATATGCTCGCCGATGTCGGCGTGGTGTTCATGGTGGTAGACCCGCCCAAGAAGTTCCCGCTGCTCGGTATGACCCGCTGGATTGACAAGCGGGTGCCGGTGATCCAGCAGACCGGACGGTGGGTCAAGGACGGCTTCGTTATCTGGACGCTGTTCCATGAGATCGGCCACGTCCTCAACGACCCTCGGGGCGAGATGCACCTGGAGTACAGCACCGAGAAGAAGCGCAACACCGCCGCCGAGAAGGCAGCCAACGCGTTCGCGATGGAGATCCTGTTCGGCGAGTCCGGCATCAAGCCCTTCGAAGGGCTGACACTTGATCGCGAGATTGCCGACACGGCTAGGCAGCTAGGCGTCGCACCTGGCGTCGCCGTCCACCAGATGCACCGGAAGAGGCTTCTGGACTACCAGTGCGGCAACCGGCTCTGCGTCAACCTCGCCGGGACCTTCACCGCATAGAGATTCGCGCTGTGGCGACAGGAGTACCGCCGCCGGGAACTTGGAGGCCCGCTCGCCAGGCGGCGAGGCGGCACCCTGATTGAAACGCCAGCATCTGCCCCCCACCAGCTAACGCGCGAACCACCCAAACACAGAGCCCTGCTAGCCGACTCTGGCTCCTGCTTGGCTGCCGACCCTCCTGGCGACTCTGCTATGTAGGTTCTGTTCTGTCGTGCGGGTTATGGACTTCAAACTGGCCTTCGATAGCGGCTTCTATGAGGCGATCTGCCCGCTGGCTGACGGCTGCTGGGTGCCCGGCCAGGTTCGCCTCGACTTGCGCGGCGGGCATGTCGGGGATGCGCTGGCCTCGCGCGGCCAACCCGGGAAATGGTTGCAATGCAGTGGTAACGGCGTCCAGGTTCTCTTTCCACCCGGCTCGGAGCATGGCGATAACCATCGGAACAAGGAAGATTACGAACTCGGGCTGCTGGTCGAGCTGCCCCAGCCCGGCGAGCCCTGTGTAGTTGTCGTCGCCGAACATGACGCCGACCATGCGGATGACCAGGGGCAGGTACTGAAACAGCGCAACGACGGTCTGCCGGGCAGCCCCCAGCTCTGCCTCGGTAGCGCCTGCAACGGTCTCGGCCAGCCGGGGAAGGCCAACGATCTCCGCGGCGCCGAACAGATCCTCGGCCGGCCCGGTCAGCCAGGGCTCTTCGCCATCGATGGAGTGACGGCGCCCATTTGGAGCTAGTCCCAGAACGTTCTCAACAAGGACGGCGTCGTGGGCGGAGCCGTCGATGGCCTCACCCAAGCCGAAGACACGGACCATCAACGCGACCGCGTGGGCACGGTCGCCGGCACGCATCCGGCCCCGGCGGACAAGCGGTGTTGTCCCGCGCTTGCCGGCCATGGTTCGCGCTAGCGCGGCGATAGCCGGATCATGGGCCGCCTCGTCGGACGGGTCGAGGCCCAGGTCGCGAGCGTGGCGGCTGATCTCTCGACCTATGGCATCGATCACGCTGCGGAGCTGGCGGGTGAGGGCATCACGCACGGCGGCGGGGGAGATAGGGAATCCGTCCAGCCACACCAGAACCTGGAGCACGTCGGGGTCCTTACAGTGTTCCCGCCATCCCAGCAAGGAGAGTAGCTGCCGGTCAGCGCCAGCCGGGTAGCGCCATATCGGCGCCCGGCTGCGATACCCGGCCCGGCGCGGGTGAGGAATCAGGCCCTGGGCGCGAAACGTCTCCAGCATCCGGTCGCTGATCCCCATCCCGGCCTGCGCGGCCACCGCCAGCAGGTCAGTGCTCTCCAGCCCCTCAGGAGAGTCTGGATCCTGGATAGGTGTCATGCCACCATGCTATCTCCGAGTACTCCCGCCCAAACACCCGCTAACTCTCATCACCGATGAGTACTCCCGGCCAGGAGCGGGATAACTTGCATCCGTAGCTATCCAGCTTGCATCAGCCCCTTCAGCCCTGATTCCATGATCACAGACAAGGGTAAGACCAAGGCTAGAGCACTCCCTGCCAGATTGCGGCTAAGACTGATAGCGGCTCCCCCGGAGCCAACTGAGGAGATCCAGATGAGCACCGACTTGCAACTTCCCCGTGATGTCGGCGAACACGGCGGCCTCCGCCGTAGCGACCACATCCGCGCCGGGTACCCCTGGACACCCCACCACGACGGCATCTACCTCGGCGACGGACTTGTCATCCACCTAACCGGCGGCACACCCGATGGCGGGAAGGCTGCCGCCTGCGTCCAGATCGACTCCCTCGCGCGATTCGCCGCCGGGCGGCCGGTCACCGTCCGGCGATACTCCGGCGCCCACGACCCAGAGGACATCGTCGCCCGGGCCATGTCCCGGCTCGGTGAAGGTGACTACAACTTGATCTTCAACAACTGCCAGCACTTCGCCCGCTGGTGCGCCACCGGTGATCACGAAAGCGAGCAGGTCCGATCTGTCGCGGCGACCACCGGAACCGTCATCACGCCGCTAGTCGCCACCGCCCTGACCTCCACCGTCATTGCCCCCGCAGGCATGGTGGCCGGACTCAGCGGCCCTGGGATCATGTCTGGGCTCGCAACCTACGGCGCGCTCGCCGGCGGCGGAGCCGTCGCGGGCCTGGCCGTCCTGGGTACGGCCCCGGCACTGGCCAGCGTCGCGATCATGCACCATGCCCTTGGCCGGGATGATGACCTCCCTGACCCTGAGCGCGCCGCCCGGACCGCCGGGCGGATCGGCGCGGTCGCCGGCGCTGCAGCCGGTTCAGTCGCCGGTGTCGCCGCCGTCAGCGCACTCGGCGTCCCCGGCCTCGGCGCTGCGGGCATCTCCTCCGGGCTGGCCGCCATCGGCGCCACCGCCACCGGCGGCGGAATGGCCGTCGGCGCCGCCTGCGTCATCGCCGCACCCGCCGCGGCCGCGGCCATCGTCAGCTACCTCATTTACCGGATAGCCCTGTTCCTGGCATCCCGGACGCCGCCAGCCACAGCCGGCACCGACCTGGCGCCCTCTACCGGATGAGTTACGGATGATCAAGGCCCAGCCGCCACACCATAAGCCCTGCCCGGCTCAATCTGGCACCTGGTTGTGCGCAGGCACAACTCGGATCAATCTCGCCTCATGTTCACCCCGTCCCCGACTCGGTCCCCCGGATCGGGTTGATGATCATCGTCTGATGACGCCTGCAACCGCCCAGTGACGCCA
>CAVQPP010000203.1:0-74601 GCA_963714445.1 uncultured Actinomycetota bacterium
TGGTTGGTACTGCTGTCCGAAGCCGCTGCGGTGGTGCAGGAGATCAAGGGCCAACCTGGCATGGAAAAATATTCCGTGCTCTCCACCACCGACTATCTCAGTATGATGACGCCCAGCCACTTGCCGGGCTTCCGTCCGTTTATTGGCGTGGTGATGGAGGTGAGTTTGATCATCGGCTTTATCGTGATTTTCCAATCGATGTACGCGGCGGTGATGGAGCGCACGCGCGAGATCCAGATATGAAAGCCATTGGCGCGTCGAAGTTTTACATTGTCAGCGCCATTTACGCGAGACTGGTTTGCTGGCCGTCGCCGGCATCGTGCTTGGCATTGCCTTTAGCCTGGCGGCGAGTTGGGGCATTCGGCAGCGTTTTCCGCTGGTGCAGGTTGTCGTTACAAAAGATTGGATTGGATGGGCGATGTTAGTGGCTGTGCTCGGCGCGATTGCCGGGGCTGTGTATCCGGCGTTTAAAGCGGCGGGGAAAGATCCGATCGAGGCGTTGGCGTACGAGTAAGCGTTCGCTAATTAGAATCGCAACTCTTCGTTGACATAGGGTTGATCGCTACGGTATCTTTAAAGCTTTGGGGAAGTCTCGCGGTTGCCCACCTGATGGTCTGGCGTCCTCGCCGGGGAATCAAAGAGCGGTCTTCTTTGTAATATTCAATCGCGTTTCGCAATATTTTTCATTCTGGGAGAGTTCAATGTCTACCTATTTCCCTTCACCGGGGGAAATTGTGCGCAAGTGGTACGTACCATCGCGCCCATGCACAGGCGGCGGACGACGAGGAGCAGGTACGTCGCGGTGAGGATCATGCCTACGCCGGCGATCGCCATCAGGACGTGGAAGCCGAGCGAGGTTAGGCCGTCGGCTGGCTTTGCCGCGCCGATGATCGCGTATAGCTCGCCCCAGAATCCGGCTAGGCCGGGGAGGCCGAGCGAGGCCATCGCGGTGAACGCGATCAATGCGCCGTAGCGGCGTGCACGGCCGTAGAGGGCGCGGCCGAGGCTGTATAGGTCGGTGGTGCCCATGCGTTCCTTGAAGCCACCGGCGATGAAGAAGAGCAGGCCGGTGATCAGGCCGTGGGCGACTGAAGCGAAGAGTGCGCCGTCTACGCCGACGCGCGTGAGGGTGGCGATGCCTAGTAGGACAAATCCCATGTGGCCTACGGACGAGTAGGCGATCAGGCGTTTGAGGTCTCCGCCACGGCGCGCTTGGGCCATACAGGCGAAGGCTCCGTAGACGATGCCGACGACGCCGAAGCAGCCGAGTGCGAACGCGTATTGGTGCGCGCCTTGCGGCAGCATTCCGGCGCCGATTCGGATGAAGCCGTACGTGCCCATTTTGAGGAGCACGCCGGCTAGGAGGACCGAGCCGACTGTTGGAGCGGACGTGTGCGCGTCGGGGAGCCAGGTGTGCAGCGGCCACATCGGCGTCTTGACGGCGAAGCCCAGGCCGACGAGGAGGAAGGCCAGTTCCTGCGTGCCGACGGTCATGCCGAGGCCGTGGTGCTGGGCGAGGGCGACCATGTCGAAGGTGCCGGTCTTGGCGTGGATCAGCAGGAAGCCGAGCAGCATCAACGCCGAACCGAGCAGCGTGTAGAGGATGAACTTGTTCGCCGCGCGCTTACGCTCCCCCGTGCCCCAGCGGTGGATGAGGCCGTACATCGGCAGCAGCACGATCTCGAAGAAGAGGAAGAAGAGGAGCAGATCGAGCGCGACGAAGGTGCCGATCATGCCGATTTCGAGCAGCAGGAGCAGCGCGGTGAACGTGCGGCCTGATTCGTCCTTGGCGGTCGTGCGCATTGCGTAGAGCATGCAGAGCGCGGTGAGGAGCGTCGTCAGGATGAGGAGCGGAAGGGAGATGCCGTCGATGCCTAGGTGGAAGCGCAGGTCGAAGGCGGACACCCACGAGACGTTGGTCTGCCCCTGGAACTGCTGCGCGTGGCTGTAGTCGAACAGCGGCAGCAGGACCAGGGAGAGGACGAAGGCTAGGACGCCGGTTACCGCGCCGATGAGGCTGCTTAGGCGCGTGGGTGCGGCGTACAGCGCGATGATCCCAGCGGCGGGGACGATCAGCAGGAGTACGAGCAGCGTGGCCATCAGCGCACCTGCCCGGCGAATACGGCGGCGATGACGATCACTCCGGTGAACAGTGCGGTCAGGTACAGCTGGATGTTGCCGGTCTGCACTCGGCGCAGCAGGCCGCCTAGGCCACGTGCGGTTATCCCGGCGCCACGTACGTAAGCGTCCACGACCTCGGTGTCCAGGAAGCCGACCACTCGCGCCATTACGCGTGCGGGCTGCACGATGATCAGGTCGTATACATCGTCGATGTAGAAGGCATAGAGGGCTGTTTCACGCCACGGGCCGAGGATGCGTGCTGGGTCGGCCGCTGGGTCGCGTTGCCAGGCGTACCAGACGCCGCCGGCGCCCAGGGCTGTTACTACGAAGGCGATCGCGGAGGTCGGTCCGGCGGGGGCCAGGTCGGCTCCGGCGCTGGCCGGGACCGCTAGGCCGAAGGCGTCGCCGATCCACGACGCGAACGCGCCGCCGCCTAGTGCGATGAAGCCGAGCAGTGCGGCCGGGGCGGCGAGAACGATGAGCGGGACCAGCTCGGTCTGCGGCGCCTCGACTAGGTGGTCGTCTGGGGAGGCCTCGGGGAATGGGCCCCAGAAGGCTTTCAGCCAGAGGCGTGTGGCGTAGGCGGCGGTTAGGCCGACCGTCAGGATTCCGGCGATGAGGACGATCCAGCCGGCGGCGGCGAACTCGCCGTGTGCGTCCCAGGCCGCGCCGAGGATGGCTTCCTTGGAGAACCAGCCGGAGAACAGCGGTACGCCGACCAGCGCGGCCAAACCGACGGTCATCGTGCGGTACACGATTGGCATGCGGTGACGCAGGCCGCCCATCGCGGACAGTTCGTTCGAGCCGACGCGGTGGATGACGACACCGGCGGCGAGGAAGAGCAGCGCCTTGAACGCGCCGTGCGTGATCAAGTGGAAGACCGCTGCCGCGCGCCCGCCGACGGCCAGGCCGCCGAGCATATAGGCCAACTGACTGACCGTTGAGTACGCGAGGATCTTCTTAATATCGGTCTGCGCGAAGGCCGCCAGCCCGATCCGACCATCGTGATAGCGGCGATTACCGCCATCAGAGTGAGGACGCCGGGCGCGAGCAGGAAGACCGGGTAAAGCAGCGCGACGACGTAGATACCGGCGGCGACCATGGTCGCGGCGTGGATTAGTGCGCTGATCGGGGTCGGGCCGGCCATCGCGTCGGGAAGCCAGGTGTGCAGCGGGAACTGCGCGGACTTGCCGACTACGCCGCAAAGCAGCAGCACGGCGATGAACGGCGCGTAGGCCAGCCCGTTGGCGGCGATCGAGTGCAGCACGTCGTCGATGCGGAAGCTGCCGGTGCGGATGCCGAGCGCGGCGATTCCGAACAGGAACGGCACGTCGCCGGTCTTGGTGACCAGGAACGCCTTGATCGAGCCGGAGCGCGCGTCGGCCCGCTCCCAGTAGTGGCCGATCAGGAAGTACGAGCAGGCGCCCATGATTTCCCAGCCGACCAGCAGCACGATCAGGTCGGCCGAGTAGACCACCAGCAGCATCGCGCCGGTGAAGAGGGAGATCAGCGCGGCGTACGTCGGGTACCGCTTCTCGTGCCGCATGTACGACATCGAGTAGACCTGTACGCAGAGCGCGACGACGGTAACCAGGATGCCGACTAGCGCGGAGAGCCCGGTTACGCGCGTGCCGATCCAGATGGTGAACTGGCCTGCGTCGGCGAGCTTGGTGGCGGACGTGGACGTGCCGCCGGTGCCGTGCGCGACCTGCACCGCGAGCGAGGTGAACAGCGCGGCGGCGATCGGCGCGACCGACCAGAAGCGCACGTGCCGCAGATCCCGGCCGCCGGCGAACGCGGCGGCGGACCCGAGGAAGGGCAGCGCGATGGTGAGCGCGGCGAAGACGTTCACCGGGACGCCTCCGCAGTCTGTCGTGGCGCGGTTTCTCGTGCCGCAGTCTTGAGTGCGGGTTCGAGCGGGCGCGCCTTTTCTCGTCGTCGTCATCATCCGCGGCGTCGTCGTCCGGCGAGGCCGGGGTGGGCTGTTCGGCGTCCGGTTCGGATCCCGGGTCTTGCGCGGCCGGGTCGGTCTCGTCGTCTGGGCCGCCGAGGGGTTCGGCGAGTTGGCGCTGGCCGTCGATGTCGGCGCTGCCGCGCTGACGGAAGATCATCAGCACGATGGCGAGGCCGAGTCCGGTCTCCGCGGCGGCGATCGTGATGATGAACAGTGTGAAGATCTGCCCGACGTTGAACGTGTCGCGCAGCAGCGAGCCGAACGCGATCAGGTTGACGGTGACCCCGTTGAGCAGCAGCTCGATCGCCATCAGCACGGTGATCGCGTTGCGCCGCGCGAGAACCCCGTAGAGGCCGATGGCGAACAGCAGCGCGCCGAGCAGCAGTGGGTACACGGCGTGCATCAGTCGTTCGCCTCCTGCTCGGTGCGGCGCGAGATGACGATCGCCCCGACGAGCGCGGCGAGCAGCAGCACGGACAGCGTCTCGAAGGGCAGCACCCAGAACTTGAACAGCGCCGCTCCGTTCGCGGCGCCGGTGCCCTGGGGTACTGCCGCTCGCGGTTCGATCCACACGTTGCGATACGCGTCGATCAGGACCGTTACGAGTACGCCCGCGGCTCCGACGGCGACGACGATCGCGGGCAGCTTGAACTTGACGTCGAGTTCGTCGGTCGGCCCGATCGGCGCGCGGGTGAGGACTAAGCCGAACAGGAGTAGTACGACGATCGCACCGACGTAGATCAGGATCTGTACCCACGCGACCAGTTCCGCGCCGAGCAGCAGGTATTCGCCGGCGATGCCGCCTAGGCAGACGACGAGCCACAGCGCGGCGTGCACCAGGTTCTGCACGGTGACCACGAGCAGCGCCGAGCCGATGACGACGAGTCCGATCAGGACGAACGTGATCTCGACGCCGGTCGGGGAGAGGTAGGAGTGCGTCACGTCAGCCGTCCCCCTCCTGCTCGGGCTTCTCGTTGTCGGCCTCGGCGGCCTTGCCGGCGGTGTCGGGCTTGATGGCCTCGTCGGGCTTCCCAGACGTCGGCTCAGTCGTCGGCTCGGCGAGCGCCACGATCTCGGCGGCCTTTTGCGCGGCGACCAGCTTGTCCGCCGCCTTCTGCGCGACCCCGACCTCCTTGGGATCCTCGGCCGCCGGGTCGAGCGCGACCGGCGCGGGCACCGTATAGAACCACTCGCGCAGCCGGTCCTTCTCGTGCAGCAGATCCTTGATGTCGAGTTCGGAGTACTCGAACTCCGGGGACCATTCGAGCGCGTCGAAGGGGCAGACCTCGATGCAGATCCCGCAGTACATGCAGAGCGAGAAGTCGATCGCGAAGCGGTCGAGCACGTTGCGGGCGCGTTCGCGGCCACCGCTCGGCGGCGCGGGGATCGTCTCCTTGTGCGAGTCGATGTAGATGCACCAGTCCGGGCACTCGCGCGCGCAGAGCATGCAGACCGTGCAGTTCTCCTCGACCAGCGCGATAACGCCGCGCGTGCGCGGGGGCAGTTCGGGCGGCTGGTCCGGGTACTGCACGGTGTGCGCGCGGTGCGTCATGGTCTTGAAGGTCGTGACTAGACCCTTGACCAGGCCGGTGCCGGGGATGTCGCGGCCGCCGTTGCCTTTGGACGTGCCGTTGCCGTTAGAGGTGGCATTGCCATTAGATCCAACGTCGCCGTTCGTGACGCCGCCGTTCAACGCGTTACCGCCGTTCTGCTGCGTAGGTTCGGTGGACGTCACAGCACCCTCACCACCCCGGTCAGCGCGAGTTGGCCCAAGGACAGCGGGATCAGCACGGTCCAGGCGAACCGTTGCAGCTGGTCCTCGCGCAATCGTGGATAACTGACGCGCAGCCAGATCACCACGAACGAGAGCACCAGGGTCTTAAGCACTGTCCACAGCCAGCCGAGATGCGCGGAGAACGGACCGTGCCAGCCGCCGAGGAACAGGACCGTGGTCAGCAGGCACAGCAGCACGATTCCGGCGTACTCGGCGAGCAGGAAGAACGCGAAGCGTAGGCCGGTGTACTCGGTGTACGCGCCGAAGATGATCTCCGAGTCGGCGACCGGCATGTCAAAGGGCGGGCGCTGTAGCTCGGCCAGGCCGGAGATGAAGAACACGAAGGCGCCGATCAGCTGCCAGGGCAGCCACCACCACTGCCACTTCTCGACGATCCCGCCGAGCGAGAGCGTCCCGGCGGCCATACCGACCGACGCCGCCGAAAGTAGCATCGGCAGCTCATATGCCATCAGCTGCGCGGCGGTGCGGATGCCGCCGAGCAGCGAGTACTTGTTGGCGCTGGCCCAACCGCCCATCAGCGTGCCCAGCACGCCGACGCCCATCACCGCGAGGACGAAGAACAGGCCGAGGTCGAGCGCGACGCCTACTTGCGTACCCGGCCCGATCGGCACGACGACGAGCGCGACCAGGTACGGGATCAGCGCGATGGCCGGTGCGATCTGGAAGACGATCCGGTCGGCGGCGGCGGGGACGACCGATTCCTTCTGCGCGAACTTCACGCCGTCGGCGATCAGCTGGGCCCAGCCGTGGAAGCCGCCGGCCTCCATCGGGCCGAGGCGGCCTTGCATGTGCGCCATCGCCTTGTGTTCCATCTGGCCGACGACCAGCGGGACCACCAGGAAGAAGCCGAGGATCACGACCAGCCGAAGGACGACCTCGAGCCACCAGTGTGCGGTGCCGGCCATCAGCCCTCGCCCTCGCCATCAGCCGAGGAGATGTCAGACCCAGCGCCATTTGATGCCGAAGTCGGATGATCGGAGTGGCTGGGCGTTACGGGCAGCGGTTTGAGCCACTCCCCCTCCGCCGGCACACCGGGAGGCAGCATTCTGCGGCGTCCTGGCGCGGCACGACCCCGGTCGTGATCGGACTCGCCCGGCTCCTTCGCGCCTGGCCAGGCCTTGACCACGCGGGAGGCCAGCACGAATTCCTTGCGCAGCGGATGGCCCTCGAAGCCGTCCGGCAGCAGCAGCGGCTTGAGGTCGGGATGTCCGGCGAACTCGACCCCGAACATCTCGAACGTCTCCCTCTCGTGCCAGTTGGCGCCTCGGTAGACCGTTGTGGCGGTCGGCAGCTCAGGCTCGTCCCGCGATACCAGAGTCTTGAGCAACAGGCCTTGGCCCCGCTTAAGCCGGTCACCCGGGGCATCTTCCGGCGCGCAGACGAACGCGGCGATCGAGTAGCCGTTCGCCAGCTCGTCGACCGCGGTCAGCCAGTCGAAGAACGTCGCGCCGAGCTCGTCACGCGCGGCGGTGAGCGCGGCGAATCCACTGCTCCGGGGGCACGACGGCGAGCGGACGACCGTAGTTCTCCTGCACCTCGGCCGCGCCGCCGGTGGCCCGGCCGAGCACCTGAGCGACCGTCTCGACGACGGCCGCCACGTTCTCAGGGCTCATCGTCGTGCTCCCATTCCTGATCGCGGGCCGCCTTCTCGAACAGTGACAGGCCGTGGTCGCGGGCACGTCGCAGCTCGCGGAAGTAGTGCCGGCGCGGGACCCGCACCCGGAGCCTGGGCAGCGACTCGGTCGCCGGGGGCTCGATCATCGGCACCTCGACGGTCGGCGCCTCGGCAGTCGGGACCTTTGGCGTCGGGGCTGGCTTCGGTGCCGGTGTGGGTGCGGGCGTCGGTGGCGCTTCGACGGTCTTCGTTGCCCCAGGCGCCTCGGCGGTCTTCACCGGCTGCGTCGTGGGCGGCGCGTAGGGCGTCGCCGGAACCGTGGGTAGCTGAGCCGTCTCGTTGGCCGTCTCAGTTACTGGAAGCAGTTGGGTCGGAGGGCCGGATACCGGCGCCGGGGCTGGAGCCTCAGTCGAGCGCGGCTTGCGCCAGCGCGACTTGAGGGCGCGCTCCACTCCGTTACGCGCAGCGCGGTCGGTGCGTCCGGTGCGTCCCTCGCCGTTGCTCCGGTCTTCCCGCTCGATGGCGCGGATCACGCGTCCGCCGGTGCCCTCTGCCGCGATCTTCTCCTGCAGCCGGATGATGCCCTGCAGCAATGCTTCGGGACGCGGCGGGCAGCCGGGTACATATACGTCTACCGGGATGATCTGGTCGACGCCCTTGGTCACCGCGTACGAGTCCCAGTACGGGCCGCCGCAGTTCGCGCACGCGCCGAACGAGATCACGTATTTCGGCTCCGGCATCTGCTCGTAGAGCCGCTTGACCGCCGGGGCCATCTTGTCGGTGACCGTGCCCGATACGACCATCAGATCGGCTTGCCGGGGCCCGGGGGCGAACGGGATCACGCCGAGCCGGATGAAGTCGTGCCTGGCCATCGAGGCCGCGATGAATTCGATCGCACAGCAGGCCAACCCGAAGTTGAAGACCCACAGCGAGTACTTGCGGCCCCAGTTGAGCACCACCTTCATCGGCTTGGGCGCCAGGTCGAAGCCCGTACCAAAGCCGCGGACCGGTGGACCGATCCGCGGTATGCCCAACGCCACTGCGCCCCCGCCGACCGGCGGCGGCGCTACCGTCTCCCCCTCGTTCACAGCCACGTCAAGACGCCCTTCTTATAGGCGTAGAGGATCCCAACCGCCAGGAAGCCGATGAAGACGAACATCTCAACAAGCGTGGTAGCGCCGAATCCCGGCGCGGCGAACACGGTGGCCCAAGGGAACAGGTAGACGGCGTCGACCGCGAAGATGACGTACAGGAACGCATAGACGTAATAACGCACGTGGGTGTGCGCCCACCCGTCGCCCACCGGGTCGACACCGCATTCGTACGTGAGCAGCTTCTCCGGCGTCGGCCGCGCCGGCGCCAGTAACCGGTTCGCCGCGAAGGAGACCGTCACGAACGCGATACCGAGCAACAAGAGCATGCCGACGATCGAGTACGCGGAGAAGTAAGTCGTACCGCTCGCGTCGCCGATTCCCATAAAGCCGCCGCCCGTCCTCGTGCGTCAGTTCGCCGCCGATTCACTGCTCATCACGGCTCCAGGATGCCCGTCGCCGCTTAAGCGCTACCGATCCGCCTCGTCATCGCACAAGGGTACTCGGCTCGTGAGGTGCCCCCTGGGCGCCGGGTCGAGAAGCCGTATAGCAAGACTGGGCAGGATCGAAGAACCTGACATCGCACTGTGCTGCGCCTCCCGGCCATGCTCGGGCGTACGATGTTTTCGTACCGGAGGGTGACGGGAACGACATGCTCCGGTGATCGTAGCGGCGCGTGCGATCCCAGGAACCGTCCCACAACGTGGACATCCGGAGGAGGTTCGGTGGCGGGCGAGGCGATCGACGAGAAGCAGAGCGCACCGGTGAAACGGATTGGCGGAGTCGTCATCCGAATCGCCGGTGACTCAGGTGACGGCATGCAGTTAACCGGTGACCGGTTTACCGCGGAGACCGCCGCCTATGGCAATGACCTATCCACCCTCCCGAACTTCCCGGCCGAGATTCGCGCCCCAGCCGGGACGCTGCCAGGCGTGTCAGCCTTTCAACTGCACTTCGCCGACCACGACATCCTCACCCCGGGCGACGCCCCGGACGTGCTGGTGGCGATGAACCCGGCGGCGTTGAAGGCGAACCTCAAGGACGTCTCGCGCGGCGGCACGGTCATCGTGAATACCGACGAGTTCACCCCACGCGCCCTCTCCAAGGTCGGCTACGCGGCCAACCCGCTGGAGAGTGGGGAGCTCGACGGCTTTCACGTGCACCCGGTCGCGTTGACGTCGGCCACGGTGAAGGCGCTTGAAGGCCATCCGCTCAGCCGGAAGGAAGCGGAGCGGGCCAAGAACATGTACGCCCTCGGGCTGCTGTCCTGGCTCTACAACCGGCCGTTCGACCGGACTTTGACTTTCCTCGACCAGAAGTTCGCCAAACGTCCGGACATCGCGGCCGCGAACCGGGCCGCGTTCCAGGCCGGCTGGAACTACGGCGAGACCACCGAGGAGTTCGCGGTCTCGTATGAGGTCGCCCCGGCCGCGTTGCCGGCCGGTCGCTACCGCAACATCTCCGGCAACCTGGCGCTGGCCTACGGCCTGATCGCCGCGTCGCGCCGGTCCGGGCTGCCGCTGTTCCTCGGCGCCTACCCGATCACCCCGGCCTCGGACATCCTGCACGAGCTGTCCAAGCACAAGAACTTCGGCGTGCGCACCTTCCAGGCCGAGGATGAGATCGCCGGCGTCGGCGCGGCACTCGGCGCGGCCTTCGGCGGCGCGCTCGGCGTGACAACGTCGTCTGGTCCCGGCATCGCGCTCAAGGCCGAGACGATCGGTCTCGCGGTCTCGCTGGAACTGCCGCTGGTCATCTGCGACATCCAGCGTGGCGGCCCGTCCACCGGATTGCCGACCAAGACCGAACAAGCCGACCTGCTACAGGCGATGTTCGGCCGCAACGGCGAGGCGCCGGTACCGATCGTCGCGCCGCGCTCCCCCTCCGACTGCTTTTTTGCGGCGATCGAGGCGGCACGGATCGCGATCACGTACCGCACGCCGGTCTTCCTGCTCTCCGACGGTTACCTGGCCAACGGCTCCGAGCCGTGGCAGCTACCGGACGTCGAAAAGCTGCCGGACCTGCACGTCGAGTTCGCCACCGCGCCACCCGAGGGCGAGGTCTTCCTGCCCTACCAGCGCGACCCGGAGACGCTGGCGCGTCCGTGGGCCGTGCCCGGCACCCCCGGCCTCGAGCACCGGATCGGCGGCATCGAAAAGGCCGACCGCACCGGCGAGATCTCCTACGACCCGGCCAACCACGACCTGATGGTCCGCACCCGCCAGGCCAAGGTCGACCGGATCGCCGACACGATCGACCCGCTCGAAGTGGACGATCCAGGCGGCGGCGCACGCGTCCTCGTGCTCGGCTGGGGCTCGACCTACGGACCGGCGCAGGCCGCGTGCCGCAAGGTACGCCTCGACGGTGGCCGTGTGGCGCACGCGCATCTGCGGCACCTGAACCCGTTCCCGGCGAACCTCGGCGAGGTGCTGAGCCGGTACGACAAGGTACTTATCCCAGAAATGAACCTAGGTCAGCTCGCTCTGCTGATCCGGGCCCGCTACCTGGTGGACGCGGTCGGATACAACAAGGTGCGCGGCCTGCCGTTCACCTCGGCCGAGCTCGCCGATGTGATCAAGGGCCTGACCGACGACACGGTTCCAGCGGGGGAGTTCGGTGATGCTTGATCCAACGAACGGCAACGGCGCGAACGGTGCCAATGGTGCGAACGGACAGGCACCAATGGCCACGGCGCGAACGGCAACGGCGCGAAGAACGGCCACGGCCACGCGGCCGGTACCGCGCTGCGCGACCCGCTCCCGCTGACGGTCAAGGACTTCAAGACCGACCAGGAAGTGCGCTGGTGCCCCGGCTGCGGCGACTACGCGATCCTCGCCGCGGTGCAGAGCCTGATGCCGACCTGGGGCTGCGCCGGGAGAACATCGTCTTCATCTCCGGCATCGGCTGCTCCTCCCGCTTCCCGTACTACATGAATACGTACGGGATGCACTCGATCCACGGACGCGCCCCGGCGATCGCCACCGGCCTGGCCGCGTCCCGGCCGGACCTGAGCGTATGGGTGATCACCGGTGACGGCGACGCGCTGTCCATCGGCGGCAACCACCTGGTGCACGCGCTGCGCCGCAACGTCAATCTGAAGATCCTGTTGTTCAACAACCGGATCTACGGACTGACCAAGGGCCAGTACTCCCCCACCAGCGAGCAAGGCAAGATCACCAAGTCGACGCCGCTCGGCTCGCTGGACGCGCCGTTCAACCCGCTGTCGCTGGCCCTCGGCGCCGAGGTCTCGTTCCTGGCCCGGTCGATCGACTCGGACCGCAAGCACCTGACCGAGGTGCTGTCCGCTGCGGCGGCGCACCAGGGCACCGCGCTGGTGGAGATCTACCAGAACTGCAACATCTTCAACGACGGCGCGTTCGAGGCGCTGAAGGACCCGGACACCCGCGATCAGCGCCTGATCCGGCTGAAGCACGGCGAACCGATCACCGGCCCGGGCCGCAAGGCGGTCCGCACCGAGACCGGCGGCCTGACCCTCGTCCCGGAGAACGACTCGCGCCCGGCGGTCGTGCACGACGCGCACGCCGAAGGACCCGAGCTCGCGTTCGCACTGTCGCGGCTGGCCGACCTCGGCACGCTGGACGGCACCCCGATCGGCGTCCTGCGCCAGGTCAACCGCCCTACGTATGACGAACTGATGAACAGTCAGCTCGAGCAGGCCGCCGCCCGCCAGGGCGACGGCGACCTCGCCAAGCTGCTGGCCGGCAGCGACACCTGGACCATCGGCCAGTAGCAGGACTGTGAATAAGGAAGGTCAGTGTTAGAAAGAGCAGCGTCCAGGTAAAGAATGCTTTAGGCCTGCAACGCAGAGCACATCGAATACGTCATCCTCGCCAAGGCGCCGCCGTCCACCACCGGCGGCGCCTGACGGTTTCCCGGCAGCTTGTTACCAGCTGCCCGCTCGCGTTCGAGCCCTCTGCCAGCTCATCCACAGCCTCCCGCAACGCTGAGCATGGCTCACTATTTCTCGCATGATTCAAGCGCCCGCGCGTAAGTGGCGCCCCCCATGCCTGCACATAATGAACGCAGCGGGTCTGCGGCGCCCGAAGCTAAAGAGGAAGACAACACAGGCGACATGACCACCTCGACCACGGGCCGGTCGGCGCAGCCACAGGCCGCCTCGCCCACGGCCACGCCGCCCGCGCTGTCCGCGACCGTGACGGTGCCGGAAAGTCTCAGCTATCGGGTAAAGCGCAAGCTGCTCGGCAAGCCGCTGGTCAACGACCAGTTGTACGCGGAGAAGCTGTCCAATCCGGTCGCGCTCGGCATCATGGCGATCGACTGCATCTCCTCCTCCGCCTACGGCTCCGAGCAGATGCTCACCCAGCTGATCCCGTACTTCGGCGTGCTGGGTTTCATGCTGATCATGCCGATCACCGGCGTGATCCTCGGCATGCTAGTGCTTCTGACGCTGTGTTACCGCGACGTGGTCACCCACTACACCAAGGCGGGCGGCTCCTATATCGTCGCGCGGGAGAACTTCGGACCGCGCGTAGCACAGATCGCCGCGGTGGCTCTGCTCATCGACTACATCGTGACCGTGGCGGTGCAGATCTCGGCCGGCACCGACGCCATCGCTTCGTACCTGTCGATCAGTCACGGCATCGACATCAACAGCTGGAAGATCTATATCTCCATCGCCGTGGTGTTGCTGCTGGCCTACGGCAACCTGCGCGGCGTGCGCGAGGCGGGGCGCGCCTTCGCGTCCCCGGCGTACGCGTACATCGGGCTGGTCGGCCTCACCGTCGCAGCCGGGCTCGCCGAGCTGGCCACCGGCCATCTGCATCAGGCGGGCAACCTGCACGACCAGCGGTTCGGCGGCGTGCTGCAGCTCGGCACGCAGACGCAGTGGATCGTCAGCTTCGCCGCGATCTCGGCGATGCTGCGCGGCTTCGCCAACGGCGGTTCGTCGCTGACCGGACTGGAAGCGATCTCCAACGGCGTCTCGGTCTTCCGCAAGCCGGCCGGGAAGAACGCCCGGATCACCATGACGATCATGGCGACGATCCTCGGCACCCTCGTCCTGGGCATCTCGATCCTCGCCTGGCGATCGCAGAGCATGCCGTACAGCAACGGCAACCCCACCGTGCTCGCCCAGCTGACCAGCCTGATCTGGGGCCACGGCGCGGTCGGCGCGTTCATGCTGACGACGGTTCAGATCGCCACCGCGCTCATCCTCTACACCGGCGGCAACACCTCGTTCAGCGGCTTCCCGTTCCTGACCTCCTTCGTGGCCGGCGACTCCTTCCTGCCCCGCCAGTTCACCCACCGCGGCCACCGGCTGGCCTACTCCAACGGCATCATCGTGCTGACCGGGTTGTCCCTGGCGCTGATCATCGGGATGCAGGGCAACCTGACCAAGCTCGTCGCGCTGTACGCGATCGGCGTCTTCACCGGTTTCGTGATGGCCGCTTCCGGGCTGTTCAAGTACCACTACACGCGCAGGGAGAAGAACCGCGCCGTCAAACTGCTGATCAACGGCGCGGCCGCGGTCACCTCGACCGCGGTCGTGGTCATCTTCGCGGTCTTCAAGTTCACCGAGGGCGCGTGGATGGTCGTGGTGATCTTCCCGATCGGCGTCTTCGCGCTGATCAAGCTGAACGAGCGGTACCGCCGTGAAGCCGCCGCGCTGGACATGGCCCCCGCCTCCGCCTCGCTGCCCACCCTGACCCGCAACACGGTCCTGGTCCTCGTCGACTCGGTAGACCTCGCGGTGATCAAGGCCCTGCGCTACGCCCGGTCGCTGCGCCCCATCGAACTGCGCGCCGTGCACCTCATGATCGACTCGAAGCACGCCGAGATCCTGCGCAAGAAGTGGGACCGCTCGGTCGCGGCGGACGTGCCACTGGAAATCATCGAGGTCCCAGACCGCCGTCTGCGCCGCGCCTCCGTCGAACTGGCCGCGCGCACCGCGATCGACAGCGACTCCGAGGTGACGATACTTCTCCCCCGCCGCTCGTTCTCGATCACCAGCCGGCTCCTCCACGACCGCACAGCAGACGCGATCGCCGGCGCCGTCTCCAAGCTGCCGCACGTAGCGGCCATGATCGTGCCCTTCGACGTCGTCGAGGCAATCGAAGAACTCGAAGCGTCCGAGCAAGGCCGCAGCCCCGGCCAAGGCCCCGGCGGCGAATCCGGCGTAGGCGGCACCAGCAGGCCCCGCCCCCGAGCCACCAAGAAGCTGCTCCTCGACGTCGAGTGCCCGCCCCAGACGTCGACCCGACCAACCCGATCCCGATCAGCTCGGTCCGCTGGCGCAACCGCGCGACACTAGAAGGCCGAGTCCGCTCCGTCTACGTCGGCCCCGTTTCCGGCTCCCCTGCACTAGAGGCCGAACTCTACGACGAGACCGGCGGCATCACCCTCGTCTTCCTCGGCCGACGCAGCATCCCCGGCATCGAGCCTGGCGCGAAGATGCGCGTAGAGGGCATGGTCGGCGAGATGGAGGGCTACCTGGCGATGGCCAACCCTTCGTACGTCCTGCTACCGCGCGACGGCGCCAGCGACGAATCCGAGGAGTAAAACCTCCGTCGACTCGCTCCGTCACTGGCAACCCACTACAGTAACCAACACCAGTAACCAATCACCAGCCAGCGCACCAGCCCCAGCCCTCAGCGCACCGCGACGCAAAACCGCCAGAGGCACAGTAATACCCACGATAAGCTTGTGCCTATGACGCCACCCGCCGGACACGACGAGCGCAAAGGGCTGATATTCGGATTAGCAGCTTATGGCCTGTGGGGCCTTTTCCCGCTGTATTGGCCGCTGCTGAAGCCCGCCAGCCCGACGGAAATCCTCGCGAACCGCATGGCCTGGTCGCTCCTGGTGGTCGTCACGATCCTCGCGGTCAAGCGCAACTGGAGCTGGATCGCCGAGCTGCGCCACAGCCCGCAAAAAGCGCTGCTCCTGCTCGCCGCCGCGACGTTGATCTCAGTCAACTGGGGCACGTACATATCGGCCGTCAACCACGGCCACATAGTCGAGACGTCGCTCGGCTACTTCATCAACCCGCTAGTCACGGTCGTCTTCGGCGTCCTAATCCTCCGTGAACGCCTGCGTCCCCTCCAGTGGGCCGCAGTAGCCATAGGCGCCGCCGCGATCATCGAACTGGTCATCGGCTACGGCCACCTCCCCTGGATCGCGCTGATCCTGGCGTTCTCCTTCGGCAGCTACGGCCTGCTGAAGAAGCTCGCCGGCATCCCAGCCGCCGAGTCCATGGCGATCGAAACCGCGTACCAGTTCCTCCCCGCGCTCGCCTACCTAGCCTTCCTCCAGTCCCAAGGCACCGCAGCATTCGGCCACGTCCACTGGCCCGTGACGATCCTGCTGGCCTGCTGCGGCCTGGTCACCGTCATCCCCCTGCTCCTATTCACCGCGGCGGCAAATCGCCTACCCCTATCCACGATCGGCCTGCTGCAGTTCCTAGCCCCGATCCTGCAACTGGCCGTAGGCGTCCTTGTCGCGCACGAAACCGTCCCCGGCACCGAATGGATCGGCTTCAGCATCGTCTGGATCGCCCTCGCCCTGCTTACCTACGACTCTCTGCGCCAAGTGCGCCGGGGCAAGACCTCGAAGACGCTCGCGGCGCAGGCAGCAGAAACCGTCGTAGAACCGGTGATCGTCGAACCAGCGCTAGACGGTGCGTGAGGTTACTACGTCGCAGAGGGCTAGCAGGGTTTCCTTGGCGGAGTTGTCCGGGAGGGACGCGAGCAGGTCGCGGGCTTCGTCGGCGTAGCGGCGGACGGTGTCGCGGGCCTGGTCGATGGAGGGGTGTACGCGCAGGACGGCTAGGACCTCGTCGACGAGGGCGTCGTCGGTGATGGGGGCGGAGAGCAGTTCGCGCAGGCGGGCACTCTCGGGGTCGGTGGAGGCTAGCGCGTAGAGCGTGGGGAGGGTGGGGACGCCCTCGCGTAGGTCGGTGCCGGGAGTTTTTCCGGACTGGTCCGAGTCGCTGGCGATGTCTAGAACGTCGTCGGAGAGCTGGAATGCCACGCCGAAGACTTCGCCGAAGCGGGTGAGGGTGTCGACTACGTCCGCTGGTGCGCCGGAGAGTAGGGCGCCGAACCTTGCGCTGGTGGCGATCAGGGAGCCGGTCTTGTCCACCAGGACGCTGAGGTAGTGGTCGATCGCCGCCTGGCCGTCTTTGGGGCCGATGCACTCGTTGATCTGGCCGGTTACCAGGCGCTCGAATGTCTCGGCTTGGAGGCGGACGGCTTCGGGGCCCAGGTCGGCGAGGATCTGTGAGGCCTTCGCAAAGAGGAAGTCGCCGGTGAGGATCGCTACCGCGTTGTCCCAGCGGGCGTTCGCGGTGGGGACGCCTCGGCGTAGCGGGGCCTCGTCCATCACGTCGTCGTGGTAGAGCGTCGCGAGATGCGTTAGCTCGACTACTGCGCCGGCAGGGACGATGCCGGGGGCGCCGGGGTGGCCGAATTCGGCGGCTAGGAGCGTGAGGAGGGGGCGGAAGCGCTTGCCGCCTGCGTTCACCAGGTGGCTTGCGGTTTCGGCGATGAACGGATGATCGGTGCGGGCTGACGCGCGCAGCGAGGTCCTCGACTGCGATGAGGCCTTCTCGGACACGCCGATCGAGCGCGGGGTCGGTCACCGCTAGGCCGAACGGCCCGGTCGCCACCTGCACGCCCACGACTTTCGCCTTTCCCGTACAGCCGGCAACCGGCCGCTGCCTCACGTGCCTAACATCGGGTCCACGCTAATGCATTGCGGCCTTGAGGGCTTCAACCGGGCGGCCAGGTGGGCTGCCGGAGGTCGCCGGGGTAAGTTACCGGCGACCTAGCGTCAGCGTGCGAGTACGGCGGAGATGTTGCTTAGGTGGAGTAGGACTGCGGGGGCGACACCCATGGCGACCGTGGCCAGTGCGGCGATCGCGAGGGCCGTCTTGACCGCGATGGACGGGTTGGCGATCGTCGGGCCGTCGGGCAGCGGGTCGGAGAAGAACATGACCACGACTACGCGTAGGTAGAAGAACGCGGCGAGCGCGCTCGCTAGCACGGCGACGATGACCAGTTGCGGCGCACCGGCGGCTAGTGCGGCCTGGAAGACGGCGAACTTGCCTACGAAGACGCTGGTGAACGGGATACCGGCGAAGGCGAGCAGGAAGATCGAGAGCAGGGCGGCGGGGATGGGGGCGGTCTTGCCCAGGCCGGCCCAGCGGGAGAGGTCGGTGGCTTCGCCGCCGGAGTCGCGGACCAGGGTGACGACCGCGAACGCGCCGACGATGGCGATGCCGTAGACCGGCAGGTAGAAGAGGACGGAGGCCAGTCCGGCGGTCGTCGTGGCGGCTAGGGCGATGATGATGTAGCCGGCGTTGAGGATCGCGGAGTAGGCCAGCATGCGCTTGATGTCGCGCTGGGTCAGGGCGAGGATGCCGCCGACGATCATTGTGATGATCGCAACGGCTTCGATGACGGGGCGCCAGACGTGCTCGGCTCCTAGAAGGCCTACGTCCAGGACGCGGACTAGGGCGCCGAAGGCGGCGATCTTCGTCGCGGCGGCCATGAAGCCGGTGATCGGCGTCGGTGCGCCCTGGTACACGTCCGGGGTCCACATGTGGAACGGTGCCGCGCCGACCTTGAACAGGAGGCCCATGCCGAGTAGCGCGATGCCCGCGTAGAGGAGCGCCGAGCCGTGGGCGTTCTTGTGGATGGCGTCAGAGATCTGCTGGAGCTGGACCGAGCCGGCGTAGCCGTAGAGCAGCGCGGAGCCGTAGAGGAAGAAGGCTGAGGAGAACGCGCCTAGCAGGAAGTACTTGAGCGCGGCTTCCTGGGAGAGCAGGCGGCGGTGACGAGCCAGGCCGCAGACCAGGTAGAGGGGGAGGCTCAGGACCTCTAGGGCTACGAACATGGTCAGCAGGTCGTTCGCGGCCGGGAAGAGCAGCATGCCGCTGATGGAGAACATCAGCAGCGGGTAGACCTCGGTGGTCAGCCAACCGGCGCGGATCGCTTCGCGCTCCTGTTGGGATCCGGGTACCGAACCGCCTTGCGCGGCGAATGCGTCTTGGCCGCCTTCGGTGCGGCGCTCGGCGATGACCAGCACCGCGATCAGCGCGATGACCAGGATCGTGCCCTGCAGGAAGAGCGTCGTGCGGTCGATGGCTACGGAGCCCTCGGCTACTAGCTGGCTCGGCGCGTTGTGCAGTGCGATGACTGCGGCGAACGCAGCGATGAGGCCGACGAGGGTAAGCGTGACCTGGATGCGGTAGCGGGCCGCTCGCGGGGCGAAGGCTTCGACGAGCACGCCTGCGGTCGCCACGCCGAGCACGATCAGCATCGGCGACAGCTTGCCGAACTCGACGCTCGGGACGTGGAACGGCGCGGGTGCGGGCGTCGTCGCTGCCGCGGTCGGTAGCAGCGCGGCGAGGATGGGCGTCACTGTCCGCTCCCGTTGGATTGGGCGACGGTTTGCCCGACCGGCTGCTGTTGGTGCGTGATCTGCACCTGCGCAGGGGTCTGGTTGATCGCCGGGTTGATGTAGTTCGTCAGCAGGCTCGGCACGAAGCCGAGCGCGATGATCAGCGCGAGGAGCGGGCCGATGACCGTGAGCTCGCGGGCGTTGAGGTCCTTGAAGCCCTCGACTGAGGCGGCTACCGGGCCGGTCATCGTGCGCTGGTACAGCCAGAGGATGTAGAGGGCCGCCAGCACGATGCTGGTGGTGCCGATGATCGCGGCCACCGGGTACTTCTCGAAGGTGCCGACCAGGACCAGGAACTCCGAGACGAAGGAGGACAGGCCGGGCAGGGCGAGGGACGAGAGGCCGGTTACCAGGAAGGTGCCCGCGAGGAGCGGGGCTACCTTTTGCACGCCGCCGTACGCGTCGACCGAGGTGGAGCCGCGGCGCGAGATCATGAAGCCGGCCAGCAGGAACAGCGCGCCGGTCGATAGGGCGTGGTTGACCATGTAGAGCGTCGCGCCGACTTGGCCTCTGGCCGTGAGGGCGAAGACGCCTAGCGTGATCAGGCCGAAGTGCGAGACCGAGGTGTACGCGATCAGGCGCTTGATGTCGGTCTGGCCGATCGCGAGGAGCGCGCCGTAGATGGTGCTAATTACGGCTAGTACTAGGACTAGCGGGGTGAAGTAGTGCGAGGCGTGCGGGAACAGCTCCAGGCAGAACCGCAGCATGCCGAAGGTGCCGATCTTGTCCAGCACGCCGACCAGCAGGACTGCGGTGCCGGGGGTCGCTTCTGAGGCGGCGTCAGGCAGCCAGGTGTGGAAGGGCCACAGCGGCGCCTTTACGGCGAAGGCCACGAAGAAGCCGAGGAACAGCCACTTCTCGGTGTTGCTCGCCATCGTGAGGCTGCCGTTGGAGACCGCCTTCGTCAGCGCCTGGAAGTCGAAGCTGCCATTGAGCGCCGAGTGTGTCGTGACGACGTAGAACCCGATCACGGCGGCCAGCATCAGCAGTCCGCCGAGCAGGTTGTAGAGCAGGAACTTGACCGCCGCGTACGAGCGGTGCGCGCCGCCGAACGAGCCGATCAGGAAGTAACCCGGGATCAGCGTCGCCTCGAACAGCACGTAGAACAGGAAGATGTCGTTGGCCGCGAAGACCCCGAGCATCATCGTCTCGAGGACGAGGAGCAGCGAGAAGTACGCGCGCACCGAGCGCTTGGCCTCGGCCGGCGCGCCCTGCGGCGCGTCGGTGTCGTGCCAGGCGGCCAGCATGACGATCGGGACCAGCACCGCGGTCATCAGCAGCAGGACTAGTCCGACGCCGTCGACCGCGAGGCTGTAGTTGATGTGGAACGTGGGGATCCACGAGTAGTTCTCGGACAGCTGGAAGCGCGGGCCGCCGCGGTTGAACGCGACCGTGGCGGCGATGGTGAAGCCGAGCGCGATCAGCGAGGTGATCAGCGCGATCGGCCGAGCCAGCCTCTCCCGCTCCTTGGGCAGCGCGGCGATCGCGATGACGCCGACGAGCGGCACCCCGATCGTCGTGGTCAAGTAAGGGAACGATGACATGTCAGCGCAGCGTCCTTTCAGCCTCGAACCAGGAGCAAGGCCACGATGAACAGGGCCGCGCCGCCGAACATGGACAGGGCATAGGAGCGGACGAAGCCGTTCTGCGCGCGGCGGAATCGGCCGGACGTGCCGCCGAGTCCGGCCGCGACGCCGTTGACCACGCCGTCGACGCCCTTGTTGTCGAAGTAGACCAGCAGCCGGGTCAGGTACTCGCCGGGACGCATGAACGCGGTCTCGTTGAACGCGTCGCCGTACAGGTCGCGGCGGGCCGCGCGGGTCCACGCCGAGCCGAGCGGCGGGACCGCCGGGACCGGCTTCGCGCCGTACTGCTGCCAGGCGTACGCGACGCCGAGCACCACGACGACGAAGGTGATGACCGACAGGACGTTGCCGTTGATCGGCGAGTGGCCCTCGGCGCGTCCGGTGACCGGCTCGAGCCAGTTCACGAAGGACGAGCCGATCGAGAACAGGCCGCCGGCGAAGACCGAGCCGATCGCGAGGACGATCATCGGGATGGTCATCGAGCTCGGCGATTCATGCGGGTGGGGCTCGTGGCCTTCCGCGTCTTCGACCCAGCGCTTCTCACCGAAGAACGTCATCAGCATCACGCGCGTCATGTAGAACGCGGTGATCAGCGCGCCGAGCAGGGCCGTGATGCCGAGCACGTAGCCTGACGTACCGCCCTGCGCGAACGCCGCCTCGATGATCTTGTCCTTGGACCAGAACCCGGAGAACGGCGGCACTCCGATGATGGCTAGGTAGCCGAGGCCGAAGGTCACGTACGTGATCGGCATGTACTTACGCAGCGCGCCGTAGTGCCGCATGTCCACGTCGTCGTTCATGCCGTGCATGACCGATCCGGCGCCGAGGAACAGGCCGGCCTTGAAGAAGCCGTGCGTGATCAGGTGCATGATCGCGAACACGTAGCCGATCGGGCCGAGCCCGGCGGCCAGGATCATGTAGCCGATCTGCGACATCGTCGAACCGGCGAGGGCCTTCTTGATGTCGTCCTTCGCCGTACCGATGATCGCACCCATCATCAACGTGATCGCGCCGACGATAGTCACGAGCAGTCGGGCGTTCGGCGAGATGTCGAAGATGACGTGCGATCTGACGATCAGATAGACGCCTGCGGTCACCATGGTGGCAGCATGGATCAGGGCACTGACCGGGGTCGGGCCCTCCATCGCGTCCAAGAGCCAGGACTGCAGCGGGAACTGCGCGGACTTACCGCACGCGGCCAGCAGCAGCATCAGGCCGATGCCGGTGATCGTGCGCTGATCGGCGCCCGCCGCCTTGTTGAACACGTCGGTGAACGCGAAGCCGCCGAACGTGGTGTACATCAGCATGACGCCGACGGACAGGCCGATGTCGCCGACCCGGTTGACGATGAACGCCTTCTTCGCCGCGACCGCCGCCGAGGGCTTGTGCTGCCAGAACCCGATCAGCAGGTACGAGGCCAGGCCGACGCCTTCCCAGCCCGCGTACAGCAGCAGGTAGTTGTCGGCGAGGACGAGCACCAGCATCGCGCTGAGGAACAGGTTCAGGAACCCGAAGAACTTGCGCCGGTTCTCGTCGTGCGCCATGTAGCCGACCGAGTAGATGTGGATCAGCGATCCGACCCCGGTGATCAGCAGCACGAAGGTCATCGACAGCTGGTCGAGGTGGAAGCCGGCGTCGGCCGAGAAGTTCGGCACCGGGACCCACGTGTAGACGTGCTGGTCGTACGAGCGCGCGTTGCCCGGCTTGCCGAGCAGCGAGAAGAACAGCACCGCGCCGAGCACGAAGGAGCCCACGGCCGTGGCGCAGCCGAGCAGGTGGCCCCAGCGGTTGGTCCGCTTCCCGCCGATCAGCAGGATCGCCGCCCCGATCATCGGCAGCGCGACGACCCACGCGGTCAGCGTGAAGACGCCGGTCGCCGCGACCGGGGCGTAGGTGGAGGGTGGCATTTTCGGCTGTCCCTCTCTAGGGGGTGTTTGAGATGCGGGGTCGGATCAGGGCGCGGCGCATGGCGCGTGCGATCGCAAGGCGGAGGAGCGTTCGCGGACTGGAGGTCCGTGGACGCTCCGACAACGCGGCGAGCGTGCGTGACAGGCGCCGCGACCCCGACCTCGCATCTCAAACACCCCCTAGTACTTCAGCAGGTTCGCGTCGTCGACCGAGGCCGAGCGGCGGGTGCGGAAGACGCTGATGATGATCGCCAGGCCCACCACGACTTCGGCGGCGGCGATCACCATCGTGAAGAACGCGATGATCTGGCCGTCCAGCGCTCCGTGCATCCGGGAGAAGGTGACGAAGGCGAGGTTGGCGGCGTTGAGCATCAGCTCGATGCACATGAAGACCACGATCGCGTTGCGCCGGATCAGCACGCCGAGCGCGCCGAGGCTGAACAGGATCGCCGAGAGGTACAGGTAGTTGTCCGGGCTCATGCCTCGACCTCCTCGTGGTGGCTGGTGTCGGACCCGGTGGTGGACTTGGTAGCCGCGCTGCGTGCGTTATCGGCGTCGTCCTCGCCCCGGGGTAGCGGGACCGGCAGGGGCCTGATCACGCGCGGGTCGCCGTGTGTACGCAGCGTCGCGTTGATGCTGAGCTCGGAGATGCTGCCGTCGGGCAGCAGCGCCGGGGTGTCGACCGCGTTGTGCTGCGCGTAGATGCCGGGGTTCGGCAGCGGCGTGACGATCGTGGACGGGTCCTTGCCGAAGCGCTTGAACCGGTCGGCCGCCAGCTCCTGCTGCGTCTTGCGCGGGGTGACCCGCTCGCGGTGCGCCAGGACCATCGCGCCGAGCGCCGAGACGATCAGCACCGCGGACGAGACTTCGAAGGCCCAGAAGTAGCGGCTGAAAAGCAGCCGCGCGAGCGACGGGACGTTGCCGCCGGCCGAGGCGTTGGCGTCGTCGACTCCCTTGAACGGACCGAGCTGCGCGTGCGCGAACACGCCGAGCAGGATCGCCCCGAAGAGGACTGCGACGAGCACGGCTGCCCAACGCTGGCCGCGGATCGTCTCGGTCAGCGATTCGGCCGAGTCCACGCCGATCAGCATCAGCACGAACAGGAACAGCATCATGATCGCGCCGGTGTAGACGACGATCTGCACGATGCCGAGGAAGACCGCGCCCTGCGCCATGTAGAACATGGCCAGGCAGATCATCACCGCGCACAACCACAGCGCCGAGTGCACGGCCTTCTTGGAGAAGATCAGCCCGAGCGCGCCGATCACCGAGATGACGGCGCCGAGCCAGAACAGGAACGTCTCGCCGTTGCCGGTGGAGGTGACCGGGGCCGCGTATTCCACGGCGGTCGCTGAGTGAATCGCGCCTGCGTGAATGGCGAGTGCGGGAAGCAGTGCCGCGCTCATCGCACGGTCTCCGGTTCGGTCTGCGCGGCCTCGCCGGTGGCTGCTGACGAGGCGTCCCCGGCGGCCTGGCCACGCGCGTACGCGGCTAGCTGCTCGTCTGAGGCGCGGGTGACCTTGCCCTTGTAGTAGTCCTTCTCGTCGGTGCCCGGCTGCATGTCGTGCGGCGCGGGCACCATGCCGTCGGTCAGCCCGGCGAGCAGCCGATCCTTGGTGTAGATCAGCGATTCGCGGCTGGTGTCGGCGAGCTCGTACTCGTTGGTCATGGTCAGCGCGCGGGTCGGGCAGGCCTCGATGCAGAGGCCGCACAGAATGCAGCGCAGATAGTTGATCTGATAAACGCGTCCGTACCGCTCTCCGGGGGAGAAACGCTCCTCCTCGGTGTTGTCCGCGCCTTCGACGTAGATCGCGTCGGCGGGACAGGCCCAGGCGCACAGCTCGCAGCCGATGCACTTCTCCAGGCCGTCCGGATGCCGGTTGAGCTGGTGGCGGCCGTGGAAGCGCAGGGCGGTCGGCTTCTTCTCCTCCGGGTACCGCTCGGTGTTCGGCGGCTTGAACATGGTGGCGAAGGTGACGCCGAAGCCGGCGATCGGAGCCAGCGGGCCCGGCTGTTCCTTCTTCTCGTCGGGGCTGCTCATTCGGGGTTCGCCTCCTCGGAGGTGGAGCCGTTCAGCGCCGTCGCGAGCGCGGCGGTGCGTGCGTACTGCGGACGGCGCTGGACCGGCGGGACGCTCTGTCCTGGCATCGGCGGCACCGGGAATCCGCCGGCCAGCGGCTGGAAGGCCGCGATGGTCGGCGGCGGCGTGCGCCGGATCTTGTTGCGCTCACGTAGTTCGAGCGCGCCGACGACGAGCAGGAAGAGCACCGCGATGCCGATGCCGATCGGCCAGGCGTGCGAGCTGTCCAGGTCCCCGGCGTTGCGCAGCTGACGGAACGTCGCGACGACCAGCAGCCAGAGCAGGGAGGTGGGGATGAGCACCTTCCAGCCGAAGGCCATGAACTGGTCGTAACGCAGCCGGGGCAGCGTGCCGCGCAGCCAGATGAAGATGAACACGAAGATCAGCAGCTTGATCAGGAACCAGATCACCGGATACCAGCCGCTGTTCGCGCCCGCCCAGAGGCTGAGCGGCACCGGGGCGCGCCAGCCGCCGAAGAACATCGTGACGGCCAGCGCGGAGACGGTGACCAGGTTGATGTACTCGGCCAGGAAGAAGAGGGCGAACTTGAGCGAGGAGTACTCGGTGTGGAAGCCGCCGACCAGCTCGCCCTCGGCCTCGGCGAGGTCGAAGGGCGCGCGGTTGGTCTCACCGACCATCGCGATGATGTAGATGATCGCGGAGAGCGGCAACAGGTAGATGTACCAGCCGTGCGCCTGCGCGCTCACGATCCCGCTCGTGGACATGGTGCCCGCGTAGAGGAACACGCCCGCGAACGACAGGCCCATCGCGACCTCGTAGGAGATCATCTGGGCCGAGGAACGCAGCGCGCCGAGCAGCGGGTAGGTCGAGCCGGAGGACCAGCCGGCCAGCACGACCCCGTAGATGCCGATCGACGAGACGGCGAGGATGTAGAGCACGCCGATCGGCAGGTCGACCAGTTGCAGCGGGGTCCAGTGGTGGAAGATCGAGACCTCGGGACCCCACGGGATGACCGCGATCGCCAGGAACGCCGGGATCGCGGAGATCACCGGCGCCAGCCAGAAGACCACGACGTCGGCGTTCTTGGGGACGATGTCTTCCTTCAGCGCCAGCTTCACGCCGTCGGCCAGCGACTGGAGCAGGCCTTGCGGACCGACCCGGTTCGGGCCGACGCGCATCTGCATCCAGGACACCACGCGCCGTTCGAACCAGATGTTGAACAGCGTGAGCACGACCAGGATCGCGAACGCGGCGACCGCCTTGATCACGACCAGGATGAACCACCACGGGATGTGGGTGTCGAAGCTGCCCAGGAACCAGTGGTCCATATTGGACGGTACGGCTGGCATCAGGCCTCCACCTCGCTGGAGTCGGTGCCGGGTTGGCTCGGAACATCAGCCACGGATCGTGCCGCGCTCGCCGCCGGGGCACTAGAAGCGGCGGCGGCCGGGTCGATGACTACGGTGGCCGCCGTGACGAGCCCGAGAGCTACTACGGCGCCGGTGTCGGCGCCCAACGTGGCGCGCACGTGCGAGCCCGGCGAGTTCGTCGGCAGCCAGACCACTCGGTCGGGCAGCGTGTCGATCGCCAGCGGGAGGGTGATCGTCCCGGCCTCCGTGGAGACCGCGACCGCGTCGCCGTCGGCGGCGCCGATCTCGCTCGCAGTGGCCTTCGACATCCGCACGACCGGTGTACGCGCCGTGCCGGCCAGGTGCTTCTCGCCGTCCTGGAGCCGTCCGTCGTCGAGCAGCAGGTGATGCGTCGCCAGAACCGCTTGTCCCGCTGCGGGAGCGGGCAACGGCCGGGCCGACGCGTAAGGCCGCGGCGCCGGGATGCCGTCCCAGCGACCCAGGCTCGCCAGTTCACGGCGAGCGGCGGCGACGTCGGGCAGACCGAGGTGCACGTCCATCGCGTCGGCGAGGCCTTCGAGCGCGCGCAGGTCTGACATGCCGCCGGCGATGACCGTCTGCACGGCGCTCGAGGACAACGCGGTCTCGAATGTGCGCGGGCGGCCTTCCCAGTCCAGGAAGCTGCCGCTCTTCTCGGCGACCGCCGCGATCGGCAGCACCACGTCGGCGCGCTCGGTCACCGCGGAGGGCCGCTGCTCGAGCGAGACCAGGAAGCCGACCGCGTCGAGCGCGGCCAGTGCGGCGGCCGGGTCCGGCAGGTCGTTCGGGTCGACGCCGCCGACCAGCAGCGCCCTGATGTTCCCGGCACGCGCCTCGGCGAGGATCGCGTCGCCGTCGCGGCCGTCCAGCGTCGGCAGGGCTCGAACGCCCCACGCCGCGGCGACCTCGGTACGTGCCCGCGAGTCCTCGGCGGGGCGGCCGCCGGGCAGCAGGTTGTAGATCGCGCCGGCCTCGATCGCGCCGCGCTCACCGGCTCGGCGCGGAATCCACGCCAGCTTCGCGCCGGTCGCCTCGGCTACCCGCAGCGCCGCGCTGAGCGCGCCAGGCACGCTGGCCAGCCGCTCGCCAACGAGGATCACCGCGCCCGGCTCGCGCAGCAGACGCGCCGCTCGCTGCCCGGCCGCGTCCAGCCCGGACTCCTCGGTCCCCGCCGCAAGCGCGGTGAGGAACTCCGGCTCGGTGTGCGGCGCTGCCTTAAGCAGCGAGCCGTTGAGCTTACGCAGTCCGCGCGTCTCTACCGGCGCTATGGCGATGACCGCCGTGCGCGCCTTACGCATCGCCTTTCGCAGACGCAGGAACACGATCGGCGACTCGTCTTCGGGTTCGAACCCGACCAGCAGCACCGCCGGGGCCTTGTCCAGGTCCGCGTACGTCGTGGCCATGTCGCCGCCCGCAACCGGGCTGCTCCCGGCGATGTGCGCGGCCAGGAACTCGGCCTCTTCGATCGAGTGCGGCCGAGCCCGGAAGTCGATGTCGTTCGTGTCCAGCGCGATCCGCGCGAACTTCGCGTACGCGTACGCGTCTTCGAGGGTGCTGCGACCGCCGACGAGCACGCCGGCCGCGCCGCGTGCCGCGCGCAGTCCGGTGGCCGCCGCGTCCAGCGCCTCAGGCCACGAAGCGACGACCAACTCACCGTCGCGGCGCACCAGCGGGTGCCGAATCCGGTCGGCCGAAGCCGTGTACTGGAAGGCCCAGCGGCCCTTGTCGCAGTTCCACTCTTCGTTGACCGCGGGGTCGTCCATCGCCATGCGCCGCGTCACCTTGCCGCGCCGGTGGTCGGTGCGCAGCGCGCAACCAGCGGCGCAGTGCTCACACGCACTCGGCGAGGACACCAGGTCGAACGGCCGAGCCCGGAACCGGTACGCCGCGCCGGTGAGCGCGCCGACCGGGCAGATCTGCACCGTGTTGCCGGAGAAGTAGGAGCTGAACTCCTGGTCACCGGCCACCGAGATGCCAACCTGCTGACTCGCTCCGCGCTCGATCAGCTCGATGAACGGGTCACCGGCGATCTGCTCGCGAGAACCGAGTACAGCGCGCGCACTGCACGCAGCGCTCGCGGTCCAGCAGCACCTGCGTCGACAGATTGATCGGCTTCGCGAAGGTCCGCTTCGGACCCTCGAACCGCGGTCTCGCCGCGTCCGTTGGACAGCGCCTGGTTCTGCAGCGGGCACTCGCCGCCCTTGTCGCAGACCGGGCAGTCCAGCGGGTGGTTGATCAGCAGCAGCTCCATCACGCCCTGCTGCGCCTTGTCGGCGACCGGCGAGGTGCGCTGGGTCTTGACCACCATGCCCTCGGAGACCGTGGTCGTGCACGAGGCCATCGGCTTGCGCTGCCCCTCGACCTCGACCAGGCACTGGCGGCAGGCGCCGACCGGGTCGAGCAGCGGGTGGTCGCAGAACCGTGGGATCGCGAAGCCGAGCCGTTCGGCGACCCGGATGATCAGCTCGCCCTTCGGCGCGATCGTCGGGACGCCGTCAACGGTCAGCGATACGTAGCCCTCGGGCACGGCCGGCGGCTCGGCGCCGCCCTGAGCCGGTGCGTTCGTGGTGACGGTCATTTAGCGCGCTCCCGTCGTAGCCAGGGCGGGCGCCCACGCGGTGGAGGCGGCTGGGTCGAAGGGGCAGCCGCCGTTGCGGAAGTGCTCGAGGTACTCGTCCCGGAAGAACTGGATCGACGAGGTGATCGGCGCGGCGGCGCCATCGCCAAGGGCGCAGAACGCCCGGCCCACGATGTTGTCGCACACGTCGAGCAGCTTCTCCAGATCGGCCTCGCTGCCGTTGCCCGCCTCGAGCCGCCTAAGCACCTCGACGAGCCAGTACGTGCCCTCGCGGCACGGCGTGCACTTACCGCAGGACTCGTGCTTGTAGAACTCGGTCCACCGCAGCACGGCTCGGACTACGCACACCGTCTCGTCGAAGATCTGCAGGGCGCGCGTACCCAGGATGGATCCGGCAGCAGCCACGCCCTCGAAGTCGAGCGGGACGTCGAGGTGATCCTCCGTCAGCAGCGGAGTTGACGAGCCGCCAGGCGTCCAGAACTTGAGCCGGTGTCCGTACCGCACTCCCCCGGACAGCTCCAGCAGCTCACGCAGCGTCATGCCCATCGGGCCTTCGTACTGGCCCGGCCGCACGACGTGCCCGGAGAGCGAGTAGATCACGAAGCCAGGCGACTTCTCGCTGCCGAACGAGCGGAACCAGTCGATGCCCTGACGCACGATCGCGGGAACTGAGGCGATCGACTCGACGTTGTTCACGACAGTAGGGCTCGCATACAAGCCCTCGATCGCAGGGAACGGAGGACGCAGTCGGGGCTGCCCGCGGTACCCCTCGAGCGAGTCGAGCAGCGCGGTCTCTTCACCGCAGATGTACGCACCGGCGCCTGCGTGCACCACGATCTCCAGGTCATAACCAGACCCGAGGATGTTCTTGCCTGCGTATCCAGCCGCGTATGCCTCACGCACCGCGGCCTGGAGCCGACGCAGCACGTGGACGACCTCGCCGCGCAGATAGATAAACGCATGATTCGCGCGGATGGCGTACGACGCGATGATGATGCCTTCGACGAGCTCATGCGGGTTGGCCAGCATGAACGGAATGTCCTTGCAGGTGCCCGGCTCCGACTCGTCGGCGTTCACCACGAGGTAGTGCGGCTTTCCGTCGCCCTGCGGGATGAACGACCACTTGAGCCCGGTCGGGAAGCCCGCGCCGCCGCGCCCGCGCAGTCCGGCGTCCTTCACCAGCTTGATGACGTCGTCCTGCGGCATCGCCAGCGCCTTGGGCAGCGCCGTGTAGCCATCGTGCTTTCGGTAGCCCTCGAGCGTGTACGACTGCGGGTCGTCCCACGCCCGGGAGAGCACCGGCCTCAGCTTGCTCACGCGCGCCCCTCCGACTCGGAACCGTTCTCGCGCCGGGCGATCTTCAGCCCTTCCAGCGATGCCGGACCGGCCGGACCGCCCGCGTCCACCGCGCCCGGCCGCTCGTCCTCGAACCCGGCCAGGATCCGCTCGGTCTCCGTGAACCGGCACACCGCCGGCCCCCGGCTCGGGGTGACCTCGCGTCCAGCCAGCAGATCGCCGACCAACCGCACCGCAGTGGTCGGCGTCATGTTGTCGAAGAACTCCCAGTTGACCATCATCACCGGGGCGAAGTCGCAGGCCGCGTTGCACTCGATGTGCTCCAGCGTCAGCGACCGCTCGCCCTGGCTCGCCGAGGTCCGTTCGTCGTTGCCGATCTGCAGGTGCGCCTTGAGCGTCGCGAAGATCTCGTCGCCGCCCATCACCGCGCACAGCGTGTTCGTGCAGACCCCGACGTGGTAGTCGCCGACCGGCTTGTTCTTGTACATCGAGTAGAAGCTCGACACCGCCGAAACCTCGGCGGTCGACAGCCCCAGCATCTCCGCGCAGAACTTGATGCCGTCGGCCGTGACGTAGCCCTCCTCCGACTGCACCAAGTGCAGCAAAGGCAGCAATGCAGACCGCGACTGCGGATAGCGAGCGATGAGCACTTGGGCGTCCTTGACCAAGCGCTCACGCACCTCCGGCGCGTCTGCGTACGAAGTCTGCGTAGAGGGGGCGGTGGTGTTCGCCCCCAGATGCGGTGCGCGGCCGATGGACACGTCCGTCACGTCGGTCACCGATCCACCCCTCCCATCACCGGGTCGATGGAAGCGACCGCGACGATGACGTCAGCCACCATCGAGCCCTCACACATCGCCGCAGTGGCCTGCAGATTGTTGAACGAAGGATCGCGGAAGTGGACCCGATAAGGCCGAGTCCCGCCATCCGAAACCGCGTGGCACCCCAGCTCGCCCTTAGCCGACTCGACCGCCACATACGCCTGCCCCGGCGGGACGTGGAATCCGTCGGTCACCAGCTTGAAGTGGTGAATCAGGGCCTCCATGGACTCACCCATGATGTGCCGGATGTGGTCGAGCGAGTTGCCCATCCCGTCGCCGCCCAACGCCAGCTGCGCAGGCCAAGCGATCTTTTTGTCTTCCACCATCACAGGCCCCGGCTTCAGCTTGTCCAGGCACTGCTCGACGATCTTCAGCGACTCGCGGATCTCGTCCATCCGCAGCCGGTACCGGCCATACGCGTCAGACGTGTCCCACGTGCACACGTCGAACTCATAGTTCTCATATCCGCAGTACGGCTGCGACTTCCGCAGGTCGTGCGGCAACCCGGTCGACCGCAGCACCGGCCCGGTGATCCCGAGCGCCATACACCCCGTCAGGTCGAGATACCCGACGCCCTCGGTCCGGCCCTTGAAGATCGCGTTCTCGTTACACAGCGCCTCGATGTCCTTCATCCGCTTGGGCATCAGCGCCAGGAACTCGCGCACCTTGTCCACCGCACCCGGCGGCAGGTCCTGCGCCAGTCCCCCCGGTCGGATATACGCATGATTCATGCGCAGACCGGTGATCATCTCGAAAATATCAAGAATCAGCTCCCGCTCCCGGAAGCCGAAGATCATCGCGGAGAGCGCGCCCATCTCCAAGCCGCCGGTGGCGATGCAGATCAGGTGCGAGGAGATCCGGTTGAGCTCCATCAGCATCACCCGCACCACGCTCGCGCGGTCCGGCACCTGCTCTTCGATGTCGAGCAGCTTCTCCACCGCGAGGCAGTAGGCCGTCTCCTGGAACAACGGCGTGAGGTAGTCCATCCGAGTGACAAACGTCGTACCTTGCGTCCAGTTGCGGAACTCAAGGTTCTTCTCAATGCCCGTGTGCAGGTACCCGATCCCTACCCGGGCCTCGGTAACCGTCTCGCCCTCAAGCTCGAGGATGAGCCGCAACACGCCGTGCGTAGACGGATGCTGCGGTCCCATATTCACAACAATTCGCTCTTCCGGCGCCTCACCGAGCGAGTCAGCGATCTCGTCCCAGTCGCCGCCGGTAATCGTGAAAACGCGACCATCCGCGTCGTCACCAGCACCGTACGGATCGCCGTGCAACTCCTCGGCCTCAATCGCCTTCGTCACCGTCGCCGCCTCAGGGGCATGGTCGTCGGCCGCCCTCTTCGCGTGGTCCGCATGAATGGTCACTGGTACGACCTCCGCTGGTCCGGAGCCGGGATCTGCGCGCCCTTGAACTCGACCGGGATTCCGCCGAGCGGGTAGTCCTTGCGCTGCGGGTGGCCGGGCCAGTCGTCCGGCATCAGGATCCTGGTGAGCGCCGGGTGTCCGTCGAAGATGACGCCGAACATGTCCCAGGTCTCGCGCTCGTGCCAGTCCACCGCCGGGTAAACCGAGTACAGCGACGGCACGTGCGGGTCACTATCAGGACACGTGGTCTCCAGCAGCACGCGCCGGTTGTGCGTAATCGACATCAGCGGCACGTTCACATGCAGCTCACGTCCCACCTCAAGCGGGAAGTGCACCCCGGACACGCCCAAACACAACTCGAACCGCAGCGCCGGATCATCACGCAACGTCCGCGCCACCGCGGCCCAGTGCTCACGCCGCACCTGGAACGTCATCTGCCCCCGGAACACGATCACGCGCTCAACGGCGGCCTCCGGTGCGAGCCCCTGCTCGTCGAGCGCGCCGAACAACTCGTTCTCGACCTCGTCGAAGTACGAGCCGTACGGCCGCGGCGACTGCCCCGGCAGCTCGATCTTCCGCACGAGCCGGCCGTATCCAGACGTGTCGCCGCCGTTCCCAGACGGGAACATCCCCTTGCGCACCGCAACGACTTCCGCCGCCTGCATCGCCAACGGCTGCGGCTGCGGCTGCGACGTCTCCAACTCCGCCCCGCCCGATCCGCCAGGCTGCTGCTGCTCACTCACGCCAGCAACCCCTTCATCTCAATCGTCGGCAGAGCCTTGAGAGCCGCTTCCTCGGCCGCCCGCGCCGCCTTCTCCCGGTCCACGCCGAGCGGCATGGCCTGGATCTCGGCGTGCAGCTTGAGGATCGCGTCCATCAGCATCTCCGGCCGCGGCGGGCAGCCGGGCAGGTAGATGTCCACCGGCACCACGTGGTCCACGCCCTGCACGATCGCGTAGTTGTTGAACATCCCGCCGGACGACGCGCAAACGCCCATCGACAAAACCCACTTGGGGTTCGGCATCTGGTCGTAAATCTGCCGCAGCACCGGGGCCATCTTCTGGCTGACCCGTCCCGCCACGATCATCAGATCGGCCTGCCGCGGCGAGGCCCGGAACACTTCCATCCCGAATCTGGCCAAGTCATACCGACCGGCCCCCGTCGCCATCATCTCGATGGCGCAACAAGCCAAGCCAAACGTGGCCGGCCAGAGCGAGCCCTTGCGCATGTACCCGGCCAGACCCTCGACCGTGGAGAGCAGGAATCCGCTGGGGAGTTTCTCCTCGAGGCCCATCCGGCGCCCCTCTCAGTCCCAGTCCAGGCCGCCGCGCCGCCACACGTAGGCGTAAGCGACGAGCACGGTGAGGACGAACAGGACCATCTCCGCCAGCCCGAACCAGCCCAGCGCGTCGAACGCGACGGCCCACGGGTAGAGGAAGACGATCTCGATGTCGAAGACGATGAACAGCATCGCGACCAAGTAGTACTTGACCGGGAAGCGGCCGCCGCCGACCGGCTGCGGGGTCGGCTCGATGCCGCACTCGTAGGCTTCGTACTTGGCCCGGTTGTACCGTTTCGGACCAGTAAGCGACCCCATGACCACTGAGAAGACCGCGAACCCGCCCGCGATCAGGCCCAGGATCAGGATCGGCACGTACGTATCCACGCGCCGCCACCTTTCCGCCGCTAGTCGTAGTCCGCCGGCGTCGTCGTCGACGGGTGACCTTCAACTTCAACCGCAGAGCCGGACCGGGCGCCCTTGCCCGAAGCCAATGCCAGCCAAGCCGAACGAGCCAACAAGCCGAGACCCGGAAATCCAGGACCCGGCGTCCGGCTCGTGAAGCCGTTCACAAGCGAGGGCCAAGAATCGGCCGCAAGCCTTGCCGCCGACGGCAATCCTACGGCCTACCCAATGTGATGCTCGCCACGGGTCACCCCTTCGGCGACCCACTGATCCGTAACCTAGTCCTTACACCGCAGCGCGCGCTGTGTGATCTCCATCACGCCCAGGTCAGGGCACATGAGACATGTCCGGAGCTTGTTGTGGCGAACCCGTGACGATCTCCAGATCGACCCGAGAAAACCGCCCCGCCAAGACCTGACGCCCCATCACAATCACCCTCTGAAACCCGCCCACCCCTGCCCACAATCCGGACACCCGATTTGATTTCATCCCTCTACGTAATGTAGAAGCCGATCTCCACTTTGATAACGCCTCCGGCTTAACGCGCTTCGCGTTAAGCCGGAGGCGTTGAGCCGAAGGCGTTACGTCCGGTCAAGCGCTGGGGGCGACCTTGGCTAGGCCGTTGATGATCCGGTCCATGGCGTCGCCGCCGCGAGGGTCGGTTAGGTTGGCCAGCAGCTTCAGCGTGAAGCGCATCAGGGTCGTGTGGGACAGGCCGCGTTGCGTCGCTACGCGCATGACCTTTGGGTTGCCGATCAGGCTCACGAAAAGGCGGCCTAGCGTGTAGTAGCCGCCGTAGGTCTGGCTCAGGATCTTGGGATAGTCGGACAATGCCAGTTCTCGGTCGTATGCGGTACGTCGCGAGTTGGCTTGTGCGATTACCTTTGCGGCGATCTCGCCGGATTCCATCGCGTAGGCGATGCCTTCGCCGTTGAACGGGTTGACCATGCCGCCCGCGTCGCCGACTAGGAGCAGGCCTCTTGTGTAGTGCGGCTTGCGGTTGAAGCCCATCGGGAGCGCCGCGCCGCGGATCGGGCCGGTGCGGTTGTCCTCGGTCAGTTCCCACTCCGGCGGGGTGGACGCCAGCCAGCGGCGCATCATGTCGCGGTAGTCCACACCGCGGAACGCTGAGCTGGTGTTGAGGATGCCGAGGCCGATGTTCGACGTTCCGTCGCCCATGCCGAAGATCCAGCCGTAGCCGGGCAGCAGATGATCGGGGTGTTCCGCGTCGCGCAGCTCGAGCCAGGACTCGAGCCAGTCGTCGTTGTGGCGCGGGTTGCGGTAGTACGCGCGGTACGCGACGCCCATCGGGCGGTCATCGCGCTTGTGCAGGCCCATCGCGATCGAGAGGCGGGTTGAGTTGCCGTCAGCCGCTACGACGATGGGGGCGCGGAATGCGATCTGCTGCTCGTCGTTCGGGTCTTTGTCCTTGTCGGCGCCTTGGCCTAGTTTCGCGGTCACGCCGATGATGCGGGACGTGCGGTCGTCGCGGATCGGGCCGGTGACGTTGCACTGCTCGAGGAGCCTCGCGCCGGCCTTCTGGGCCTGGCGGGCTAGCAGTTCGTCGAAGTCGGACCTCGGGCGAACTAGGCCGTAGTCGGGGTGCGAGGCCAGGTCGGGCCATTCGAGTTCGAGCGTTCGGCCGCCGCCGACGATGCGCAGGCCCTTGTTGTGCAGCCAGCCGGCTTGGGGCGAAGTGTCGATACCCATCCGGATCAATTGTGTGACCGCACGCGGGGTCAGGCCGTCACCGCAGATCTTCTCGCGCGGGAACTCGGTCTTCTCCAGCAGCAGCACGTCTAGGCCGGCCTGCGCTAGGTGGTATGCCGTCGCGGACCCGGCTGGTCCAGCGCCGACGACGATCACGTCGGCGGTGTTCTCGGAGGCAGTGTTCGCCAACGCCGCGCGGGCGTCTGACTCGGCGCGCGAGGCGGCTGGGATCTCCGCAGCGGGGTCTTGATTGGGCACAGCAGCAGTCTAGACAACGAGGTTGGACAAGCGGCTCGGGCATCGGGTGGAGACAGGCTGCGGCGGGTCGGTCAGGGGGTGGTTGAGGGGTGGGGTCGGATCAGGGCGTGGCGCATGGCGCGTGCGATCGCAAGGCGGAGGGTCGCCCTCGGACTGGTTGTCCGTGGGCGACCCGACAACGCGGCGAGCGTACGTGACAGGCGACGCGACCCCGGCCCCACTCCTCAACCACCCCCTACGAAGGTGCCAGGATAGGTTCCATGAGCAGAGCCTCCTTGGACAAGGAACCGCACGAGGTCGCCGCGATGTTCGACGACGTCGCGGAACGGTATGACTTCACCAACGACGTGCTGTCGTTGGGGCAGGCCCGCGCGTGGCGGCGTGCGGTGGCCGAAGCGGTGGACGCGCGGCCGGGCGAACGGATCCTGGACCTGGCGGCGGGCACCGGGACTTCGTCGATTCCGTTTCAGCAGGCCGGGGCGTCGGTCGTGGCCTGCGACTTCTCGCTCGGGATGTTGAACGTCGGGCGGTCGCGCAATGCCGAGCTCGACTTCGCGGCGGCGGACGCGATGCGGCTGCCGTTCCGCGACGGGGCCTTCGACGCGGTCACGATCTCGTTTGGGCTGCGCAATATCGTCGATACGACGGCGGCGCTGCGCGAGATGCGGCGGGTGACGAAGCCGGGCGGGCGGCTGCTGGTGTGCGAGTTCTCCCATCCGACGAACGGGCCGTTCCGAACCGTTTATATGGAATACCTAATGCGTGCGATGCCGCCGATCGCTAAGCGGGTCTGTTCGAATCCGGAGGCGTACGTGTACCTCGCCGAGTCGATTCGTGCGTGGCCGGATCAGCGAGGGCTGGCGACGCTTATTCAGGCGTCGGGGTGGTCACGGGTGGCGTGGCGCGACCTTACTGGCGGGATTGTTGCCCTACATCGCGGCTATGCGTGAGTCGGGGATGTGTGTGATCGGGCATGTGTGACGGCGGCGGCGGGGAGCAGTAGGCGAGGTTAGGACTGGTTGCCGTCGCCGTGGACGATTTGGCCGCCTAGGACGGTGGCGACGCAGGTGTGCGTCTTCGCGGCGGCAGCGTCGAGTAGGGCTGAGTAGACCTCGGCGGGGTTGGATTCGACGGCGCCGGTTAGGGCGTTGAGTGTCGGGACGTTGAAGACCGCTAGGTCCGCGCGTGCGCCCGCCTCTAGGCGGCCTACGTCGGTCAGGCCCATCGCGGCTGCCCCGCCTAGGGTTGCCGCTTCGACGATTCGGCGGTCTAGGTCGGGCTCGGGGTAGCCCTGGATGAGTGCTAGGTCGCGCAGCGTCGCGGCTTCTTCCAGCAGGTCCAGGCTCGGGCTGGAGGCGAGCGAGTCGGTGCCGATCGCGAAGGGCGCGCCCTCGGCCAGGTAATCGGCGACTGGCGGTTCGCCTGCTTGCAGGATGCGGTTCGAGCGCACGCAGAGCGCCGCGTAGACGCCCCGGGAGCGCAGCACTTCGCGGTCGGCGTCGTCGCAGTGCACGCAGTGCGCCGCGTGTACGTCCGGGCCGAGCGCGCCGATCTTGTCCAGGAAGCCGACCGGCGTCAGGCCGCTGCCGCCGTCGCGGATCAGCTCCATCGCCTTGCCGAACCTGGTCATGTCCGCTGCGAACGGGCCATCGCCGGTCGCTACGTAACGCACCTCGGCCTCGGACTCGGCGACGTGCGTATGCGTACGCAGGCCGCGTTCACGCGCGATGGCGAGGCAGTCGACGAAGACTGACGTCGCGATGGTGTACGGCGTGTGCGGGGACATCCCGACGGAGCGGCCGGCAGGAGCGGCGTCGAGCGCGGCGAGGATGCGCGCGCGGCCGGAGTCGGACCAGCTCTGTGCATCTTCGAACACGGCCTCGAGGTACGAGACCCCTGCGATGCCGGATTCCGCGGTGGGTTCGAGCGCTTCGGGCTCGGTGACGATGTCCGCGACGGCGGTGGTGCCGCTGGCGAGCATCAGGCGCAGGCCGCGTCGGGTGGACTCCTGCCACATCGCTTCGGTGAACGTGGGCCGCTTGACGACCATCCGGCCGAGCCAGACTGGGAACGGCTCGTTGATCGAGTTGAGTTCTTCGAAATCCGTGTACTGCAAGTGCGCGTGCGCGTTGACCAGGCCCGGGGTCAGAACGCCGTGCCACGCGTGCTCAGGCACGCCTGGATTCTCGGCCACGAGGCGTTCACGCGGACCGACGGCCGCGATCCGGTCGCCGTCCACGAGGACCGCGCCGTCGCCGAACGGCTCTGAGACTGCGGGAAGGACAATGGGCGCACTATGCAGTGTCAGCATGCGATGAGCCTATTAGATGCTCCGCCGCTGGGTTCCGGAATGGGCGAACCTGATGCATTCGGGCAGGCAGTGGTGCTAAGAGAGGCACTGTTCCTGGGCGAAGCGGGGTTACTGGGAGATGCAGAGCTGCTGACAGGACCTGCAGTGGTAGGACCTGGGGCGGTCGGAGCTGTGCCGGTTGGAGCCGGGGTGGTGGGATCGGGGTTGATCGCTGCGGTGTTGTTAATAGACAAGTAATCCTTGTCGATGTTCAGCTTTACGCCGCCATACGAGACGTCGTCGCCGCCGGTGTACTGGTGCGCACGTTGGGCGGCCCACGCGTCGGGCGGAGTCGCCGTCAGATCCGCGTCGGCGATGCCGTTCCACTGCGCGATGGCAACGACGTCGGGTTCGGTCATCTTGCCTCGATTGGCAACCAGGTCGGCGATACCGGTCGCGGCGCTGCTGTAGACGGCCGAGCGGTAACCGCGCGCGTGTAGTTCGGCGGTCCACGCGGACAGGAACGCCATCGCGGCGCTGGTCGCCGCTGGTGCCGTGTACGACTCCATGTCGTAGTAGAGCAGTGCGCCGGGGCCGATTCCGAGGCTTCGGGCCTGTGCTGTCGCGTCGTCAGCGCTCTGCGTGCCGAGCGTTGCGGGACCTGGGCTGGTCGCGGTGGCGGTCAGCGAGTCCCAGGCGGCTTGCCAGCCGACGTAGATCGGCATGAAGTGCCAGCCCGCCTTGGCTCGTGCGACGAGCCAGTCGCTCGTGAGGCTCTGCTGGCCGCAGGCGCGCTCGGAGCCGCCGATGTAGATACCGACCGTGTTGAACGGTGACGTGGCCCAGGCGGTCATCTGCGCGGCGCTGGGGGCGGTGCAGGTGTCGAACCCGAGGCCGGTGACCTGGTTGGTGCCGTTGACGATTTCCACCGGCACGGTGTCGCGGACTGAGGCCGGCGGCGGTATGGCGGACGGCGCGGGGGCGTCGGCTGGGGCGGGCAATCCGGCGGCGGTGAGCGCGTCGACGACGGTCGCGCGGTCGTCGCCGTAGCTCGCGGTGATCGTCATGCCTGGGGCGGTCACGTCGATCTCGGCGGAGATCGGGTGGTCGAGCGTGATCGTGACGGCGCCGACGCCGGAGTCGGTGGAGCGGGTCAGGTCGGGCTCGATGAGCAGCGCTCCGGTGCGTCGTCCGGCGCCGTGAGCAGGGCACTGCTGCTCGCCGCTGGGCCGTCCGAGGTACACCGCGTGCATGTCGAAGCGCACGCACGTGGTCGGACGCGCAGTCAGATCGTAGACCGGCCAGGAGAAGGGAACCTCGAAGTCGCGGCCGAGGTACGTCACGGTCTTCACGCCGACGTGAGTACTCGCGGGGTTCGGGGTGCGGGGCGGACCGGCTCGAAGCCGGTGCGGGAGGAGGGATCGCCGCCGACGCGGCAGCTGTCGTGGCCGCCAGGACGACGGCGCACGCCGAAAGCCCGATCGCACGCGTGAATGTCATGCAAATGCCCCCAAATATCCGTCAAGTAGATCAATGTGACGGTATCCGGGCGTAGATGTAAGCAATCCGCCGCACGCGAAGTGTCTCGTGCGGCGGACCGCTTCGGCCTAATAGATCAGATGATCAGATCAGGGGCCGTCGATCGGAGTGAGTCGGGCTGGATCAGATCCTGGGCAGGTCGCGGACCTCGCCCTGACGCACCGTCTGCAGCTTGTCCTGGTCGAGGCCAAGCAGTTCCAGGATGGTCGGCGCGATCTGCGTGGTCTGCACCGGAGCGGCGTCGAAGTGCCAGCCGTACGCGTGCACGCCCGCGCCCGAGACGACGATCGGCACGTCGCGGTCGGCCGGGTTCGCGCCGCCGTGCTCGGCGATCTTCTTCTTGCCGCCGGTGTAGACCGTGCCAACCTGTGCGACGCCGACCAGGTCGGGCACGCGCGGGTCGGCGTGGCTGGTGCCGAAGTAGTTCGACGCGGCGACGCCGGCGTAGACGGCCTTGAGGCCGCCCGAGGTGAACGGCTTCGGGTTGCCGTTGATGTCGTTGCCGGTGCCGGTCAGGTTCAGCAGGTAGTTCTTGGCGAAGTCGGCGGCGGCCTGCGAGCGGTCGCTCAGCCACCACAGCATCGCGTCGTCGTCGACGGTGAAGGCGACCAGCGGGGCCTTGGCGGCGGGGTGCAGCTTGGCCCAGGCGGCGTTGACCGCGTCGACGATCGGGCCGTCGTCGATCCGGGTGAGGTCGGACGGCTTGGTCGGCGACTGGCCGTGCTTGGCCGACAGGATGATCGTGGTCGAGTTCTCCAGGTGCTGCTTCTTGATCTCGGCGATGAGGCGGCCGAGCTGCCCGTCGACGTAGTCGAGCGAGGAGGACAGCAGCGGGCCGGGGGTGACGCCGTCGGCGAGGTAGCCGCCGGTCATACCGTCCGACTTCGGCAGCTTCTCGCCGGTGGAAACGGTCTGGAAGTTCATGCCGAAGATGGCCGGAACGCCGGCCTTGGTGGTGCCCGAGTGGTCAAAGCCGTCGATCTCGTTGAGCACGGCCTGGACCTTGTAACCGTCGTACTGCCGGGTCGCGGCATTGTCGGTGGTCCAGTCGCCGCCGGCGGGGAAGCCGGCGATCGACGAGTCGGAGTTGATCTCCGGGGTGAACAGGTCGTCGATCGAGTTGCCGCTCTGGCCGTCGAGGATCGAGTAGGCCGGGTGCTTGTCGGACCACGCGGTGTGCAGCCCGGCCTGCTTGGCGACGTCGAAGACCGTGTTCACCCGGAGGTACTGGTTCGGGTAGATCGGCTCGCAGGTCTTCGGATCAACCGGCAGGTTGGCCGGGTTGATCACGGTCTTCGGGTCGCCGGTCATCTGCAGGATCGAGCCGGGCAGCCCGGACAGGCCCTGGCCGGCGTCGATCGAGTTGAGGTTGATGTCGGCGGCCTCGGTCCAGGCGACCTCGGTGCCGAGCGGGGTGTTCTTGCAGTCCGTGGTGCCGGGCGGCAGCAGGGCGTGGTTGTAGGTGTCGTCGTAGTAGACGCCGCTCTGCCCCGCGGTCGCGCCGGTGAACTGCGCGATCATGCCGGGGAAGGAGTCGGACGGGTTGGTGGTCTGCGCGTTCGTGTAGTCGATCCCGCGGTCGACCAGCTGGGCCATGGCCGAGTGTGGGTGCTGCTTGACGTACCAGGCGAGATCGGACTGGTGCAGACCGTCCACCGAGATGACGAGCACATGCTTGCCGTCGTGGCCAACGTGCGCGGCAGCGCTCCCAGCCGGGGCCAGGATGAGCCCGGAGACGAGAACGGCGGCGCTCGCCAGGCTGCCGATACGTAGCCTGCGCGTTGGGCCGAATGCGCGAGACATCGATAGCTCCCCAAGTCGGGCCGACCCGATGTCAGCCTCTGAAGGAGAGTGAAGTCCGCGCCTCCGGCACCGTGGCCGCCATACGGTGAACTCGCCGGGAACTCCGGGCGACCACCGGACAGGTTCCCGGAGGTTTCAGACGGCTTACGACCTGACGACGCGTCAGCCGGCCGCCGGGCTCAGTTGGCCGGCTGCGCTCAGTCGATCTCGATCAGCTGACCTCGACCAGCGGCAGCGCGGTGGACGAGATGTGTGAGCGGACGTGGTCGTCCACCGGGTCGTTCGCTGGGTCGGTGTGCACGACCAGGTGGTTGTAGAGCGTGTCGCGCTGCGCCGGGATTCGGCCAGCGGCACGGATGAGGTGGATCAGCTCAGTGCGGTTGGAGCGGTGACGCGCACCAGCCGACGAGACCACGTTCTCCTCAAGCATCACCGAGCCGAGGTCGTCCGCGCCGTAGTGCAACGTCAGCTGCCCGGCCTCCTTGCCGACGGTGAGCCAGGAGCCCTGAATGTGCGCGACGTTGTGCAGGAACAGCCGGGCGATGGCGATCATCCGGATGTACTCGAGCGTGGTGGCCTGAGTGCGGCCCTTCAGATGGTTGTTCTCCGGCTGATACGTGTACGGGATGAACGCGCGAAAGCCGCCAGTACGGTCCTGAACCTCGCGGATCATGGCGATGTGCTGGATGCGCTCCGCGTTGGTCTCGCCGGTGCCCATCAGCATCGTGGAGGTCGACTCCAGGCCGAGCCGGTGCGCGGTCTCCATGATCTCGAGCCAACGCTCGCCGGATTCCTTCAGCGGCGCGATCGCGGTGCGCGGACGCTCCGGCAGCAACTCGGCGCCGGCGCCGGCGAACGAGTCGAGCCCGGCCGCCTTCAGCCGACTGATCGCCTCTTCGATCGTCACGGACGAGACCTTGGCCATGTGCTGGACCTCGGACGCACCGAGCGAGTGGATCACCAGCTGCGGGTAGTCCTGCTTGATCGCGCGGAACGCGGTCTCGTAGTACTCGACTCCGTAGTCCGGGTGGTGACCGCCCTGGAACATGATCTGCGTACCGCCGAGCGCGACGGTCTCGCCGCAGCGACGCAGGATCTCGGTGAGGTCGTGAGACCAGCCCTTCTCGGACTTGGGCGGGGCGTAGAACGCACAGAACTTGCACGCCGTCACGCAGACGTTCGTGTAGTTGATGTTGCGCTCGATGATGTATGTCGCGATGTCGGACGTATCGGCGAAGCGCTTGCGCCTCGCCGCGTCGGCGGCCCGGCCGAGCGCGTGCAGCGGGGCGTGCCGGTACAGCTCGAGGGCCTCCTCCTCGGAGATGCGCCCGCCGTCGGCAGCGCGGTCGAGCGCGTCCTGAAGTGCGGTGCCCAGCGAAGCAGTGCTCACCGAAACCATGTGACTACCGGCCCTTCCCGATCCATTCCTTCATCAAGCCTACGTGGCGCAGCGCCTAGGCGGCGCACGCAGTCGACGTAGCTGGTCGATCGACGCAGCCAGCCGGCCCAGCTAGTCGACCCGCCTAATCGACGCTGTCCAGCAGCTCGATCGGCACGTCCGGGTCGACGCCGATCTGCGCGGCGACCCGGCGAGCGAATTCGCGCACCCCGGCGAACTGCCGGGGCCCGAAGGAGAAGTCGAGCGTGGTGAAGTATCGCTCGAGGTTGGCCGCGTCGAAGGCCTCCCAGCGCGCGGCCTGCGCGGCGACCTTGTCCACTTCAGCCATCGCCAGATCCCGGGAGTGCAGGAACGCCGCATGGACTTCGCGGGTCAGTGCCGGCTGCTTGGCCAGGAAGTCGCGGCGAACTGCCCACACCGCGAAGACCATCGGCAGTCCGGTCCATTCCTTCCACGCCTGGCCTAGGTCGAGCACACGCAGGCCGAGCCGAGGCGCGTCGTAGAGGGACGCGCGCAGGGCCGGATCGCCGATCAGTACACCAGCGGCGGCTTCCTGCATCATCTGCGCCAGATCCGGCGGGCACGAGTAGTACAGCGGCTCGACGCCGTGGCACTCCCGCAACACGAGACGCGCCAGTTCCACAGTCGTCCGCGAAGTCGAACCGAGCGCGACGCGTGCGCCGTGCAGGTCGCCGAAGGGCATTTGCGAGACCAGGTTGCAGGACATGACCGGGCCGTCCGAGCCGACCGCGACGTCCGGCAGCACGACCAGGTCCTCGGCGTGCCTGAGGTATTCGACGAGGGAGATCGGCCCGATGTCGAGGTCCCCGGCGACCAGTTGCTCGGAGAGCCGTTCCGGCGTGTCCTTCACCAAGTCCAGGTCGAGCAGCGCGCCCGAGCGGACCAGTCCCCAGTAGATGGGGATGCAATTGAGGAACTGGATGTGCCCGACGCGAGGTTTGTCCACGCTCAGCACACTACGCCGCCTCTTGATAAGGACTTGAAGCAGGAGGGCGAATGCGCGCGGCCTGCGGACGCCGCTGGCGGACGCCTGCTACTGCAGACCGCCGTCTAAAGGGGAGTTCGCGCCGCAATTCGCCTTCGGCGCTGCTATTCGTCTTCGTCTTCGAAGGAGGCCGCGTCCTCGAACTTCTTGCTTAGCCGTTGCGTACGAGTGACGATCCCGGCCGACATCGCGTCCCGGTACTTGGACAGCACGATGAACGAAGCAGCGCTGGAGAGCAACAGTGCGACCGCAAGCAGCGTGAGCTTGGACAGTTGCGAGCTCAGATCCATGTTGAAGATCGCGGCTACGCCCCACACGAGCAGTAGTGCGACGAGGAACAGCCCGAGCCGGAGGGTGGTGTATCGCAGCACCGCGTGACGCGTCTGAAGAGCGGACGTAGGTGTTGGGGCGGTCGCCCCTTGGGCGTTCACCGGACCAGCAGTCTTGATCTTGCTGGCTGCGGTGGTCTTCTGGTCGCCGATCTGCTCGGTCATGGTCACGGATCCTTCGTGGCGGGGACCGTTTCACGGTACCTCACCCCCTCAGCGACAGGGTCATCAGGACCCGGTCCCGGTAGTCGTCTGGGCCGATCTTCAGTGCGCCCGGCAATCTGCCGTATTCGACGTAGCCGGACTTCTTGTAGAACTCGTCATTGCCGGTGCCGCCGCGGCAATCCAGCGTGAGCAGATGCAGGCCCATGGCGCGTGCTGCCCGTTCGATCTCGGTCATCAGGTATGTGCCATAACCCCGCCCCTGGAAGTCGGGGTGCACCATGACCTTTTTCACGTTGCGCCAGTGATCGGTCAGCTGACTTTGCTCACTGGTTATGAAGGCCAACGCCGCCAGCCGCCCACTGGCCGCGTCACGGCCGATTATCAGCCGGTCGTACCCGGCGGCCACGGCCGCCAAGGACTTCACGGCGACGGGAAGCACGTCGTCCATCGTGACCGGCGGGACGAAGCCGACCGACCCGCCCGCATTGGTCACGTCGGTCCAGCAGGCGACGATTTCCGCCTGCAGCTCGTCGGTCAGCTCAGGATCGAGCGTGAATTCCAGCGTCATGATTCAAGTATGCATGAACTTTCCGCATTGCGCATGCATTTTCAAGATTCTTGATCAACTGCCAGGTCAGCCCGTTGCAAGTCGTGGTCGAGCTGGTGCAGCGACCGCGCGCATTGCGCCCAGATCGCCAACGCGGCGAGCACCGCGCCGCCGACCACCTCCGCGGTCGTCGGGCTGAAGTAATCCGCGAGCAGTCCCGCGACGATCGGGGCGATCCACAGGAGGCCGACATTGAGGAAGGTGAACAGTGTGGACACCCGGCCGATCAGATCGTCGGGGACCATCTGCACCTGACGGCTCTCCAGCACCGAGTACAGCGGCGCGGCCATGACCAGGGCCACACCGAACACCGCACCGATCTGCCACGGCTTCGGCACGAACGCGGCCGTGACCGCGCCGGTGGCGAGCACCCAGGACGCGAGGATGACAAGCGTGCGACCACGCACCCTACGCACGAGCCACGGCGTGCAGAGCGCTCCGGTCAGTCCGCCGATCGCGGCGATCGCGTTTGCCTCGCCGATCGCGATCGGGCCGCCGCCGCGATGCCGGACCAGCGCGAGCACGAGCAGGAACAGCACCATGAAGAGGGCGTTGACGATCGGAACCCAGGCCGTGATGAAGCGCATGTAGTCGTTCGATCGGATGAACTGCCATCCCTCGGCGAGCTGACGGCGCATCGGCTCGTGCGGTGTGTCGTCGTCTCGATCCGGGCCGAGTGGGGTGCGGATGAGGCCTGAGCCGAGCGCGGCGGCGAGGTAGGAGAGTGCGTCGCCGACGAATGGCGCCCAGCGTGCGGCGGCGAAGAGGACCCCGCCGATCGGCGGCCCGAGTAGTTCGGCCGCCATGTCGCGGCCTTGCCGGGAGGCCGAGGCCGCCGGGAACTGCTCCTCCGGGACGATCCGCTTGAGCGCGGGCATCATCGCGCCGCCGCTCAGTCCGTTGACCAGTCCCTGAATCACCGCGACCAGGCCGAGCGTGTAGACGGAGATGTGGTGGGTCGTGACGAGTGGCACGACCGCGCCGACGGCGAGTGCCTGGATGATCGGCGCGGCGACGAGCAAAGCCTTGCGGGAGAAGCGATCCGCGAGCACGCCGCCGATCAGCAGCGTGGTCAGCCGGCCGACGTTCTCGAGCGCCGCGATCGCACCCGCCTGTGCGACGGATCCGGTCTCGTAGAGCATCAGCAGCGGGAACGCGATCGACGACAACGTCGAGCCGAGCGCGGAGACCGTGGTCCCGGTCCACCAGCTGACGTAGTCGCGGCTACGCCATATGGACGCGCCTTTGGATTCTGACGATGAATCGGATGATATGGATGCGTCAGTCATCTGGGTTGATGAATTCGCCGATGATGAACTAGGCGGCGATGAATTGGGCGGGCGTACTCTCGGCGATGCCATGGCGGAGGCCGATTGCCCATTGCCCGAACCCGCGGTGGCCGCATCTGAATCTGAATCGGCCACCGCGTCCGGATCTGGAGCGCCGAGTACTGCCCCGGTCATGCGTGCGTCCCCTCCCGCTGAGGTGCGACGTAGTCCCCCGACTTCCTACTTTCACATCAGCACCGTTAATGGGACGCATATCCTGCGTGTGCCTTAGGCGAACGTCATCACCTGGGGCTGTTCCCGACGGTCCGGGTCCGGGCCGTCGAATTCGCGTACCACCTCATACCGCGTGTTGCGCTCGACCGGCGTGAACCCCGCGTCACGAATCAGGTCCAGCAAGTCGTCGCGGGTCATCTTGTCCGGCGTGCCGAAGTGGTCCGCATCGTGCGTGATCTTGTACTCGACCACCGAGCCGTCCAAGTCGTCCACGCCGTAGTTGAGCGCCAGCTGAGCGGTGGTCAGGCCGTGCATGACCCAGAAACACTTCACGTGGTCGAAGTTGTCCAGCAGCAGCCGCGATACGGCGAACGTGCGCAGTGCCTCGGCCCCCGTCGCCATCGGCTGCGTCATCAGCCGGTTGCGCTGCTTGCCGTCCTTCGAGTCGTGGAAGTCGTGCTGGAAGCGCAGCGGGATGAACACCGCGAAGCCGCCGGTCTCGTCCTGCAGTTCACGCAGCCGCAGCACGTGATCGACGCGGTGCCTCGGCTCCTCGATGTGGCCGTAAAGCATCGTCGACGGCGTACGCAGACCCTTGCTGTGTGCGAGCCGGTGGATGCGTGACCAATCCTCCCAGTGCGTCGCGTGGTCCACGATCTTCGAGCGGACTTCCCAGTCGAAGATCTCCGCGCCGCCGCCGGTCAGCGACTCCAGGCCGGCGTCCATCAGCTCGTCGAGGATCTCGCTCGCGCTCAGGCCGGAGATCTTCTCGAACCAATGGATCTCGGTCGCGGTGAACGCCTTGATGGTCACGCCCGGCAGCGCGGCCTTCAGCTCGCGGATCGACTTCGGGTAGTAGCGCCACGGCAGGGTCGGGTGCAGACCGTTGACGATGTGCAGCTCGGTGATGCCGTCCGGCTCCATCTGCTTGGCGAGGCGGACGGCCTCCTCGATGCGCATGGTGTACGCGTCCTTCTCGCCGGGCTTGCGCTGGAAGGAGCAATAAGCGCAGGAGGCGGAGCACACGTTCGTCATGTTGAGGTGCCGGTTGACGTTGAAGAACACCCGGTCGCCGTTTTTCACGGTGCGCACGTGGTGGGCCAGCTCGCCGAGCCAGGCCAGATCATCGCTGGCGTAGAGCGCCACGCCGTCGTCGAAAGAGAGCCGTTCACCGGCCAGCACCTTCGCTTCGAGCTCGCGCTTGAGTCCGGCGTCCATCCGCTGCGGCCTCCGTGTTCAGGACGGGTGGGTCAGCTTATGAGATTACGCCACCCGATCGGACGCACGGCGGATGGCTTCGGAGCCGCTGGTAAGGGCGCTGGTCATGGGTCAGGGACGATCGTCGTCGAGCGGGGGCTGGCGGCCCTCCCACTTCGTCGACAACGCGACCGTGGTACGCGTGCGCGCGACGCCGCGGATTCGGTTAAGCCGGCCGATGATCTTCTCAAGGCCGACCGGATCGGCAGCACGCACCTTCAGCAGATACGACTCCTCCCCCGCGACGAACCAGCAGTCCTCGATCTCGGGGACGTCCCGCAGCCTGCGGCCGACGTCGTCGAGGTCGGCAGCGTCCGAGAGCAGCACGCCGATCAACGCGGTCACGCCGAGGCCGACGGCGCCGGGGCTGACCATCGCCCGATAGCCGGTGATCACGCCAGCCTGTTCCAGCCGGTTGATCCGATCAGTGACGGTCGGTCCGGACAGGCCGACCAGGCGGGCGAGCTCGGCGTACGTGGCACGGCCGTTGGCACGCAACGCCTCGACGAGCGTACGGTCCACGGTGTCCACGGGCGGCCCCCTCTTTGCTCGCTCGGTGTCTTGGAACAGGTTACTGCGTTCACAGTATGATCTTGATTCTCACCCGCATATCTGATCCATCGTCATGGATTCCAAGGTTTCACGGCTTCTCGTCCAGCGTGTTTTCGGCTGATGCGCGGGCAGCGCCGAGCTCACCACTCCAGCGGCGCAGCAGGTCGTGCTCGACGCCGAGGACGTCAAGCGCCTTACCCGCCACGAAGTCGACGAGCTGCTGCACGTCGCGCGTTCCGGCGTAGAAGCCGGGCGCTGCGGGCAGGACGACCGCCCCGGCACGGCTGAGGGCGAGTAGGTGATCGAGCGTCTGCGTGTTCAGCGGGGTCTCGCGTACGACGACGACCAGCGGCCTGCGTTCCTTGAGGGTCACGTCGGCGGCACGCTGAAGCAGGTCCTTGGACAGACCGAGCCGGATGCCAGCCACGGCTGCGGTGGAGGAGGGGACGACCAGCATGCCTTTAGCCGGGTAGCTGCCTGAGGACGGCCCTGCGGCTAGGTCACCGGCGGGCCAGTAACGCACTGCATCGAGGCGTTTGTGCGCTCGGGCTTGCGGCTCGGCGTGTTCGATGCGTTCGGAGTGCTCGAGCCACTGTGCGAGATCGTCACGCCAATGCGCGTCGCGGAACGCAATGCCGGTCTCGTCCAACAGGGTGAGTCGTGCGGCTCGGCTGATCATCAGATCAACACTTTCGCCCGCACCGAGCAGCCCACGCAGGACGGCTGCCGCGTACGGCGTGCCCGACGCTCCGGACACGCCTACGATCCATGGCCTGCGAGGCTGCGCGTCGCTGCTCATGTTCCACATGATTGCCCGCGCGCGGCCCGATGACGAATCCGGGCCGGGCGGAACGGGGACTGCGTCAGCGCAGCGGGGCCACGGGGCCAGCCGCGGCGTATCCCGCCTGGGACAGCGCACGCGTGAACGCGTTGTCGGCGGCGCGCTTGAGCCGGATCGCGAGGAAGATCAGCAGACCGCCGAGAGCCGCACGGATACCGAAGTAGATCATGTACTGGTGGTCGTGACTGACCACGTCCTGCGGCGTGTCGAGGTTCCCGTTACCGCGCAGCACGACCGCGAGCAGGATGGACAGCAGCCAGATGATACGGAAGAGCTGATAGCGCGATTCCTTCATCACCTGCTGGTACTGGCCGGTCGGCGCGAGCGCGTTGCGCAGCGATCGCTGCCACACGACGAGCATCACGATGAGGGACAGAAATACGACGATCGCAATCAGGCTCAGTGTCGAGACCAGGTTGTCCGCGGAGTTCGCCTGGTCGATGGTCACCGACGTCGGGTCGTTGATGAGCTTGTTCGCCAGCGAGATGCGGTTGTTGAGGGCGAAGAGCTCGACGAGGCACAGCACGATGTAGACGCCGGCGAGCGCCATGACGGCGATTGGCAGGCCAGCGCTCGGGCGGCTCCCGGGCATGCCCACCGGGTAGCCCGCGTAGGGTCCAGCAGCGTTCGGGGGGTACGGAGCGGCGCCGAACGGCGGCGCGGCGCCGTACTGCGGCGGCGGGGCTCCGAACTGCGGTGTGGCACCGTTCTGCGGCACGCCCTGGAACGGTTGAGCACTTTCGAACGGCTGTGCACCCTGATAGGGCGGCGTTCCGTCCTGCGGCACCGGCGCGCCGGAAGGGCTCTCGAAGCTCATGAATCCCCCGAATAAGTAGGTTGAACTGCCGAATCAGGACGCGACAGTCTCGCGCCCCGGCCTCACCCTGTCAATGGGATTCGGCCTGCGGATTCGCGCTCGTCAGCCGCGTAGGCCGCGCGTCACCAGATCCAGTAGCGCGAAGCAGAACAGCGCGATGCCGACGAAGCCGTTCACCGTGAAGAAGGCTCGGTTCAGCCGCGAGAGGTCGTTCGGCCGCAACAGTGAGTGCTCGTACACGAACGCCCCCGCGACGACGACCACGCCGATCCACCAGAACGCGCCCGCGCCGGTCAGCACGCCGAACCAGATGAACAGGCCGGTGACCACCGCGTGCGAGACGCGCGCGCCGGTGAGCGCGGCGGCGATGCCCCAACGCGCCGGCACCGAGCCAAGGCCCTGCGCGCGATCGGTCTCCACGTCCTGCAACGCGAAGATCAGGTCGAAGCCGCCGATCCAGATGCCGACCGCGAAGCCGAGCACGACCGCGTCCCAGGACCAGTGCCCGGTCACGCCGATCCACGCGCCGATCGGGCCGACCGACTGCGCGAACGCGAGTAGCGCGTGCGGAATGTCGGTGAAGCGCTTGCCATATGGATATACGACCAATGGCACGATGGCGAGCGGCGCCAGGGCCAGTGTGAGCATGTTGAGCGACGCGGCCGCACCGAGGAACAGCGCGAGGGCGAGGATCGCGCCGATCCACGCCGTCTTGACCGTGAGCACGCCGGTAACCAGTTCACGCTTGGCGGTGCGCGGGTTCTTCGCGTCGAATTCGCGGTCGATGATCCGATTAACCGCCATCGCAAACGTACGCGCGCCGATCATCGCAAGAGTGATCAGCAGCAGCTGCATCCAGTGCACGGTCCGCGAGGCACGGAACATCGCGGTCAGCGCGGCGATGTACGCGAAGGGCAGCGCGAAGACCGAGTGCTCCAGCAGCACCAGGCTCTTGAACGCCTTGAACTTCTCGCCGACGGTCTCGGCCGGTACCGCGATCGCGCTCACTGCCCACACCCTTCACGGGCTCCCCCATCACGGGCCGCAGCCTCATAGGCCGTATTCCTTCCAGCGGCGGTCCACCTTCGCGGCGGTGGCCGGGTCCGAGGCGATCATCTCGGGCCAGCCGCCGTCGCGGGTGTAGCCCTCGCTCGGGCAGCTTACGGGTCGCGTCGATGCCGAGCTTTGCCGCCCCAGAACTGCTGGTACGACGCGTGGTCCAGATGGTCCACCGGCCCCTCGGTGAGCAGCAGGTCGCGCGCGTAGTCCACGTTGCCGAAGGCACGCCAGGAGACCTCGGCGTAGTCGTGCACGTCACAGTCGGCGTCCACGACGACGATGAGTTTGGTCAGCGACATCAGGTGCGCGCCCCAGATCGCGTGCATCACCTTCTGCGCGTGCTTCGGGTAGCGCTTGTCGATCGAGACGATCGCGCAGTTGTGGAAACCGCCGGTCTCCGGCAGGTCGTAGTCGACGATGTCCGGGACGATCATCTTGAGCAGCGGCAGGAAGAAGCGCTCGGTGGCCTTGCCGAGCGGGCCGTCCTCCGTCGGCGGCCGGCCGACGACGATCGACTGGAACATCGCGTTCTTACGCATCGTCATCGGCGGTCGACCGTCAGCGCGGGAAACGGCTCGACCGGCGTGTAGAAGCCGGTGTGGTCGCCGAACGGGCCTTCGGGTCGGGTGACCCCGGGTTCGAGCCAGCCTTCGAGGACGACCTCGCAGTTCGCCGGGACCTGCAGCGGCACGGTCTTGCAGTCGACGAGTTCGACCCGCTCGCGCTGGACGAACCCGGCGAACAGGTACTCGTCGATGTCGGCGGGCAGCGGCGCCGTCGCTGCGTACGTGACGACCGGCGGGCAGCCGAACGCGATCGCTACCGGCAGCCGCTCGCCGCGGCGCTGCGCGACCGCGTAGTGGTTCGTGGAGTCCTTGTGGATCTGCCAGTGCATGCCGATGGTGCGCGCGTCGTGCCGCTGCAGCCGGTAGAGGCCGAGGTTGCGCGGCGCCGGTCTCGGGGTGCTTCGTGTGCGTCAGGCCGAGATTGAAGAACGCGCCGCCGTCGTGCGGCCAGGTGTGCAGCGCGGGCAGCAGCGTTCAGGTCGACGTCGTCGCCCGTCAGCACGATCTCCTGGCACGGCGCGCTCTTCACGTGCTTCGGCGGCACGGAACGCAGCTGCGCCGACCTTGCCGAGCGCGTCCTTGAAGCCGGAGAGGCCGTGCGGCAGCTCGGGCTTGAGCAGTTCCCCGATCCGGTCGCCGATCTCGTCGAGGCTCTCGATGCCGAGCGCCAGGCACAGCCGGCGCTCGCGTGCCGAAGACGTTCATGGCCAGCGGCAGCTCGGAGCCCTTGACGTTCTCGAACAGCAGCGCCGGGCCGTGCTCCTTTTGCACCCGGTCGGTGATCTCGCCGACCTCGAGGTACGGATCGACCTGGACCTTGATCCGGCGCAGCTCCCCCTCCCGCTCGAGCGTCTTGAGGAACGAGCGCAGATCGTCAAAGGCCATGCGTTAAGTATCCACGTGCGCTGCCCGCGGCCGGAGGCCGCTAGTCCAATACGGTTAGCCGAGCAGATGGGCGTTGACGGCGCGTACCTGCGGCGCGAGCTCCGGCAGCTCGACGACTTCCACTCCAGCCGCGCGTAGCCGATCCGCGCCATCGCAGACCGCGAGCAGCGCCGGTTCACGCAACGCGAGCACGACGCGAGGGATGCCGGCGGCCAGGATGTGATCGGTGCAGCTGAGCGGGCGGGACGCGCGCGGCGAGCACGGTTCGAGTGACGTGTAGATGGTGGCTGACTTTAGGCGCGCGTCATAGAAACCGAGCTTCGCGAGCGCGACTTCCTCGGCGTGGTTCTTGTCCGGGTCGCCGAGGCCGCGCAGCAACTCGCGTGAGTAACCGGTCGAGATGACCGTGCCCTGCGCGTCGGTGACGATCGCGCCGACCGAGTACGCGCCGCTAACCGGCGGGCAGGAGCGCGACAGCTCGATGGTCAGCCGCAGCAGGTACGCATCAACCGCAGAGTCGCCCGGCTCAGCGGGGCCACGATCGACCAGGTATCGGGAGAACTGCACGTCCCCAATAGCGCGTGTCTCAGCCAGAATCATCCGGCGATCGGGTGACTGTGGATAACCGGCAGGGCCGAACGCACGCGGTGCCGCCGACTCTCCGATAAGGAACGGCGCGACGGAGACCTGGATCTCGTCGGCGAGGTCTTCGGCCAGGAACTTGGTCAGCATCGAGGCGCCGCCCTCGACCATCAGACGTCGTACGCCACGCCGCGCAAGATCGTCGAGCAGATCGCCAAGCCCGACCTGCCCTCCAGAACCCGCGCCCGGGTAAACCACCGTCTCGGCGCCCTCAGCGGTGAAGACTGCCGCGTCGCGATCGAGATCACCGGTGCCCGAGAGGACTACACGCAGCGGGCTTTCCGGTTCACCGCGCGCGACACGCGCGGCGCGCCGGTCTGCCGAACGCACCAGCAACCGCGGGTTATCCGCACGCACCGTGCCCGCGCCGACGAGGATCGCGTCAACCGACGCCCGCAACTCGTCTACGCGGTCGAAGTCGGCATCGTTCGAGAGCAGCAGACGCTGTGGCGTCGTGTCGTCGAGATAGCCGTCGAGCGAGGTGGTGAAGCTGAGGATGACCCACGGACGCGCCGCAGCACGTTCCGACACAGTGCCTGAGGCCGCAGAATGATCAGTTACCACGACACCATTGTGCGTGCTCGCGTCCGCCTAGCCAGTACGAGCTAGTGAACGATGTAGACCGGGTTGACAGGTACGCAGCCACCGGTCGTCGCAGCGTTCGACAGCGACGAGACCGCCGGTGCGGACGCGGCCGTGGTCGGCGGGGCGCTGGTGGTGCCCGCGCCACCCGAACCCGACGAGCCCGACCCGGAGCCGCCGCCGAACGTGGTGCCCGAGGTCCAGTCGGCGCCGATCACCAGCGTCACCTGCGAGTACGAGTTCGACTCGACCAGCGCCGAGGTCGGCAGCCCGAGCGCGTTCGCCACGGTGGCCGCCGAGTCGCTGCGGGTCGACGGGTAGTAGATCTTCGTCGTCGCCGCCGAGGACGCGTTGCCACCGAACGAGGCGTCCGAGAACCCGTCGTTCACCAGCGCCTCCTTGATCGAGGCGGCCCGGCCGGAGACGGTGGTGCCGTTGAAGACCTGGACGTGCACGGTGGCCTTGTCGACCGCGACCGTCGGCGTGGCCGGCGCCTGCTGCTTCGGCTGCTGCTGGGGCTGGTTCTGCGGGGCCTGGGTGGTCGGCTTGGCCGAGGCCGGCGGCGCGGCGGACTTGCTCGTGCTCGTCGCCGCCGTGTAGGACACGTCGTTCTGGATGTTGTCGAACATCTTGCTGGCATCCGGCTGGGCCGGCAGCACGCGCGCCTGGTTGCTCGGATCAAGGTTCCACGGCATGGTCACGAACGAGATCCGGTCGGTCGGCACCCGGTTCATCGTTATCGCCAGACCCTGAAGGCCGGTGATCCCGGACAGCCCGTCGTCCACGGTGAGGGCCTTGGTCGCCGCGTCGGCCACCTTGTAGAGGGTGGTGAAGTCGGCAAGGTTCATGTTGGCGCGCACCTCGCGGATCATCGCCGAGAGGAAGTAGTGCTGCGCCTTCTCGCGGCCGAGGTCCGAGCCGTCGTAGAAGCCGTGCCGGGTGCGCACGAACGCCAGCGCGCTGGCGCCCTCGACCATGTTGTTGCCCTGGTTCAGCCGCAGCTGCGAATCGGGGTCGTACATCTTGTTGCTGACGCAGACCTGCACGCCGCCGAGCGCGGCGGACATCGTCTCGACGCCGACGAAGTCGACCATCACGAAGTGGTCGATGGTCAGGCCGGTCAGGTCATGCACCGCGGTGACGGTGCAGGACGGTCCCCACTGCAGCGACGCGTTGATCGTCGAGCGGAAGCCGCCGCCACTGGTGTTGTTCGCGGTGTCGGTGCAGTGCGGCAGCGTCACCAGCGTGTCGCGCGGAATCGACATGACCGTGGCGTTGGAGCGGTCGGCGGACAGGTGCACGACCATTTCCACGTCGGCGTTCTGACCCGGACCGCAGTCGCCGCCGATCTTGCAGTCGGCCGCGTTGCTCCGCCCGTCCGATCCGATGATCAGGATGTTGAGCGGCGAACGGCCGTACTTGTCGGTCGGTTCGGGCGCCTGGGTGACGCCGTTCTGCAGCAGCGCGGTGTGCTTGATGTTGCCCGTCAGCTGCAGGATCACGAACGCGCCGATGGCGAGTATCAGCACCAACACCGTGGAGACGCCGATGGCGGTCCACTTAATGGCCTTCTTCTTGCGGGAAAGCGGCGCCCTGCCGATACGAGCCGCATCCGCCGCGCGCCGGGCGCGACCGTTGGGATCGACCTCGTCCAGGTCGATGTCGTGGTTGATGTGGCCGTCGAGCGGGGCGCCCTCAGCGCCAAACCGGCTCCCGGCAACGCCTACGCCGACCGACGCGGTGGCCGCAGCCGTCCGGCGTCCAGCCCTGCTCGGGTCGGGACGGCCATTGCGGGAGCGCGGTGACCAGGCGTCAGCTTCGCCATCGCCGTCGCCGCCACGGCCTCCACGACGTCCCTGACCCTGTGACGGCCCGTCAACCGGAGACCACGCGGAGTCATCCCCGCGTCGGTCGTTGCCGTTCCCGTTCCCATACCGATCACGGCCCGGGTACGCATCTACCGGCGCGCCACGGCCATCGCCGCGACCGGCCGGACCCGGCGTCCACTCATCGCGGCCCTGCCCACGACCCTGCCCACGGCCCTGATCGCCATAGCCGCGGCCGTTACCGTTCCCGTTGGCGCCGTTACCGTACCGGGGATCGCCATACGCATCGCCGGCCGACGGCTGACGGTGCTGCGCCCTCGGTGGCTGGTAAACGTCACGCGGCGGCTGCCCGCCCCGATCGCCCTGCCCACGGCCGGCCTGCTGACCCTGGGCGTAGGGGTCGTGTCCGGGGTCCCGGTACCGCCCCTCACCACCGCGGTCGTCGGACCCGTAATCCGGGTACCAGCCGCGATCGTCGCTCATCAGGTCAGAATCCTTCCACCCGCGCGAGCAGGCGCCGGCAGAATCGCTCGGCGACCCCGCTCACCTCTTGTCCCCTTTCAGGACGCCGGGTGTCCTACGCCGGTTGCCGGAACGTGAACACCCAAACCTCAAAGGGCTCGCGCGGGCGGTTTACAGACCGGCGTAGCTGTGCTTTCCACTGAGCAACGTGTTGACGCCGAAGTAGTTGAACATTACGCACACGAAGGCGGCCAAAGCGATCCAGGCGGCGGCCCGGCCCTTCCAGCCGTGCGTGGCGCGAGCGTGCAGGTAGGCGGCGTAGATGACCCACACGATGAAGGACCAAGTCTCCTTCGGGTCCCAGCCCCAGTACCGGCCCCAGGCCTTCTCGGCCCAGATCGCGCCAGCTATCACCGCGAACGTCCACAGCGGGAAGATGAACGCGATCACGCGGTACGCCGTGCGGTCGAGCGTCCCGGACGAGGGCACCCGCTCCAGCGGACCGGCCAGGCGCGGCAGCTTGCCCTCCTCGGTTGCCGACTTGACCAGGTACAGGACCGTGGCGACGGTCGCGACGCCGAACGCGCCGGTGGACAGCACCGCAGCGGTCACGTGGATGTACAGCCAGTAGGAGTGCAGCGCCGGGACGAGTTCCTCGGCGTCGGTGTAGAGCACCGTGTAGGCCAGACCGAGCGTGAGCAGCACGATGAACGACACCGGCAGGCCGAGCCAGCGCACCTTCTTGCGCAGGCCGAGCAGCACGAGGTAGGCGAAGGCCATCGCGAGCGCGGCGGCGCACGAGAACTCGTACATGTTCGCCCACGGCACGCGGTGCACGGACAGGCCACGGAAGAGCACCCCGGCCGCGTGCAGCGCGAAGCCGATCACGGTCGCCATCACGGCGAAGCGCCCGACGATCTCGGCGCGCACCGAGCTGCCCGCGATAGTCGGCTCTTCACTTTCATCAGTGGTTCGGGTCAGCACCGCCACGCCGGACGACCCGACCGACACGCTCGCCTCTTCGCGGGCGCGCACCGCCGCAGAGGCCGCGGCCTGCCGTCCGACCGCGCTGGCCTTCGCGCCGATGCGGGAGCGTGAGCCGAAGGCCCACTCGGCGCAGTAGCCGAAGAACGCCGCCGCGTAGCCGATCAGGGCCAGCGCGATGAGCAGATTGCTGTAGTGCGCGAAGTTCTCGTTGATGCTCACGCGGACGCTCCAGTGCGCGGGGTTGAGTTGCGCTGCGTTGATTCAGGCTGGGTTGATTCAGGCTGGGTTGATTCGAGCTGGGTCGAGTTGCCCTCAGCTGATTTGCGCTCTTGTCTCGGTACTCCAGCCGCCCCATCCGGCGGCCCATCATCAGACTTGTCGCCCTCGGACGGCGTAACGACGGTCAGTTGCGAGGCCAACTCCTCGGCCGCGTCGGTGACCTCGGCAGTCGGCGTCGCACCCTCGGTACGCGCCAACCCGGCCACCTCGACCAGCCGAGTGCCGTCGCCCTGCTCAGTGACCCGGACCCAGATCCGCCGCCGCCGAATGCCCAGCGACCCGAGCAGCCCGAGCACCGCCGCGAGCGCCGAGCCCAGCGCGATCGGCTGGCCGGGGTCGTAGGCGATGTTGAACTGGGCCCACTGCTTGACCCCGTCGAAGGTGATCGAACCGAGGCCGTTCGGCAGCGTCGCGGTCTGACCGGTCGTCAATTCCAGTGCGTTGCCGGCCGCCGGGTTCGTCTTACTCTTCACGTCGAGCTGCGACATCTTGCTCACGTCGAGCGTGTAGACGCTCTGCGCCGTGGTGTCCAAGTTCAGGTCACCGGCGTAGGCGGCCAGGATCAACGTCGGGTTCTGCGCCGCAGGGAAGACCGAGGCGGGCATCGAGCCGGGCAGCGTGACGGCGGTCGGCAGCAGCCAGCCCTGGAAGCCGAGGCCCTTCGGCTTGGCGTCCGGCACCTTGATCGCGCCGTTGGACGTGAAGTTCGCGTCCACGCCGAGGAACGTCACCGGTCCGTCGAACACGACCTTGCCAGTGCCATCCCGCACGGTAACGACCGGCGCGTAACCGTGGCCCTCCAGGAAGACATTCGTACCGTTGACGTTGATCGGACTATTCACCCGAACGTCCACGTTCTGCGGCTTACTGCTCGGCGTGGCCCGGTAGCTGACGTAGGCATCGAAGCTACGTGGCTGACCGAACTGGTCGCCGCTGTCCTGGTACGTCGCGCTGAACTTGTTCAGATCGATGCAGAACGGCGGCAGATCCGCGTCGGTGACCGCCTGACCCTTAGTCAGGCGTGTCGTAACCGGCGACCGTGTCGCAGAAGCCGGTGCCCTCAGTCACCAGCCGCGCGCCCTTGAAGCCGAAGAAGTGCCCTACCGCGACCGCGACGAGGATTCCGATCAGCGAGAGGTGGAAGATCAGGTTCCCCGTCTCACGCAGGTAACCCTTCTCAGCCGAGACCCACGTCCCGCTCGCGTCACCACCAGACGCGATGCGGAACCGCCGCCCCTTGAGCCGCCGCCCCGCCGCAGCCAGCGCCTCGTCGGCAGGAGCGGACGTGCGGAAGGAGCGCGTGCACCGGCAGCCGCTTGAGGTTGCGCGGCGCGGCAGGCGGCGCCCCGCGCATCGCCCGGAAGTGCGCCAGCGAGCGCGGCAGGATGCAGCCGATCAGCGAAACGAACAGCAGGCAGTAGATCGCGCCGAACCACACCGACTCGAAGACGTCGAACAGCTGCAGCCGGTCCAGGAACGGCGCCCAGCCCGGGTGCGAGGAGTAGAACTGAATGACCTTGGTCGGGTCGATCTCGCGCTGCGGCAGCAGCGAGCCGGGGATCGCGGTGACCGAGAGCAGGAACAGCAACGTCAGCGCGATACGCATCGACGTCAGCTGACGCCACGTCCAACGCAGCAACTCGAGCGTGCCAAGCCGAGGAACCGCGACGCCAGAGCCAGAATCCGCAATCGGCGCAGTCGACAGCCGGTCAGCTTCCTCGAAGCCGGCATCCCCCTCCGCCGAGCCGGCATCGCCCGCCAGACCAGTCCCAACGCCGTCAGCGGTCCCTACCACCTCAGCCGACGCTGACGCCGCCTCAACCAGGTCGCCATCCGCAGCAACCTCGACGACTTCCGCCGTCTGGGCTGCCCCGACCTGACCCTCCGTCCGCTTCTGCGTCGTCACGTCCTCGACTTCCTCGATGTCCTCGCCTGGCTTCATCTCGGCTCACCCCGCCCCTACAGCGGCAGGTTGAAGCCGTGGACCCACCCCTGCATCTGGTGGATCAGCTGGTCCCACGCCCCGCTCACCATCGCCGCCCCCACGACGACGAGCATCGCGCCACCCACGCGCATTACCGCGTCATAGTGACGCTTGATCCACCCGAAGGCGGTCATCGCCCGACGGAACATGACGGCGGTCAAGATGAACGGTAGGCCGAGCCCGATGCAGTACGCGGCCGACAGGAACGCGCCACGTCCCGCAGACGCCTGCGTCCACGCGAGCGACTGCACGGCAGCGAGCGTCGGCCCCAGGCACGGCGTCCATCCGACACCGAACAGCACACCTAGCAGCGGAGCGCCGACTAGCCCGACAGTCGGACGGTAGTGCAATCGCGCATCACGCTGCAGCCAGCCGGACCACCGTTGCGGAACCGCGCCGGCGAAGAACAACCCGAGCAGGATGACCACGCTGCCGAGGACCTGCTCCAATATCCGCTGATGGCTGATCAGGTTCGCGCCCGCGTATCCAAACGCCGCCCCGGCGGACACAAAAACAGCGGTAAACCCCAGCACAAACAACACAGCGCCGAGAACCGTGCGGCCACGCAGCTGACGGCGCGGTACGACAGCGACACGCGTCGCAACCGCCGTGCCCCCCGCGCTGGCGCCCACACCCACACCCGCAGCACCCACCGCCACGGTGCTTCCCGACCTCGCGCGGCGTGCCTGCGCATCCTGCGCGTCAACCGCCGACATCCCGGTGACGTACGACAGGTAACCCGGCACCAGCGGCAATACGCACGGCGAGGCGAACGAGAGCGCACCGGCAGCGAGCGCCACCGGCACGGCCAGTAGCAGCGAGCCTCCGTCGATTACCGACGCGATCCCGGCGGCGGACACGTCAGCTCTCGCTCAAGACAGAGTCGAGCGACTGCGCCAGCTGCGGCTCGGTGGTCTCGCCGATGATCCTGGCCGCCAGCTTGCCGTTGCGGTCAATGATGACGCTCGACGGGATGGCGGTCGGCGGCACGATCGTCTTGAGCTGGAGCAACAGCGTCTCGCCCGGATCCTGCAGCGACGGATAGGTAATCGAATCAGCACTGTCGAAGGCCAGCGCGGCGGCGGCATTGTCCTCAGTGTTGATGCCGAGGAACTGGACGCCCTTGGGCTGGTACTTCGTGAAGGTCTCCTCAAGAGCGGGAGCCTCGCGCCGACACGGCCCGCACCACGATCCCCACACGTTCACCACGACGACTTTGCCTCGGTAGTCGCTGAGCGACAGCTGCTTGCCGTCGAGCGTCGTACCGGACATCGTGGGCGCGGCAACGCGCTGCGACGGTGCGTAGCTCGTGACCCCCGTCGTCGCCGAACCGACGTACCCCGTATCACCAGCCCCGCCGGTGCTGTTGGTGCACCCGGCAAGCCCCGCGACCAGACCGGCCGCACCCACCAACGCCACGCCGCCCAAAACGGACGCTCGGACAGCAGTCCGGCGGCTGTAACGGCGACGATTGGCTGGCACGACCATGCGAAGAGTCTCGCACGGTGGGATTAGGCCGAAGCGGCGGGGGTCAAGCCCTCGGCCCACTGCGACCCCGCCAACCCCCCTCCTCGAACCGCGTCAGGATCCGTCGGGCCGCGTCAGGCCCCGGCGACGAACTTCTTAGTCGTCTTCACCGGCAGCAGGTCTTTAGCCGGCTCGTGGTACTCGATCCCGACCAGCTGCGTGCCGACGTAGTGAAAAGAGGTCACCGAAGCCAGCGAGCACTGCCGCTTACGCGGGTCGTGCCACAGCCGCCGGTGCTCGGCGGCGAGCCGGGTGACCCAGATCGGCAGCTGGTGACTAATGCAGACGGCTTCGTGGCCGACCGCCTTGTCCCGCGCGGCCTCAAGCGCGGCCTGCATCCGCGTTACCTGCTCGGTGTACGGCTCACCCCAGGACGGCTTGAGCGGGTTGTACAGCTTCGGCCACACCGAGGGCCGCTTCAGCACGCCGTCCCCGACGCTGAACCGTTTGCCCTCGAACTGGTTGGCCGCCTCGATGAGCCGTCCGTCGGTGCCGACCTCTAGCCCACGCTTCGCCGCGATCGGCGCCGCGGTCTCCTGCGCGCGGTCCAACGGCGAGGCGATCACAGCCACGATGTCCCGCTCGGCGAAGAACTCCGCACCCCGATCGGCCATCTTGCGGCCCAGCTCGGAGAGATGGAAGTCGGGCAGCCGTCCGTAGAGGATCCCGGTCGGGTTGTAGACCTCGCCATGCCGCATGAGGTGGACGATGGTCTTCACGCCGGGATCGATCTGTGTCATGCCGCGCATCTTAAGGGAGGCGCGCGAACGCGCGGTTACCGGTTCACCCGACCATCAGCTGATACGACCAACCATCACGCCGCACGCCCCCACCGGCCGCCCTTACGCACCCACTGCCGCAGCCGCACGCGCCGCCCCCGGCAATGCCGCCGCAATCCGATCAACCGCCCCCGCGTCATGCACAGCCGACACGAACCAGGCCTCGAACGCGCTAGGCGGCAGGTAGACACCCTGAGCCAGCATCGCGTGGAAGAACGCCTTGAATCGCTCGGTGTCCTGCCGCCGCGCCGCCGCGTAGTCCGTCACGACCTCATCGGTGAAGAACACGGAGAACATCGTCCCCGCGAACTGCACCCGATGCGCGACACCTTCCTTCGCCAGCGCCCGAGAGGCCAGGTCAGCGATCGTCCGCGCCGTCTCCTCGAGCTTCACGTACACCTCTGGCGTGCAGAGCCGCAGCGTCGCCAGCCCAGCAGCCGTCGCCACCGGATTCCCCGACAACGTGCCCGCCTGGTAAACCGGCCCCGCAGGCGCGAGCCGCGCCATCACATCAGCCCGGCCCCCAAACGCCGCCGTCGGAAACCCGCCGCCCATCACCTTGCCAAAGGTCATCAGATCCGGCACCACACCATCGATCCCGAACCACCCGGCACGCGAAGAGCGGAATCCGGTCATCACTTCATCGGAGATATACAGCGCTCCGTGTGCATGACATAGGTCACGCAGCCCCGCGTTAAAGCCATCCAGCGGCGGCACGACGCCCATGTTGCCCGCCGCAGCCTCGGTGATTACGCACGCGATCTGCTCCCCGTACTCGGCGAACGCAGCGCGCACCGCCTCAAGATCGTTGTAAGGCAGCACGATCGTGTCGCCCGCCTGAGCACCCGTCACTCCAGGCGTATCCGGCAGCCCGAGCGTCGCGACGCCCGACCCGGCTGCAGCGAGCAGCGAGTCGACGTGCCCGTGATAGCAGCCCGCGAACTTGACCACCTTCGAACGCCCGGTAAACCCACGCGCCAGCCGAATCGCCGACATCGTCGCCTCGGTCCCCGACGACACGAGCCGCACCTGCTCAACCGGCTCGATCCGCGCCACGATCTCCTCAGCCAGCGCGACCTCGCCCTCGCTAGGCGTGCCAAACGACGTCCCGCGCGCCAGCGCCGCCGATGTCGCCTCGATCACCGCCGGATGCGCGTGCCCCAGAATCAGCGGCCCCCACGAGCAAACCAGGTCCACGTACTCACGACCGTCAGCGTCAGTCAGGTACGCGCCCTTACCGGACACCATGAACCGGGGCGTGCCGCCGACCCCGCGAAACGCCCGCACCGGCGAGTTGACGCCACCCGGCGTCACGGCCTGCGCGCGGTCGAAGAGCTTCTGAGACTCGGGAGCTTCGTAGTCGTAGTTCACCGCCCCATCCTCGCACTGCAACCCAACGCAGCCGCGCCCGCTCTAGGCCAGATAGAAGCGCACGGGACAACGGGAGAACGAACGGGAGAACGGGAACCCACGTGACTGCTGCCGACCAAGACATAGAAGCCAAAGCCGAAAGACCCCACCTAATCGACGAGCCCGCCAACGCCTACACCGACAACGCTCACAACACCGACGACTTCGAGGCCTACGCCGCCGCCCGCCAACACCACCTCTTCCGCACCGCGTACCTCCTATGCGGCGACCGCGACCGCGCGCAGGACCTGGTGCAGACCACGCTCGTCGCCCTGCTGCGCTCCTGGAAGAAGGCCCGCCTAGCCGAGAACCCCGACGCGTACGCGAAGAAGGCCCTAGTCCGCGCGTTCCTAAGCGAGCAGCGCGTCCTGCGCCGCAACGCGTCAGCCCACGCCTTCCTGCACACCGAGCGGCTATCCACAACGCCAGCCGATCCGACCGAACTGCGCGTCGTCGTGCTCGCCTCGCTGCGCGAGCTGCCACCCAAACCCAGAGCGATGATCATTCTCCGCTACTGGGAGGACCTCTCCGTCGAGGAAACCGCCGCGCTGCTCGGCTGCAGCGAAGGCAACGTCAAGAGCCAATGCTCGCGCTCGCTAGCCAAACTCCGGTCACTCCTAGGCGACCGTTTCACCGAACTATCCGAACTCTGACCCCAAGCCCCCGGCCCCAGCTCGCAGCCCCAGCCCTCATCCACAGCCTGTGGAAGATTGAGAGAACCCGACCATGCCATCCCTGCACGAACTCTTCGACGCCGCCACCGACGGCATGCCGCCGCTGCCCGACCTAGCCCCTTCCGCCCGCCGAATCGTCCGCCGCAGGCAGCTCGCCACGCGCACGAGTGCGGCTGTACTCAGCAGCGCCTTAGTCATCGGCGCAGGCACGTTCGCGCTGTCCGTTCAGCACTCTGGTAACGCACGCGATGCTGCGAGTGGCCCACCACACGCGTACAACCAGCAGTACGTACTCGACACGCTCCGCAACCTCTGGCCGAACAAGAACCAGCAGCTAAGCGCCATGCCCGGCGGCATCGGCATCGTCGTCACGCAAGCCGGCAAGGAGGCCGCCTTCGCGTACTTCTCGGTGTTCGCAGACGCCTCAAAGTTCCCGAGCGAGCTGAGCTGCCTAAGCCAGCAGGACTGCCTCAAAGCAACCACCGACGACGGTGACAATGTTCTCGCCGAACACGGCCAGTTCAGCCCCGCAGCGGCGACGGCCTCCGCGAGTCACACCCTGTCCCAGACCTTGCCGCCGACCACCCCCGCGACCACTCCGACGATTCGATTCGAATTCGCAGTCGAAGCCGATCGACCAGGTCTCCGGAGCAAGCCGCGGATACCGGCTGCACGGCGCGTACTTCGGTCAGCTCTCCATTGCCGGCCTGACCGGCGCGCAGCTGATGACGGATCAGCAACTCCTCGAAATTATGGAATCCCCCGCGTACGAGCAACTAATCGAGAGCGCCGTCGCCGCCTCATCGGTCAACTTCTTCGGCACGCCGCCACCCGACGTCCCCAGCGGCATCGCAAGCGTCGGCCCATCCCCGTCGACCTCCGGCACATTTGAACCGCCCCTGTCGGCCTCCGGCACCCTCGCCCCCTCCCCATCGACCTCGGGCAGCGGCATTCCGTCCACCACACCCCCGTCAGCGACCCCGTCAGGCTCACGCCCCTAGCCGCCACTGACGACTAACGCGCCGATCCTCACGCGTCCGCGTGAAATCGGTTCTGCGCCGTCTCCAGTGACTCGGTCACCAACGCCTCAACGGCATCGGCAGCTCGGTCCACGATGAACGCCAACTCCTTGTTCTCCACCGAGGAAAAGGGCTTAAGCACGAAGTCCGCCGGGTCCTGACGGCCCGGCGGACGCCCGATCCCGAACCGAACCCGCAGGTACTCACGCGTGCCAAGCGACTTCGTGATCGATCGCAGCCCGTTGTGCCCGTTGTCCCCGCCACCACGCTTGAGCCGCACGGTCCCGAACGGCAGATCGAGCTCGTCGTGCACGACCACGATCTGTTCCAGCGGCACCTTGAAGAAGTCACGCAACGCGACAGTCGGGCCGCCGGACAGGTTCATAAACGACTTCGGCTTGCCCAGCACCACCCGCACCCCGGCGATCCGGCCCTCCACCACATCCGCCGAGCCTCGGTGCGCCTTGAACCGCCCACGCATCCGCTCGGCGAGCAGGTCCGCCACGATAAACCCGGCGTTGTGCCGCGTCGTCGCGTATCCCGGTCCGGGGTTGCCGAGGCCGACCACCAGCCACGGTGCGTTATCCGTCGCCATCGTCCCGACTCCTGCCCGTACCCGAAGTTGCCCTTATCCAGCCACTCGACCGACGACCCACGCCACGCCGCCACACCAACGATGCCAGTCACGACCGCCGCCGCAGGCATGCAACCGGCACCGCCACACGCAGCAGTGCCGCACCCCGGATCACCGAAGTGCGGCACCACTACGTACTCGCTTACGCTTGCCTGTGCTCGTGCTTGCTAGCGCGTGCACTCACTCGCGCTCACACGGGGCCCGTACTCGTAGTCGCTCGCACCTGTACCCGCTGGGGCTCGTACTAGTGCTCGCACTCGACTACGCGGTCACCCGCGACCCGCCAGCACGAAATCAGCCCTCTTCGGACCCCTCCGGCTCCGCAGCCGCTCCCTCGCCAGCCGCAGCCGGGACGTCGCCCATGTCACCGGCCATCTGCTCAGCCGTCGGCGCCGCCAGCACGTGCACGACGACGTGCTCCGGGTCGGTCGACAGCTCGACGCCACGCGGCAGCGTGATGTCCTTGGCCAGGATCTGCGCGCCGATCTCCAGGCCCTCGATGGTCAGCTCGACCGAGGTCGGGATGTGCGTGGCCTCGGCCTGGACAGCCAGCGTGTTCAGCGTGTGCTCGAGCAGACCGCCAGCGGCGATGTCGCCGACCGTGACCAGCGGCACTTCGACGGTGACCTTCTCGCCACGACGCACCAGCAGCAGGTCGACGTGCTCAAGGGTGCGACGCACCGGGTCCTTCTGCACGGCCTTCGGCAGGGCCAGCTGACGCCGGTCGCCGAGGTCGAGGTTCAGCAGCACGTTCGGGGTCTTGAGCGCCAGGAACAACTCGTGCTCCGGCAGCGACAAGTGGACCTGCTCTTCGTTGTGGCCGTACAGCACGGCCGGGATCCTGCCGTCGCGCCGCAGCTGACGCGCGGCACCCTTGCCGAAGGTGTTGCGCAACTCGGCGCTTATGCGGACTTCGGACATACTCGCTCTCCTCCTCGGTATCGGACGGCCTGGACGATCTGGCGAATCTCGACACCGAGGCGGGAACGCATCCCGCCCGACACCTCGATCGGCACGTCGATCACGGAGCGGGCCGATAGGCGGCCCCTCCCTCGCCGGGCAACTAGCAAAGTCTACCGGAGCCGCCGACCCTGACTGACCGCACCGACGCCCACCCGACAACCACCGACGCCACATCATTTCGCGCCAGGCACGCGCCGCCAGCCGACACGAATCGCCGACCCCCGACGCCACCTGTCGCGACAATCGACGCCCCGCCGCCGCGCGCACGTTCCGCCGCCGACAGCAGTCCAAGCCCAGTCCCTGTGGACGCTGACCGACTGGTTGCCGACGGTCCGCAGTCGACGATCATCCCGGTGCCCGCCGCCAACCGATCTGTGGGTCACGGTCCGCGGTCGTTCACGTGGCCCTACTGGCCCACGTCACTTTCCCTCGGCGTCAGTCGTCCTCGAACATCGACGTCACCGAGCCGTCCTCGAATACCTCCGAGATGGCGCGGGCCACAATCGGGGCCACCGACAGAACGGTCAGCTTGTCGAAGCGCCGCTCCTGTGCCAGCGGCAGCGTGTCCGTGACGATGACCTGGCTTACGCGCGAGTTCTTCAGGCGGTCTATCGCCGGGCCCGAGAAAACCGCGTGCGTCGAGACGATGATCACCTCGGCGGCGCCGTTGTCGTAGAGCGCGTCGGCCGCCGCGCAGATCGTGCCCGCGGTGTCGATCATGTCGTCCACCAGGACGCACAACCGGCCCTTGATGTCACCGACGATCTCGTGCACCGAAACCTGGTTCGGCACATTGATGTCGCGGCGCTTGTGCACGATCGCGATCGGCACACCGAGCCGATCGCTCCACTTGTCCGCGACCTTCACGCGGCCGACGTCCGGGGACACGATCGTCAGCCGGGACGGGTCGATGTTCTCCCGGATGTACTTGATCAGCAGCGGCATCGCCCACAGGTGGTCCACCGGGCCGTCGAAGTAGCCCTGGATCTGGTCAGTGTGCAGGTCGATCGCCATCAGCCGGTCCGCGCCGGCCTGCCTGAACAGGTCGGCCATCAGCCGGGCCGAGATCGGCTCGCGACCCAGGTGCTTCTTGTCCTGCCGGGCGTAGCCGTAGAACGGCATGATCACGGTGATCCGCTTGGCGGAGGCGCGCTTGAGCGCGTCCACCATGATCAGCTGCTCCATGATCCATTGGTTGATCGGCGCGGTGTGACTTTGCAGCACGAAGGCGTCGCTGCCGCGCACCGACTCCTCGAAGCGCACGTAGATCTCACCGTTGGCGAAGTCGAAGGCCCGGGTCGGGACCAGCTCGACGCCCAACTCCCGGGCGACTTGCCGGGCCAGTTCCGGATGGGCACGGCCGGAGAACAGCATCAGCTTCTTCTGGCCGGTCGCCATGATCCCGGTCACTCCACGCACTCCCCACGGGTCGCTGCCACGGTACGGTCCGGCTGCGCGAGGTGGCGCAAAGCCCGGTCGACCGGACAGCACCGCTCGGTCCGCATGTCGGATTCCGGACGATTCGTCCTGGCCGTCCGGCTAAGCCGGGCCTTGTCTCTCATCCTATGGTCTCAGAAGAACCGCTGCTATCGTCCGCATGTTCACCTATCGCTTCCCCTGTGTTTACCTGGCCGGTTTCCGCCGCGCCGGCCTTGGCTGCGCGAGCCGCTTCGGCCGTCTTGCTGCCAGGACGCTTGAGCTCGACCCACCCCGGGATGTTGCGCTGCCGACTGCGCGCGACCGCCAGCGCCCCGGACGGCACCTCTTGATCGATGGCTGAACCCGCCGCGACATACGTCCCGTCGGCCAAATTCACCGGTGCGATTAGGACGGAGTCGGTGCCGACGAACACATGATCGCCGATCTCCGTCCGGGACTTCCTAACGCCGTCGTAATTGGCGGTGATCACTCCGGCGCCGATGTTGGATCCGACCCCGATCGACGCGTCTCCGATGTACGAGAGGTGCGGCACCTTCGACCCCTCGCCGATCTCCGCGTTCTTCATCTCGACGAAGCCGCCCGCCTTCGCCTTACGCGCGAGGCGAGTACCCGGCCGCAGGTACGTGTACGGCCCGACGGTGGCCTCCTCGCCGATTTCCGCACCGTCGGTCGTCGCGTTCGTCACGCGCGCCCCGGCGCCGACCACGGTCCGGGTCAACGTGCAGTTCGGCCCGACCTCCGCGCCAGCGGCGATCCTCGTCTCGCCGCACAGTTGCGTGTTCGGATGGACGATGACATCCGGCTCCAGCTCCACCTGCACGTCGATCCACGTCGTCGCGGGATCGATGATGGTGACGCCTTCGCGCATCCAGTGCCCGGTCAGCCGCGCGTTGAAGACCCGCCGCAGTTCGGCCAGCTGTGCCCGGTCGTTGGCACCGAGGATCTCGTGATGGTCCGCGACCGTGAGCGCACCGACTCGGTGTCCGTCGTTGCCGAGGATCCCGAGAACGTCTGTTAGGTACTCCTCGCCCTGCGCGTTCGCGGCGGTGAGCCGGGAAAGGCCCTCCACCAGCAACTTCGCGTCGAAGGCGTACACGCCGGAGTTGATCTCGCGGATTGCCGCCTGCTCGGGCGAGGCGTCCTTCTGTTCGACGATCGCCGTTACAGCGCCGCCGCTGCGCACGATCCGTCCGTAACCGGTCGGGTCGGGCACGTTGGCAGTCAGCACCGTTACCGAGTTCCCCGATTCCTGATGCACAGTCACCAGGGTGTCCAGTGTCCCGGCGGTCAGCAGCGGAGTGTCGCCGTAGGTGACGACGACAGTCCCGTCGAGCGCCCCTTCTGCGCCCAGCGCCTCCATCGCGATCCGCACGGCGTGCCCCGTGCCGTGCTGGACCTCCTGCACTACCGGCCGCACCGAGTCGTCGATCTCCGCCAGGTGCGCGGAAACTTGCTCGCGCCCGTGCCCGACGACCACCACTAGCCGCTCCGGCGAGAGTTGCTGCGCCGCAGCAACCACATGCCCCAACATCGACCGCCCGCAGAGCGTGTGTAGGACCTTAGGAGTCGCGGATTTCATCCGCTTCCCCTCGCCGGCCGCGAGGATCAGGACGGCCGCGGGACGGACCACGGCAGAAGCGCTCGGCGCAGACACACCGGTCTCCTCGGTGTCTGGGCTCTTCGCCGCCGCCCCGGTCGACGTCGAAGAGCGGGCATCGGGTGCTGGGACGGATACCGAGCCTACCCGCTGATCATCCGCCGTCTCACGCCGTCGGCGAGGATTCGAACCTGGAGAAGGGCTCCCGGGCGAGGATTCGAACCTCGATAACGGACTCCAAAGGACCGCGTCTTGCCCTTAGACGACCCGGGAAGGTTCGAGCCCTCACCACTGGAGGACTCGGCCCCTAGTCTGGCATACCTCCCGCGCCGTGCGCCGCTAGGATTCCGCGCCACCAGCCGTCGACCCTGCGGTAGATGCTGCTCGACTGCAACACCTTCACATTCAGGCAGCCGTGATAGTCGTCGCCGATCTGCTTGCGGACAGTCCTCGGATTGTGTCTCTTCAAAGTGACTGGACAGAACTCGACGTCAGGCCGACCGATCACGGATCGCCAGTGCTCTTCTGCGGCCGCGACGTCCCCGCTTTCGTGGATCGAGACCCGATAACGTCGCCGCTCGTGGCTAACGCCCATCAGATCGAGCCATCTCAAGAACAGCCGGATCATGCCGGGATCGCTGTTGATGAAGTCGACGGTTTCCCTTCGAGAATAGGGTTTGTCTTTCGCGCCTTCGGCCCAGTAAAGCGCTACTCCGAGTAGCATCAATTCGCGATCAGAAATACTGCCGACTTCAGCGTAGGCTTCCGCTTTCTGCACTGTGCGGAGTTCGTTCGTCCTCACACTCCGAACGCGATGCATGTGTGCCGCGTGCGCGGCACGGTTCGGCTCGGGATGCGGGAGATCTCTCAGCCACATTGAGAGCGTCGACTTGGAGACGCCGAGTGCGGCTTGAATCTGCTTGTAGGTCTGGCCATTGAGACGGAGGATGCGGGCACGCTCGCGGTCGGCGTCCTTGGCGCGTGCACGTAGGCCGGGGTTGGCGGCGTGGGCTTTAGCGTCCCGATTGATGGCGCAGTTGACGACCCATGCGGAGACTCCGGGTAATCGTTCGCGGATTTGCTTTGCGTTTAAGCCTTGGGAGCGTAGAGCACGTATTTGGTTTGCGACGGATGCGACTTCGGTTTCGAAATCGCTGGTTGAAAGCGGGGAAGTTTCCATATCTCTACCGTACGGATGTTCGCTCGGCTATGCGAGCAAAGTTTCGAAATTCACCCGTTCAGCAGAATTGGAGTATTTATGATTATCCGCGCGGAGATTTAGGCGGACGCTAAGCTCGGCGCGCTCAGGGCAGGTCGAGGATTTTCTCGCGGACGGCGTACATGACCGCTTCCATCCGCGAGTGGAGTTGCAGCTTCTCCAGGATGTTGCGCACGTGGTTCTTGACCGTGTTCTCGCTGATGAAGAGCGTCTTCGCGATCTTGCTGTTGTTCGCGCCGGTGGCGATGAGCTTGAGGACCTCGAGCTCACGGTCGGTCAGCTTCGGCGCTGGCGGGCCTTGCTCGCGGCGTTCCTCGCCGTGGCGGGCCATGGTCGCGAATTCGCTGAGTAGCTTGGTGGCCATCGACGGGGTGATCAGCGACTGGCCGCCGGCTACTGCGCGGATCGAGTCGGCGATTTCGTGCGGCGGAATCTCTTTGAGCAGGTAGCCGGTGGCTCCGGCTTTGATCGCCTCGTAGAGGTCGGCTTCCTCGTCGCTCATGGTGAGCATCACGATCCGGGTGGACGGGGCCACGTCCTTGATCGCTGCGGCTGCCTCGATGCCGCCGCGCTTGGGCATCTTCACGTCTAGCAGCACCACGTCGGGCAGCAACTCTTTGGCGCGCTCTACCGCCTCCGTCGCCGTCGCCTGCCTCGCCGACTACCTCGATGTCAGGTTCCTGCTGCAGGACGATGTCGAGGCCGCGGCGCAGTAGCGCGTGATCGTCGACCAGCAGTACCCGGATTGGGTCCGGCGATGCGGACCTGCCGCTGCCGCCGCCGCTGGTGTTAGCGCCAGCTGCGGCACCGGCGCCGGGGGAACCGCCGGCCCGCATCCGGCCCGCTTGCGCCTGGGGCGGGACGCCTTCAGAGCGCAGACCGGCGGGACGGCTGGAGTCGGGTTGGACCACCTGTCCGTACCCCCTTGAACCTGGATCGGCCGGTCCGGACCGGCGCCCGTTACTCAGGGACGGGGTGCCGGAGACGCTGAGTGACCGAGTCATCATCGCACAGTATCGGCGAAACCTGATAATAGCTGGCGCGGACCCAGGTGTAACAGTGCTGCCCGGGAGACGTTCGCCGTCCTTTCGGGCGGCGTGCGCCGACCGGTCCGGATCCGCGCCAGCGGAGCCATTGGAAGCTCCCTCATTTGCTTGTGGTTACGCCGTTGAGTGATTGGTGGTTCGCAATCGGTGATGGGTTATTGCCGATCGCTGACTGGGGGTCAGTGATTGCGGTTGCGGCGGTAGTGGCCGCAGCCGCGCGTGCCGGGTGGCTAGGACATCACCGCCGTGCCCGGTTGGCCGCCTGAGTAGTGTGCGGCGCCGTTCTCCTCAAGGTGGATTACGCCGTAGTCGTAGCCGCGGCGGCGGTAGACGACCGAGGGCAGCTTGCTGTCGGCGTCGACGAACAGGTAGAAGTCGTGGCCGACCAGTTCCATCTCGTACAGGGCCTGGCACAGGTCCATGGCGGGCGCGCTGTGGGTCTTCTCGCGGACGACCATTGGGCCGTCGCCGTCTACCTCTATCGGTCCGACGTGGTGGACGTCGTTCTCGTGGTGGTCGCCGGGCGAGCTCGCTGTGGCGGCGGCCGCATCTGCTGCGGCGATCTGCGCGCTGATTTCCTCGGCCTCTAGTTCGGCGAGCGTGGAGGTGGCCGTGGAGACGGAGAGGGGGCTACGCCTGCCGTGGTGCACGCGGCGGCGGTCGGCGGCCCGGCGCAGCCGGGCTTCGAGCTTGGCGGTGGCCAGGTCTAGCGCGGCGTAGGGGTCGGAGGCGCAGGCCTCGGCCCGCACCAGCGGGCCACGGGTACGCAACGTGATCTCGATCCGGTCGCAGTGGCCGGCCTGTCGCGGGTTGCGTTCCCTGGAAAGCTCCACGTCGAGGCTGATCGCCTTGCCGTCGAAGCGCTCCACTCGCGAGAGCTTCTCGACCACGTGCTTGCGGAACCGTTCGGTCACCTCGGTCTTTCGGCCCTTCACCACGATGTCCACGCGCGTCTCCCTGTTTCTATTCAGCTCGGTGGGACTCTGAGGGTCGGGCGCCGGCCCCGGCCTTGGGCGCGGGGTAGCGCTCCGCTCGGTGGCTGAGTGGGGGTTCGTCGGTTGGGGTGCACCGCCTCCTGTGACTGGTTTCCTGAGATATCAACCGTAGGCCGGAAAGATCCGGCTGTGGAGGGGTAACGACGGGAATGTGCTAGTAAGTTCCGACCGATTGGCTCGATGGCAGCACGTGCCAGGCCATCACCACCGGTCGCGTGCACTGCTCATGTGAACGAACGTAATGCCGCCAGCGCGTGAACGGTAGGGGCCAATAGATGTACTCCGCCAAGCGGGTGAACGGAGGGGCGCTCACCAGGCAGGTTTTCCTTGCGCTTGGTGGCGAGGACGGCGGCGCCGGCGGCGGCTGGCGCGCAGTGGCGGACGGCGCGTCAGCGGGCGCGGAATCGGGTCGCGGCGAGCACGGCGGCGCCGATCGGTCTACCGCCAGCGGCTCGGATCGCTCGCGCGGCCTCGGCCAGCGTGGATCCGCTCGTCATCACGTCGTCGATGATGATGACGGGGCGTAGCGGAAGGCGATTGCGGGCCGCGTTACGCACGGCCAGCGCGCCCGCGAGGTTGTCTGCGCGCTGTTGGTGCGTAAGACCTACCTGGTCGGTCACCCGGCGCGCGTGCCTAAGGGCAGGCAGAACGTTTACGCGTTTACCGTGCGCGCGTAGCTCTGCGGCGGCCACGCAGGCCATCCGGCGCACCGGATCCTGGCCCCGGCGGCGGACGGATGAGCGGGACGAGGGCGCCGGAACCAGCCAAAGTGGCGACGTGTCGTGGTCGGCCGCAGCGGCTAGGGCGGCGCGGGCTAGGTGTCGGCCTAGGGGCCTGGCTAGGTCGAGGCGGCCGTATTCCTTCTGGGCGATGATGATGTCGGGCACGGGATCGCGGTACGGCGCGAGTGCGTGGACGGTGGGGAGACCACGGGGGCGGCGTACCGGTCTGACGGTGATTGGTGGGCCGCCTAGGGCGAACTTGCATGCGTTGCATAGGCCGTGTGTGACGTCTTCGCTGCCCGGGTGCCCGCAGCCTGCGCACTCGGCGGGCAGGACGAGGTCGAGCAGCGTCGTCCACCAGCGACGCCGCTGCTGACGCTCTGTCAGATCTGCTGCCATACCGCGATGGTAGGCAGCGGACGGCGATTAAAGGTGCTGGTTCGGATATGTCGTTTCGTCAGATACGTCCGTTAGATTGCACGCTAGTTCGCGTATGTGGGCGAGAAACCGTTGGCGTCTACCGTCCACGTACTGGTCGCGAACGAGTACTGCTCGATCTGCTGCACCGGCGCATTTGCAGGGCCCGAGTGCGTCGTGGCGAGCAGGGCGGCGCCGGTCCACTCGATGCCCGTCGTCGAGGTCGGCGGGGCGTACGTCACGGGGCTGAGGTCGGCGGCGTTTATGACCGGCGAGCCGTCGGAGTTGAGCTCGGAGATCGTCGGCGGCGAGGACGACGACGCGGAGCCGAGGACGGCTAGGGCCTGGCTGCCGTGCCAGCTGACGTCGACAACCGAGGTCCAGTGGTAGACGACCGGCTGTTCGATCCCGTAGCTCAGATTCGCTACCAGACCTGACGGGGCGTTCGTGACCATGCCGATCGCGACCGAGTAGGTCACGGGGGAACCCGCCGTTCGGGAATCGGTGTAGGAGACCGCGATCCGGCGCCCATCGGGGGCGACGGCGATCCCGTCGATGGTGCCGACGGGATCGCCGTCGCCAGCGGTAGGGACCTGCTGCAGGAACGGCTTCGGCTGCGCGGTCATGTCCAGCCGGTAGAGCGAGACCGTAGCGCCGGCGGTGTCTAGGAACCACAGATGGCCGAACGCGTCCCACGTCAGCGAGCCGATGCCATGTCCGGTGGCTGCGGTATACACCGGATCGGAGTCCTTAGACGAGCCGGGCGTGCCTACGTAGAGCTTGCTGCCCTTATCGTCGACCACGGCCGCGTACGTGGTCTGCGGTTTCGCGAAGCCGACGGCGACCTGCGAGTACTTGCGGTTATCCGAGCCGACCTGATCGACATTGGTCGAGTTGGTGCCAGCGGTGACGCTCTCGTACCGGTTGACCTGGTTCTTGGCGTCGAGGTAGTAGAAGGACGTGTTTTTGGCCGCGTTCACGGCGATGTTGTAGCGGCTCTCCAGCGTGTCCAGCGAAAGCGAGGACGCCAGCGGATTTCCGTGCGGGTCGACGAGATCGACCTTGTTGACGGAAGCCAGGCTGCTGAACGTCGCGAGCAGTTCGTCGGCGAGCAGGCCGCAGGCG
>CAVQPP010000204.1:0-45804 GCA_963714445.1 uncultured Actinomycetota bacterium
GAGCTTTGAAAGAGGAGCTAAGTGGAAGGGGACAAGCATGGGAATAATGAAGGCGAGGATTAAAAATAGGAAGGGAAACAAACCTGCATGCAGAGATCCGAATTCGTCATTCCGCCATCGACGGCCAGTTCAGCAAGCGGTCTCCCGCTATCCTTGGCCATAGCGTCGAGGATGGCTTTGGTTTGGAAACAGGTTGCTTCCAGCGTGGCGCGCGCGACATGGCCTTTTTGCGTGTAGGCAGTGATGCCGACTTCGAATTTTCAGCTTTGGTACGGGCGGTATGGACGGGAAGGTGACTTACAGATTGTTCCACGCGCATCATCATACCAGTAAGGAGCAAAAAGCCCACTGAACGCCGTGACAAACGTAACGCCACCGCTGTCCTCGACTGTCTCGGCAAGGACGCTGATCTCGCTGCTGGAGCCGATGAACCCAAAGTTATTTTGCAGGAACTTGACGGAAGATCCGGCAACTGCGATGCTGCCTTCCAATGCGTACTGCGGCTTGCCGTCGAAGTCGTACGCTACTGTGGTGAGAAGGCCATGGGTCGAGATAACCGGCTTGTCACCGACGTGGTACAGCAAAAAGCACCCGGTTCCGTAGGTATTCTTTGCTCTTCCGGGGGAGAAACCTTTTTGGCCTACGAGAGCGGCGGATTGATCGCCTAGGCAGCCTGCGATAGGAATGCCTTTAAGAACGCCCGTGGTGAGTTTACCATATGCTTTTGGGTCTGAGGAGCGCACAATCTTGGGTAGCTTCAGCTTATCCATATCGAAGCGGAAGAAATCAAGAAGCTGCTCGTCGTATTTAAGGGTGTGGATGTTCATGAACATGCTTCTGGAGGCATTGCTGGGATCTGTTACGAAGACGTTGGCCTTCGCGCCGCCGTTCAGTCTGTATACAACCCAGGCATCTATTGTGCCGAATGCGAGTCGTCCTTTCTCGTATGCTTCCGCGACTTTCGGCACATTCTCAATCATCCACAAGAGCTTGCCAACTGAGGGATATGTTGAAAGTGGTAGACCACAGATATCTTGGAGCTTGTCTGCACCCAGACGAGCTTTGAGTTTCCGCACGAGATGTTGGTGTCTGGTATCGGTCCATACAATTGCATTGTAAAGAGGTTCACCAGTTTCGTGATCCCAGACAACTGTAGTTTCTCGTTGATTTGTGATGCCGACAGCTTTGATGGATCTGGCTGAGTGGCCTTGATTCTCAAAGGTTTTCACAGCCCCCTCAATACAATCTTCAATGGAGGTAATGATCTCAAGTGGGTCATGTTCGTGCCATCTATTTTCTTTTAGCATTTGCGTGGAATTTTTGAGAATTCGTATGTATGTCCTACCCTGGATGAGGATAGTATTGCTTGAACTCAATCTGATGAGAAGCAACCGGTTCTCCTTCTCGATTGAAGATCAAGAATCTAGTGCTCGTAGTTCCTTGATCTATGGAACCGACATAGGAGTCATGGGGAGCAACCAGAATTGGAGAGTCTGAAGTATCTGACATTGTGAAGAGGAGATTGAATGGGAAGCAGAATAAGTATGTACGGGTTCAGGAGACGTCTAATTGAAGCAGAAGACTCGAGAGAGTTGTGGTGATGGCATGAAAGCTCAAGCTCTAAGAGAAGTATATCAAGAGGGGAGCTCTCCAATCTGGGGACTCCAGAGCCCCTCGCTATGGTCTGAACCCTGGGAAAACCATGCATGTGATAGACCAGTCTCTCCCAAACAGGTATGCATACCCTTCCCAAGAAGCATGCGAGCTTTGACCCAGAAATGGAGGATTGACCGAGACTAGCAGTAGCAGCTAGTCAAAACTTGACAGTTTGACTAGTGCTAGTGTAGCCAAAGCATTGGGGTGAAGTTATTCGGTTTCGTCCGTGAAGAAGTAATTCGCGTGGGAGACGGGTTGGCGAGGGGTCGGCCGCATGGAGAAGATCGGAACGGCACGGCCTTGATTGGTGTCAACAATTCGTGGAAGGCGATATCGAATCCGTAGCGCGGATTCACGAGAACATGTCGACTGCAGTGCCTCAATCGGATAGTCACAAGCCTCCAAAGACAAATCTTGAATTCTGATCAGGGATGCTCGCTGCTGGTGACGACAGGGGCGATTTTGAGTAAGACTTCGTACGACCTTCTTAGTTGGATGCATCGAGCAGAGGACGGACGCAGCCAGAAGCGGTACACGACTGTTCCCCACTTGCTGAGTCAAGCACCTCGGCGAATGGATGAGGTTATACGAACTGCAAGAGGGGGGATAGGTAGTTTATTGCATGCTGTTTTTGAGGATTGGGGATTGTAGGTGCGAGCAGAAAATAGTGAGGGGCTTGTCCTCCTTGTCCTTGTCCTGTCCTTGTCCCTGTCAGACCTAAACCCCGTCAAAGAGCGGGATGCGCGGTCCCTCGGGTGGGCGCTTTCTTGCAGCACGCTGTTGTGCCGCCTGTGTCTTGGTGCGGGGTTGACTCAAGTAAAGCCGAAGTACTCGGTACTCTGAGACACTGCAGCCAGTGCGGGATGGAGAACAATTTGAGGCTTTGAGGTTTGAAGTCGGGAGCGTAGTTCGCGGGACTTCTGGGGATGAGTGGAAGAAGCGGATGTTTTGCAGCTTCGAGGAAGATCGACGTTGAAAATGCGTTCGAGCTAGGCGCAATAGGGAAAGCGGCCCCCCTTTCCCTTAACGCCACAGCGACGGCAAGCGCAAGCCACATCTCGGCTCTTCAGCCTGCGTCTTTCTAATATCAACTTCCTCGTTTTCACCGCAACACCAACATCCAACATCCAAGCCCTCTTGAACTGCCGCCAGACTTTGCACACGGCACAACGAGGGTGAAGGCAACCTGCAAGTGAGATGCAATGCATTCACCTCAGCTACCTACGCGTACCAGGCTTATTTCCGCTCTCGATCCCAGAAATGGCAACCTGCATCCAAGAAAACCTCGGCCTGCCCGGGGATACTCGGCCGTCGGGCCAAGCGATTGCAGCCTGGAAAAGGTCTCTGTTAGTTGCAGTAGCGTCTTACCAAATCGCGCCATGGGGACAGTAACTCGTCGTAGAACTGTCCAACGGCTGCTGGGAGTGGGGAGGCGGGGGAGATGGCGATCACTACCAATCCGTGGCCGCAAAATACAGCAAGTGCTCACCCCTCCATCACGACCCCACCGTTTGGATATTGCCACCTTATCATTCATCTTTTTTGATTTCCTAGATTTTGTCTGACGGGCCAATGCCAAAATCAGGATCGTTGGTTTGCCTCCTTTACTAGTCTTGTTCGTGTGACTAGTGACAAAGATCCTCGGCAGAGTGGCCGAACTTAGCGCTGATTGTCCAACAACCTCTGCGGCGGGCCACGACTCGATACTCCAGACTTGCTATTTATCGCGGGGTCAGCTTAGCTTGCATCTCATTGGTTCAGTTTGAACATCCGCGGTCTGCTTGGACTTTGCACGGCTACAGTCTTAATTCACAGACCATACTCTGCTAGCTCCATGGCAACAGCGGACTTCAAGATCTCATCATCCTGGCATCTCATAGAAGAGGCGAAGAACGTCCAAAGAATGATTACTTGCCAGTGTTGTGGGTCTGCGCTCACATATGACTGTTTAGAAGGAGGATGCATACTTGATAGGTTCCAAGCAGACCCATCGATTTGAGGGAAGGTGTGCGAATAAGGAGATCCTTTGAGGATGCCTTCACACGGCAGTGATCAACAACCTCCCATCCCAGCCCTTGCACCTCTAAAGAGAGTACCATGAGATGCATTAAATCCCCTCCTGCTCCTACCGATGCCCCTCTCTAGATGTACTCTGTCGCCTGAACAAAATATTCAGCGTCCAATTCCTCGGCCGTTGCAACCCTTGCGAATGCTAGTCTCGACCGGCTTGCACGATAGCGAAAAGTGGCCGAGGAATACCCCTCACATCGTTTTCCTGTACGACTCAGGTATGAGGCCATGGCGAATGTGTCCTGTCAACTTGACTTCCAACCCCACAGTAACCCTGTCCCGTGTAGTTACGACCCGTGAGCACGAAGCGGCGACACCAGATGTCAGGTAGTCTCAAAGGCATCCTGCATTGGATGGTCTTCCATATCTCGGGACAGTCCGTTCTCGAACAAGTGCGAGCCAAGGAAATATTAGTCGATGGATCTCACGGAGGCGTTACTGTCCAAGGGAATCTCTGAAGTCTTCCCAAGCTGCTTTAGTTTAGTAAGATCTTTCTATAGCCTGCCAATTGCCTCTGGTATATAGATTCTGGAAGTTGAGCCCAGAGCTCCTGCTTTTGATTTCATCTTTCGACATCTCCTTCGGTGTAACTCATATGTCATTTCAATTCTCTTTCTTTTGCATCTAAGTATGTCTGACGAGAAGAAGTCCTCAGCGCCGACAAGTCCTGCCATCTCTCATGATGAACATGCCAAGCGCCCCAATCCGGAAGGAAGCTCCTCTGATTCAGAACACAAACCATACGAAGAACACGGTCCTGGGATTGACCATCACATCCCACAAGATGATGTCGTACAAGCTGAGCCACAACTCTGGTGGAGCAAAACTCGACATATGATCCGAGAACCTCTCGCTGAGTTCTTCGGTGTCTTCATTCTGATTCTGTTTGGTGATGGGTGAGCTTCGAAACCTATATTACTCGACCGGGATGATCCGCGCGACCGTCCTGGCCACGCCGCGCCGTACGCCGGTGCTCGCGGCGAAGGCCACTGTGCTCGCCGGAATTGTCTTCATACTGTCCGAAATAATCGCGTGGACCTGCTTCTTCGTCGGCAGCTCGATCGCGAGCAAGCACGTCACGGTCACCCTCGCCACGCCCGGCTCGCTGCGCGCGATCCTCGGCTTCGGTCTGGTCATGACGATGACGGCGCTGATCTCGCTCGCGATCGGCGCGCTGCTGCGTCACACCGCCGGCGCCATCAGCGTCGCGCTAGGTCTGAACCTCGTCGTGCCCGGCCTGCTCGGACTGATCCCCGGCAGCCTCGGCAAGCACCTCGAGTACGCGCTGCCGTCGCGTGCCGGACAGCTGATCATGGACCGGACGCAGGACGTCGGCACGCCGTATACGCAGTGGACCGGCCTGCTCATCGTGGTCCTATGGGCCGTCGGCACGATGGCACTGGCACTCTGGTCGATCAAGAAACGAGATGTGTAGCCCCGCCCAGCAGACGAAACTAAGACCAACGCCGGCCCCGCCCACCGACCACGAACCCCGAAGGACTCGAACCGCCATGACCACCATCGCCAGGAGCGTGCTGCGACCGGTACTCGCCGCGCGCACCTGGCGAGAAGTGCTGTACGCCTTCATCAGCCTGCCCCTAGGCCTGTTCGGGATCGTGTTCGTGGCCGTCACGCCGGTGCTGGTCGTCCTGTCCACCGCGGTCATCATCGTCCCGCTGCTGCCGCTCTTCCTCGCGGTAATCCGCTCGATGGGCACGCTCCACCGCTCCGTCGCACGCGGCGTTCTGGGCCTGGACGTGCCGAAACCGCCGCGAGCGCCGCGCGCCCGGGGCGTTGTCGGATTCCTCGTCTACCACCTGACGGACGCGGTCGCCTGGCGCGCCCTCGGCTACCTGGCCATCCGCATCCCGCTCAGCCTCATCCAGTTCGCTCTCGGCGTCCTGCCGTGGCTATACGCGCTCTCGTTCGTCGCCTACCCGCTGCTGTGGCGCCTCGAGGGACAGCCCCATACCGACGCGAACGGCGGGACGCACAAGTCCTTGCTGCAATTCGGCCCTTTCTACTTCGACACGTGGCCACGCTCGTTCCTGGTCACCCTGCTAGGCCTACTCCTCCTCCTCGCCACGCCATGGATCACCCGCGCCGCACTCCTCGCGGACCGCTGGCTGCTCCCCCGGCTCCTCGGCCCCTCCGACAGCTCGCTGCGAATCAGAGAGCTCGAAGAAACCCGCGCCAACGCGATCAACGAAGCCGCACTCACCCTGCGCCGAATCGAGCGCGACCTGCACGACGGCGTCCAAGCCGGCCTCGTCGCGCTAGGCATCCAGCTAGGCCGCGCCGAATCCCGTCTCCAATCCGGCCAATACGCGCAAGCCACCGACCTCGTACACAACACCCGCCAGGACGCCAAAGAACTGATCGGCCAGCTACGCGAACTAGTGCGCGGCATCCATCCCCCAGCCCTCGACTCAGGACTCGAACCCGCGCTGACCACCCTCGCCGCCCGCTCCCCCATCCCGACCACTGTCCGCGTAGAACTCCCGGAACGCCCCCCAGCCTCGGTCGAGACCATGCTGTACTTCAGCGCCGCCGAGCTGCTGACCAACGCGGGCAAGCACAGCGAGGCCTCGTCCGTCGCGCTAACAGTCCTCTCCGACGGCGAACACGCGCGCCTCATCGCGACCGACGACGGCAAGGGCGGTGCGCGCCTAGACGGCGAAGGCAGCGGCCTGCGCGGCCTGGCCGAACGTGTCCGCACCATAGACGGCCACTTGGACGTCAGCAGCCCACCCGGCGGGCCAACCACCATCACCATCGAAGTCCCCGCACGCCTGTAAACGCCTTACTCACCTTCAGGAGCACCAATGCTGGTCGTCATCGCCGAGGACACCGCGATCCTGCGCGGCGGTCTGATCGGCCTGCTGGAGGACGAGGGCCACCAGGTAGCCGCGGCCGTGGCAGACGCCGAAGCACTCAAAACCGCGGTAACCGAGCACCACCCCGACGTCGTGGTCGCCGACATCCGCATGCCCCCAACCCACACCGACGAAGGCGTCCGCGCCGCGCTAGAGCTGCGCGCCCAAGACCCACGCCTCCCGGTGCTCCTGTTCTCCCAGTACGTCGAAACCCAATACGCCAGCCGCCTCCTGGCCGGCGGCTCAGCCGGCATCGGCTACCTGCTCAAAGAGCGCGTCCTCGACGTAAAAGACTTCATCGACGCGCTCAACCGAGTCGCCTCCGGCGGCACCGCGCTAGACCCCGAGGTCGTCTCCCAGCTAGTCGGCGCCAGCCGAGCCACCTCGGTCGCCGACCTCCTCAGCCCGCGCGAAGGCGAGGTCATCTCCCTGATGGCCGAAGGCCGCTCCAACAGCGCGATCGCCGAGACCCTGTTCATCACCGAACGCGCCGTCGAGAAGCACGTAGCGAATATCTTCACCAAACTCGACCTCCCGGTCTCCGCCGCCGACCATCGCAGAGTCCTGGCAGTCCTCCGCTACCTGGGCATCTGACGCTACCCAGGCCGCACGAACGACCTGAGTTAACCCCCTTAACCAGCCGACGGCCTCACCACCCCCGCCCACCAGCCCAAACACTCAATTTAAGACTTCCGAAACGCGGGCGTTATTGACGCCTCGCCAGCTCGCCCTCATACTCCCCGTACTACCGTAAACGTTTCCGGTATCGGCGCTCCCGGGACGTACACACTCGTGTACCGAAGGAATCCGCCGACATGCCCATCTCCCGCAGGAAGTTCCTCGGCGCCGGAGCGGCGACCATCGCCGTGCCCACCGCCATCGGCGCGGTGATCACGGCCAACCGCGCCTCGGCCACCAACCCCACGCTCAGCATCGATCTGCAGAACAACACCGGCTCGAACACCGTCTACGCCTACGTCACCGGACAGGCCATCGACCACGGCGGCGCCTGGTTCCTGCTGCAGGCGGACGGTCAGACCCCTTACTACCCGTCGTCGCCCTCGTCCACTGGCAGCCCGCTGGGCGCGGACTGCGCGATCGTGCTGAACGCGTCCGGTGCGGGCGCTCGGCGGGTCACCATCCCGCGCCTGGCCGGAGCCCGCCTCTGGTTCTCCATCGGCGCGAAGCTGACGTTCCTGCTCAACCCCGGACCCGCGCTCGTCGAGCCCTCCGTGTCCAACTCGGCCGACCCGAACATCAACGTCCTGTGGGACTTCTGCGAGTTCACCTACAACGCCACCGAGCTGTACGCGAACATCAGCGCCGTCGACTTCTTCTCCATCCCCGTCGCCCTGGAAGCTCACCAACGCCTCAGGCGGCACCCCAAACCGTCCCGGGCCTCCCCTCCGGCGCCCTGGACACCGTCTGCGCCGCGCTCAGCGCGCAGACCAACGCCGACGGCCAAGGCTGGAACCAGCTCATCGTCACCTCGGGCGGCCAAAACCTTCGAGCCCTGAGCCCCACCAACGGCATCGTGCGCAACTCGTCGCTCTTCTCAGGCTACTTCGACGGCTACGTGAATCAGGTCTGGCAGAAGTACTCCAGCACGCCGCTCACCGTCGACACGCAAGCATCCTGGGGCACAGTCCAAGGAACCGTCAGCGGCGGCCTGCTCACGTTCCCCGGCGTCGGCTCCTTCGGCAAGCCGTCCGCAGCCGACATCTTCAGCTGCGCCTCAGGCCCCTTCAACACGACCAACAGCGAGATGGGCGCACTCACCGCCCGCATCAGCGCCGCGTTCAACCGCAGCACCCTGCTATCTGATACGAACCAGCCCGACGGCGAGAACCCGGCGAACTACTACAAGACGTCCCCCACCAACCACTACGCCCGCATCATCCACGCGACCAGCCAAGACGGCCGCGGCTATGCGTTCCCTTACGACGACGTCCTGCCGAACGGCGGCACCGACCAGTCCGGCGCCGTCCGCGACCCGAATCCGACCCTGCTGACCGTCACGGTCAGCCCCGTGCACGGCGGCTCGACCAACCCGCCGCCAGGCGGCGGCGTGAGCGCGTACTCGACGATCGCAGGCGTCCTCCTACAACAGCCACAACGGCACGCAGACCGAGACCACCAGCGACACCGGCGGCGGCCAAGACGTCGGCTGGATCCACAACGGCTGCTGGCTCGGCTACAACGGCGTCGACTTCGGCAGCGGCGGCGCGACCAATTTCGTAGCCCGCGTAGCCTCAGGCGCGGCCGCAGGAATCGGCGGCCTGGTACAGGTGACCCTGGACTCCCCCACCGCCGCGCCACTAGGCAGCTTCGCGGTCTCCAACACCGGCGGTTGGCAGAGCTGGGTCACGGTCCCCGCGAACATCAGCCGCGTCACCGGCGTGCACACCGTCTACCTGACCTTCGCCAGCGGCCAACCCGCCGACTACGTCAACGTGCACTGGTTCACCTTCAAGCCATAAGCACGCTCGCCACACGGAGGCCGGGCGTCCTGCACTCCGCTGAAATCCTTTCAACCCTTTCGCATCTTCGACGTCTGTGATGGTGACCGGACGATGATTCCGGCTAGGGGTCCGGTGGCGCGTGGGAAGGCGCGCCACCGGAGATGTGAATTGGGGAGATCACCTTGAATCGACGACTCATGCCCGCCCTGCGCGTCGCCGGCCTCGTGGCCGGTGTGGCGGCCGCGGCAGCACTCGGCGGGGGCGCGGCGGCAGGCGCCACGGCCACCGCATCCGCCTCGCACACCACAGCACAGGTCCCCGCGTGCGCGACCTCGCAGCTCCACGTCTGGTACGGCGTGCCCGACGGTGTCGCCATGGGCCACTCCCGCGTCCCGCTGGAGTTCTCTAACATCGGCGCCACCACCTGCGCGTTGTACGGATTTCCCGGAGTTTCCGGCGTCGCCCTGAACGGCACACAGCTCGGTTCCCCGGCGACGTGGAGCCAAGTCATCCCGTCACGGACCGTCGTCCTGACCCCGGGTGCCACCACGCACGTCGCGCTGGATCTGGCGAACGCCACGTACTACCCGCCCAGCATTTGCGGGCCGACCATGGGCCACACGCTGCGCGTGTACCCGCCGAATCAGAAGGCGTACGTAGACGTGCCGATCGACTTCGAGGCTTGCACCAAGAGCGGGCCGATTTACCTGAGCGTGGATCCGGTCAACGGCGGCGTCGGCATCCCGCAATACACCAACAACTGACCTAGCGCACTAGGCATTTCGCCCCGCCGGCCACCCGACCGGCGGGGCGAAGTTCTTCCTACGAGTCTTTCGCCGCCCGCGCCCGATACGCAGCGACCGTAGTCCGACTCGCGCACGCGTTGGAGCAGAACCGCCGCGTGCGGTTGCGTGACTGGTCCACGAAGTAGTTACCGCACCCGGCCGCAGCGCACCGCCCGAGTGTCACCGCCGGATCCCCAGCCGCGACCAGGGCAAGCTTGGCGGCGATCAGCTGGCCCAGCCACTGCCTGGCCGGGGTGCCGTTGCGGCTGAAGTGAAGGTGCCAGCCGCCGAGCCCGTCGTGGTCGGACAGGTGCATCTCCGGCGGATAAGCGCGCAGCAGCTGGTGGACGGCGTCAGGCGCGACACCGATCGACCAACTGCGCCAAAGCCGTGCGCACGAGATCCGGCAACTCGCCGAAGTCGCCGTCCGCCGGCGCGGTGACCTCATGCTCCGCGAAGAACGCGCCGACCAGTTCGCCGCCTTGGTCGAGCGTGCCGGTGTTGGCCAACTCGACGGCCACCTGCGTCACATTCCCGATGTAGTCACCGTATTGCACTTGACCACCTACGTCGCCGCTTCCTACTGTAGGCACCATGCTATCCGATGACACCTACGTGGCCCGCTGCCTGCAGCTTCTCGGGGAGTGGACCGCCGCACTCGCCGCCCTAGGCCCAAATGCCGATCCCGAGGTGCGCGCCGAGATCGCCGTCGACCGCTGGTTCTTCCAGATCGAAGGCCACGAGGAGGCCGAGAAGGCAGTAGCGGCGCTAGACCCCGCGTCGCCGACCGCGCAGTTACTCACGGCACGCCTGGCCTACAGCCGCCTGCTATTCGAGCGCGACCCCCGCCCCGACGACCGTGCCGTGTCCGAGGCCGGCTACCGAGCGGCAGCGAAGACCGGCGACGAGAACCAGCGCGCCTGGGCCGAATTCCATTGGGGAGTCCTGCTCGACCAAATCGACGAGGACCCGGCCGCCGCCCTCCCGCACTACGAGGCGGCCCTAGACATCGCAACAAAGTCAGGTAACGAAGACGGCTACCTAGAGTCCTACATCATCCGGCATATCGCACAGCAAAAGGAGCCTGCCGAGCGAATCCCCATGCTGCGCCGCTCACTCCACCTCCGCGCCGCACTCGGGGCCCGCCCCCAGACCCTCGCCGCACAGGCAGCCCTCGCCTACAACCTCCCCGAGGACGACCCCGAGCGCGCCGCTCTCATGCGGACCTTCCGCGCCGGCGCCGAGGAACTACGCATCCCCTGGCTCCTGACCGAGGATTGATACGGCCGCCGCCGTGAACAAATATGGCGCGGCACTGACATAGCGCGAGTGCATAAGATCACCCCCATGCCACTGCGCACCGTCCAGGTGAACATTAAGGCGACGACAAAGACGCAGAGGTGGCTCGGCTACGGGCCCTGGGCGCCGCCGACCTAGACGTCGGCCAAGGCGACGTCCCATGGACCTGCCTAACCGACCGGGAGGGCCACGAGTTCTGCGTCCTCGCCCACGAGTAAACGCAGCTAAGACGCAGCTAGTCAGTCCGCCTCGGTAGGGTCCGAGGCATGCCCATCAAACTTGAGAACGTCGGCATCGCCGTCCGCGATCTCGACGCGACGATCGCATTTTTCACCGACCTCGGTCTCACGCTGGTCGGCCGTGACACGGTCAGCGGTGAGTGGACCGACACCGCCGTCGGCCTCGATGGCAACCATGCCAAGATCGCGATCCTCAAGACGCCGGACGGCCACGGTTACCTTGAGCTTTTCGAGTACATCCACCCCGAAGCGATCGAGACGGAACCCACTCGTCCCAACGAGATCGGCATGCACCGCGTCGCCTTCTCGGTGGACGACATCGACGAAGCCCTCGAGATCGCCGCGAAGCACGGATGCCGACCGCTGCGCGGCGTGGCCAACTATCAGGACGTCTACAAGCTCACGTACCTGCGCGGTCCCAGCGGCATCCTCGTGATGCTCGCCCAGGAGCTGACGAAGAACTGAGGCCGATCAGTCCTACCAATCCGACCACCCGGCTTAGATGATGTCTTTCGTCCAGTCTTCCAAGCTCAGGCCTGAAACCCGACTGAACTCGGATGTGTTCGCCAGATGTCAGCATCGGTGTCGGTGCCTCACCCTCCTGGCCAGCTGGAGCGGCCCCGGCTACCAACCCGGCCGCTCCCAGGTCCCGCCACATATCTGAGGACTTCCGCTATCAGCCTGCACTTGGGCCATAAGCGTCGATGCCCGCTATCCGCGCCGCCGCGCACAGTTCGGTGCCGTAAACAACCATGGCGCGCGCATTCAATCGCAGTGCGGTCGCGAGGTGGATAGCGTCTGCCGAGCGCAGCCGACCGGGCATCAACGGCGCCGTGATCAGATCACCGCTCTCGATATCGATGAGCGCAATGGCCGAAAGCACTTCGGAGACTGATTCGTGCCCGATGTGTTCCGGTCGACGGTTCGCCGCGCAGTGCAGCTCAGTGTGCAACAGCAGCGAAGCCACAAGCGTGTCGCCATCGTCTGAGTGCTGCTGGAGCTGGTCGGCAAGCTCAGCCGACTCCTTCTCCTCCACCAGGAGCTTCATCGCTGCCGAGGTGTCGACGTATACGATCATCGATCGCCTCTTAGATCCGCGATGATCTCGGCGCTTGACTCAGGCACGGCCACTCGGCGAATGGTGCGCAGATCTACTCGCTGGCCCTTCCGGGGCTCGCGGACCTTTCCAGCCGCCACCAAGCGCTCGTATGGCGTCAAGGCCGGTGGCACGAGCACCGCCGCAACCTCACCGTGATTGGTGATCTCGATTGCTTCGCCGGCGGCAACTGCCCGGAGCACTTCCGCACTGTTGTTGCGCAGTTCGCGATGGCTGATCGTCCGCATGGCACCTCCTCGCCGTAGCAATCGTAGCACGGCAAGTGGCCAGGTCCCCGCGCGCCCGCCTCGGGAGCGCGGGGGCGGCAGCCCCGAAGCGGGAGTCGAGCGACGCGTCGCCGCGGAGCGGAGGGCTGGGTGGGCGGGATTCAGTTCCGGCGAAGCCGGGCCAGCCGCAGGCGGAAGCGAAGCGTTGAAGCGTCAGCGCGGGACGAAGGAGCGTGCGGGAGAAGGAGGGCGGGCGTGCTGGAATTACAGCTTTTCTAGGGGGGCGAAGGCCAGGACTAGTTTGCGGACGCCGGATGAGCCGAAGTCGACGGTGGCGTGTTCACCGGTGCGGCCTTCGACGGAGACGACGGTGCCCAAGCCGTAGGTGTCGTGGACGACGCGGTCGCCGGGGACTACCGAGATGGGCTCGCGGTTGCCGGGGCCGGCGGTCTTGAAGCCCTTGGCGCGGGTGCGTTCGGCTGCTGCGGTCAGGGCCGGGGTCATCGTGCCGTACGAGCTCGACTGCGGGGCGGGGGCGGTGCGTTGCCAGTCGATCAGCTTGTCGGGGACCTCGCTGAGGAAGCGCGACTCGGGGTTGTACGAGGGCGAGCCCCAGGCCGAGCGGAGCACCGCTCTCGTGAAGTAGAGGCGTTGGCGGGCTCGTGTGATGCCGACGTACGCCAGGCGGCGCTCCTCCTCCAGCTCCTTCGCGTTGCCCATCGCTCGGGTGTGCGGGAAGACGCCCTCTTCAAGACCGGTCAGAAAGACGACCGGGAACTCCAGGCCCTTGGCGGTGTGCAGGGTCATCAGGGTGACCACGCCGCTATTCTGACCGTTTTGGCCATTTTCGGAGCCGGCAGCGGGAGCTGCGCCGTCGCGGTCGGGGATCTGGTCGGCGTCGGCGACTAGGGCGACTCGCTCCAGGAAGCCGGTGACGCCGCCCTCGGAGTCGGTCTGCTCGTATTCGTGCGCGACGGCGACCAGTTCCTGGAGGTTCTCGACGCGGCTTTCGTCCTGCGGGTCACTGGACTCCTGGAGTTCGGCGAGATAGCCGCTGCGCTCGAGGATCGCCTCCAGCAACTGCGCGGGGCCCGCGCCTTCGGTCATCTGGTCACGCAGGTCGGCCAGCAGCTTGGCGAAGCCCTTTACCGAGTTCAGCGACCTCTGCGCCAGGCCGTACGCCTCGTCGGCGCGGTCGATCGCCGCGCCGAAGGAGATCCGTTCCCGCTGAGCCAGCGCCTCGAGCATCGCCTCGGCACGCTCGCCGATCCCGCGCTTCGGCACGTTGATGACGCGGCGCAGCGATACCGAGTCGTCCGGGTTCGCCAAAGCGCGCAGGTACGCGAGCGCATCTTTGACCTCCTTGCGCTCGTAGAAGCGGACGCCGCCGACCACCCGGTAGGGCAGGCCAACTCGGATGAACAGTTCCTCGAAGACTCGGGACTGGGCGTTGGTCCGATAGAAAACCGCTACGTCGCCCGGTTTCGCAAGCCCCTCGTCGGTAAGGCGGTCCACTTCGTTAGCTACGAACGCCGCTTCGTCGTGCTCGTTGTCGCCGACGTAGCCGGTGATCAGCGCGCCGCTGCCGGCTTCGGTCCACAGGTTCTTGGCGCGACGGCCCTTGTTGCGGTCGATTACGGCGTTGGCTGCGCTCAGGATCGTCTGCGTGGAGCGGTAGTTCTGCTCCAGGAGGATCGTCGTCGCGTTCGGGTAGTCGGCCTCGAACTCGAGGATGTTGCGGATCGTCGCGCCGCGGAAGGCGTAGATGGCCTGGTCGGCGTCGCCGACTACGCATAGTTCGGCGGGTGGGACGACGTCGGCGGTGGCGTCGGAGTCAGAGGGCGCGGGAGCGCCTACGCGGTCGCCGTCGACCGTGAATTTGGGGGCCTGCGAGACGGCGCCGCCTACTAGTTCGCGGACGAGTACGTACTGCGCGTGGTTGGTGTCCTGGTACTCGTCGACGAGTACGTGACGGAACCGGCGCCGATACGACTCGGCGACCGCCGGGAAGGCCTGGAACAGGTTGACCGTGGTCATGATCAGGTCGTCGAAGTCCAGTGCCCTGGCCGCGATCAGCCGCTGCTGGTAGTCGCCGTAGACCTCGGCGATTAGGCGTTCCTGCTCGGTGGACGCCTTGTCGCGGGCGGTCTCGTGGTCGATCAGTTCGTTTTTGAGCGAGCTGATCTGGGACAGCAGGCCGCGCGGGGGGTGGCGCTTCACGTCTAGTTCGTGGTCGCGGGCGACTGCGGTGATCAGTCGTCGCGAGTCGTCCGCGTCGTAGATCGTGAAGGTGGAGGGCAGGCCCAGGTGGCTGTGCTCACGCCGCAGGATTCGAACGCAGGCGGAGTGGAACGTGGAGACCCACATGATCTTGGCGCGCGGGCCGACGAGCGCGGCGACGCGCTCCTTCATCTCGGCGGCGGCCTTGTTGGTGAAGGTGATCGCCAGGATCTCGCCGGGGTGCGCGCCGCGCTCCGCGAGGAGGTAGGCGATCCGGTGGGTCAGGACTCTTGTTTTACCGGAACCGGCGCCGGCGACGATGAGCAGCGGGCCGCCGGTGTGCACGACCGCTTCGCGTTGCGACGGGTTGAGGCCGGCTAGGAGCTCTTCGGGATCCGGGCGGGCATGACGCGTCGCGGGCACGAAATCCCGTTGCGCTTCGGCGCGTTCGTGCTCCTCGTCCGGCGGGGGCGGCGGCGCGGACTCCTCGTCGCCCCAGGGCTCGTCCGGCGGCGGCTCGCCCTCGACGGGGAACGCGGCCGACGACAAGGACGGCAGCGCCGCCTCGGCCCGCTTGCGAGCCGCGCCTGGACGGGCGCTGGGCGGCGGCTTCGGCAGGTCGAAGAGGGGCGCTCCGTACGACGCTGAGGCACTGCTGGAACTGCTCATCGTGACGAGTCTACGGTTCCCGGCCGACAGATTTGGGCCATCAGCGGCGGGAACAACGGCCACCGGCAAGGCGTTGACGACGTCGAATGAGGCGGGGCGTGGACGATCACGCGGTGGTTTGGGGAAAAGCGCGGCTGGGCAAGGGAAACGCACGAACAACACGGTGTGGAACAGCGCGGCTACGCAATCGGCTGGCCGAGATCCACCGGACCGGAAAAGTATGACGGCGAGCCCTGACATAGTCGCCCTTTTTACCGACATAACGTCGGCAAAAAGGTGTGTGGATCATCACCGGATGACGACCCTTCAGGCCCGTCCGATTTAACACAATAACGGACGTCACAAATCGGACATTCTCTTACAGAATCCGAGTTCAAGCGTTCTTCGAGCCCTGCGGTACGCCACCGCCGCGCCATGTTGGGCACGGTCAAGACGAGTCAAAATCCGCGACCCCAAACCCGCCATTCGGGCGGCATCTCGCTATGGTTACGGCCCAGAAGTCAGCGACCCAGCCGGTCCCCCGCACCGGCCGCGGGCTTCGCGCCGAATCCCCGGCGTTCCGCCTGGATCCGGAATACGCGCCACTCTCCCCAAGGGGCCGTATCTCCGCCCGAGCAGACGTCGAGGAACCGGGGACCCACAAGTCCCTTGGGGTGAATCGCCACGCCAGACGCACCGGCCAGCAACCAGGGCTGAGACGGCAGGCGAGGTGTAGGGCGACTTCTTCCAGCCCGAACCCGTCAGCTAACCCGGTAGGCGCCGTCGGAAGAAGGAGCTATGGCGTCCCACCGCGCCCCGAAGGTACCTGGCCGGGTTACCACGACCGCAGCGACTGTGGTCGGTGTCACCGCCGGAACCGTCGCGCTGCTGCCGGGCACCAGCCAGGCGTCGCCCACGCCGAGCCTCGACCAGGTCAAGACCCAGGTCCAGCAGTACAACACGCAGGCCGACCAGGCGACGAACCAGTACGACGCGGCCAAGGAGCAGTACGCGAAGCTCCAGCAGAAGGTCGATGGCCTCCAGTCGCAGATAACGCAGGAGCAGACCACCCTCAACTCGTTGCAGACCACGATGGGTCTGCAGGCCGCGGCCGCGTACCGCACTGGCGGCGTGTCGCCCACGCTGCAACTGGCGCTGAACTCAAGCCCTGACAAGTACCTCAGCCAGGCTGGGATGGAAAGTCAGCAGGCGGACCAGATGGCCGTGCTGATGCGCTCGGTCGCTCAGGACAAGGCGCAGCTGGCCCTGGACAAGAAGCTCGCCGGAGACGCGCTCGCGCAGCAGCAGCAGGTGCTGAATCAGGCGGCGGCCGCCAAGAAGACGATCCTGGCGACGCTGCAGAAGGAAAAGGACCTGCTGAGCAACCTCACGGCGGAACAGCAGCAGCAGGTGCAGCAGGTCACCGGTGGTGGCAGCGGCACGACGGCCGTCCCCCGCAACCTGCCCTCCGTCTCCGGTCGCGCTGGGATCGCGGTCGCCTACGTGGAGTCGAAGGTCAACAAAGCGTGGTACGGCTGGGGCGCTGCAGGTCCCGACTATTACGACTGCTCGGGTCTCATGATGGCGGCTTGGGCGGCTGCGGGTGTCCAGATACCGCGCACCTCCGAAGAGCAGTTCTACGGTCTGCACCAGTTCTACGACGCCAGCCAGCTCCAGCCAGGCGACCTGGTCTTCACGGAGGGCAGCCCGCCCGGCCACGTCATGATGTACGTCGGAAACGGCGAGATCGTCCAAGCGTCGCACAGCGGCGCGCCGGTGCAATACGGGTCGCTCAACCCCAGCGCACCGGACTACATCTACATGTCAGTCACCGGGTACGCCCGCGTCGGCTGAGCTAGCCGGCGGCGGTTGTCGCCGGTCGTAGATCGGCCGAGTGAGTCTGCCGCCGGGTACGCAACACACACGCACGGAACGTCGCGCACCGAAGCTCGAAGGTTTCCGAACTTCCCGAATAAGCGGGCACGTTCAGGTCGGTCCTCCCCCCGATCCGACCTGGCAGCCGCCCCACAGCGCCCGGACCGCCGAACCCGCCGCAACCACCCACCACCACCTCCCGCGGCATGTACCCACCCGGCGGTCCGGGCGCGAACATGTCCCCAGGATGTTCCAGGGGAAGAGATTTCAGACTTCGGCGGACGCCTCCGAGAACGCAGCCCACAGCCGGGCATACGTACCGCCAGCATCAAGCAGCCCGTCGTGCGTACCGTCCTCGACTATGCGACCACCGTCTAGGACGAGGATCCGATCCGCACGCGCTGCCGTAGTCAGCCGGTGCGCCACGACGAGCGACGTGCGGGCACGTGAGACCTCGTCCATCGCGCGCGTCACTGCAGCCTCGGTCGCCAGGTCCAGGGCGGCGGTCGCCTCGTCGAGTAGCAGGATGTCCGGGTCGACCAGGTACGCGCGGGCCAGCGCGAGCATCTGGCGTTGTCCGGCCGACAGGCTCCGTCCACGCTCCCCAACCTGATGCAGATAGCCGTCGGAGAGCCGGGCCACGATCTCGTGCGCGCCGACTGCCCTCGCCGCGGCCTCGACTTCGGCGTCGGTGGCGTCTGGACGGCCGTACGCGATGGCGTCGCGAACCGTGCCGGGGAAGAGGAACGCCTCCTGCGGCACGACGCCTAGGTGCCCGCGATAGCCCGACAAGTCGTAATCACGTAGATCGACGCCGTCCACGTACACCGCGCCGGTTGTCGTGTCGTAGTACCTTGCGATCAGCTTCACGAACGTGGACTTGCCCGCGCCGGTCTCACCGACGAGCGCGACGGTCGTGCCCGGCTCGATGGTCACGTCGACGCCGCGCAACGCCTCGGGCGCGTCCGGCGTGTACGCGAACCGGACGTCGCGGAACTCGATCCGGCCGGTGAGCGGGGTGGTGACCGGCACCGGGTTCTCGGCTTCGGGCGTGCTCGTCGGCGTGCGCATCAGGTCGCGGATACGGCGCAGGCCGACGTTCGCCTGCTGATAGCTGTCGAAGATCGACGACAGCTGCTGGACCGGTGAGAAAATCATGCTCACATACAGCAAATAGGCGATCAGCGCGCCGGTGGTCAGCGTGTGCTGGTCGATTCGGTGCGCGCCGTAGACCAGCACTACCGCGCCAGCGACGTCGCCGAGGAACTGGACGAAGGGGAAGTACGTCGCGATGTACTTCTGCGCCCGCACCCGCGATTCGCGGTACGCACCAGCCTTCCCCGCGAACCGGTCGCGGTTGACGCCCTCACGCCGGAAGGCCTGCGTAACGCGCATTCCGGCTACGTTCTCCTGCAGGTCCGCGTTGACCGCGCTGATGCGTTCACGCGCCTCGGTGTACGCGACCTTGGACTTGCGGCGGAAGATCAGCGTCGCGACGACCATGATCGGCAGCACCGAGTAGACGGCCAGCGCCATCCGCCAGTCGATCACCAGCAGCGCGGCGGCGATGCCGAAGAAGGTGAGCACCGAGACCACCGCGCTGGACACGCCGTTCTGCAGGAACGAGGCGAGCGCGTCGATGTCGGTGGTCATCCGGGTCATGATCCGGCCGGCCATCTCCTTCTCGTAGTAGTCCAGCCCGAGTTGCTGGAGCTGACTGAAGGATTTGACGCGCAGCAGGTAGAGCAGCCGCTCGCCGGTACGGCCGGTGACCATCGTCTGTATCGACTCGACGATCCAGTCGCCGACGACCAGGAACAGGCCGAAGATCGTCATCGTGACGACGACGTGGTACGCGGCGCCCTCGATACCTCGGTCGACCGCGGTACGGATCAGGGCCGGGATGAGGAGTGATGCGAGCGCGTCGGCGCCTTCGAGGAGCAGGCCGAGGCCGAGGAGGGCGATGAACGGCCGCAGCAGTCGGCGTAGGGAGAACTCGGGGTCTGTGTTGGCGAGTAGGGCCGGCTTGACGTTCGGGGTGTCGGTGGCGGGCGGGAGTGCCGCTACCTTCGCGAGTAGTTCCGGGGTGGCGGGCAGCGAGCCGATCGTCTGACGGCCGCCGCCCATGCCTCCGCCGCCTGCTGAGGCGAGCGTGGCGGTTCCGGCGGTGGAGTACGGGTCCTGAGTCTCGTCGAGCTTGGAGCGGTCCCAGAGGGCCGGGGTGATGCCGTTGACGAGGGTGGCCTTGCCGTTGGTAGCGCTGCCGTTGGTGGCGCTCCCGTTGACCTGGAGCCGTGAGTGTATCCGTTGACGCTGTGTCCGTTGAGGGCGTTGGACATTGGCGTCGAAGTCGCTTCAAGAGCGCTCAGCTCGCCGGCGTCCACGCCTTCCGCGTCGTCGCCGGGGCCGGAGAGCAGCAGTCGGTACAGCGGGCAGCGCTGCTCAAGTTCGGCTGCCGTGCCGACGTCCACGAGGTGCCCGTCGTCGAGGACCGCGATGCGGTCGGCGAGTTGGAGCGTGGAGCGGCGGTGCGCGATCAGGACCGTCGTGCGCCCGGCCATCACGCGGCGCAGCGTCGCGTGGATCTCCGCCTCGGTCGCCGCGTCGATCGCCGACGTGGCGTCGTCGAGCAGCAGGATGCGCGGGTCGGTCAGTAGTGCCCGCGCGAGCGCGACGCGCTGGCGCTGGCCGCCGGAGAGGGTCAGGCCCTGCTCGCCGACGACCGTGTCATAGCCCTGCGGAAGCTCCTCGATGAACCGGTCCGCCTCTGCCGCGCTCGCTGCGGCCCGGACCTGCTCGTCGGTGGCGTCGGGACGGCCGTAGGCGATGTTCGCGCGCACCGACTCGGAGAAGAGGAACGCGTCCTCCATCACCAGGCCGATCGCCTCGCGCACCGAGTCGGTGGTCACCCCACGCACGTCGTGGCCGTCGATGCGTACCGCGCCGGACTGCGGGTCGTAGAAGCGTGGCAACAGCATGGCGACCGTGGACTTGCCGGAGCCTGCCGTGCCGACCAGCGCCAGCGTTTCCCCGGCGTGCACGTCCAGCGTCAGGCCCTTGAGGACCGGCCGGGAGGCCACGTAGCCGAAGGTCACGTTGTCGAACTCGACATCGGCGGCGCCGCTCGGCAGCGGCTGCGCGTCGGGCAGGTCGGAGATCTCCGGCTTGGAGTCGATGACCTCGAAGACGCGCACCGCGCTCGCGCGCACCTGCTGCCCGAAGGTCAGCAGCGTCGAGAGCGCGCGCACCGGGCCGCCGAACTGCGCGAGGTACGTGGAGAAGGCCAGGAACGTGCCGAGGGTGATGCTGCCGCGCGTCGCGAGCCAGCCGCCGAAGGCCAGCACGCCGAGTTGGCCGAGGGTCGGGATCGCGCCGAGGCTCGGGTTGTACTTCGCACTCAGCCGCACAGTGCGCATCCGGGACGCGAACACGCTGTGGGCGGCGCGGTCCAGCTTCGAGACTTCCTGGCGCTCCTGCCCGAAGCCCTTGACCACGCGCACGCCGGTGACCGCCGACTCGACCACGCCTGCCAGCGCGCCGGCCTTCTGCTGGGCGTCCCAGGTGGCCGGGAACAGCTTGCGGCGGGCCAGCGTGGTGATCGCGGCCATGCCGGGGCCGATCGCGAGGCCGATCAGGGTGAGTACCGGGGAGAGCCAGAGCATCGCGATCAGCGCGCTGAAGAACATCAGCACCGTGCCGACCAGCATCGGGGCCATGCCGAGCAGCTGCGAGACCATGTTGATGTCGGAGTTGGAGCGCGAGACGATCTGCCCGGTCTCCAGCTTGTCCTGGCCTTGGCCGTCGAGCTGGGTCAGCGCATCGAATACGTCGGTGCGCAGGTCGTTCTGCACCTCGATGCCGATCCGGCCGCCTACGTATCGCCGGGTACGTGAAACGAACAGGTTGAGCAGCGCGACGCCGACCAGCGCGATGGCCCAGGGCGCCAACGGCTGCGTATGCCGCAGGATGACTTGGTCGATGACGGTGCGTTGGATCAGCGGGACGACGACGCCGATGCCGGTGATCGCGAGCGACGCGATCGAGGCGGTCACGACGAGTCGCTTGTACTGCCACGTGTAGCCGAGTATTCGGCGCAACCAGCGCTCGCTGCTTCCCCCGCTGCCGCTGCTGCCGTTGCCGCTGTGTCCCTCGTCGCCCCTAGCCGTCACCAGACCCCCATCCGTCGCGCATCCGTCGCGCAAATCCAACGACTATCATAAATGAGAAAGACTCATTAATCGTCCGGATTTCGCTGGCAGCGATCACACCAGGATCGCAGAGGGGCCAGACAGCGGTCAGACGAGCCTTCGCGCGGTGGCCCAGCGGGAGAGCTCGTGCCGGTTGGACAGCTGGAGTTTGCGCAGCACGGACGACACGTGGCTCTCGACCGTCTTGACCGAGATGACCAGCTCGCGAGCGATTTCCTTATACGCGTAGCCGCGCGCGATCAGGCGCAGCACCTCGCGTTCGCGAGCGGTGAGCCGGTCCAGCTCCTCGTCGACCGGCGCGACAGAGCCGGAGAAGGCGTCGAGCACGAAGCCGGCCAAGCGCGGGGAGAAGACCGCGTCCCCATCCGCGACCCGACGTACCGCGTCGACCAACTCAGCGCCAGTGATCGACTTGGTGACGTAGCCGCGTGCTCCCGCGCGGATGACGCCGATAACGTCCTCGGCAGCGTCTGACACCGATAGCGCCAGGAAACGCACCTCGGGCGCGCGCATCACGCACTGCTTAAGCACCTCGACGCCGCCACCGCCGGGCAGGTGCACGTCGAGCAGCACCACCTGCGGACGCGTGGCCAGGATGACCGCCACGGCGCGCGGTGCGTCGTCTGCCTCCCCTACGACCTCGACAGCGGAACCCGCGACCTCGTCGAGTTCTGCGCGCACGCCGGTGCGGAACATCCGGTGGTCGTCGACCAGAACCAGGCGGATCGGCGCGGAGCTCGGGTGGTCATCGCCGCGAAGGTATTCGGGCTGCTGGTGCTCAGTCACGGCGCCACTCTATGCGTACCTCGGTGCCCTCTCCGGGCGCGGTGCGGATGGTCGCATGGCCGCCGTAACGCTTCATACGGCCGACAATCGACTCGCGGATGCCCATGCGATCCGAGGCGACGGTATCGAGGTCGAACCCTGGCCCACGGTCACGCACGTATACCTCAGCGCTCTGCGTCTTATCGCCCTGCGTCTCAAGCTCCGCATAGACGGTGATCGGCGCGCCCTTCGCGTATTTCGCCGCGTTCACCGCCGCCTCCCTCGTCGCGGCGACGCACGCGCGCAGCCGGTCATCCAACGGCGCATCCCCGACCGTGACCACTTCGATCTGCACGCCGTGCCGGTCCTCCACTTCCGCCACCGCTGCCTTGACCGCCTGTACGAAGCTTTCCGGCGCGGGAGTGCTACCCGGACGCGGACCGCCGTCGTACAGCCACGTACGCAGCTCCCGTTCCTGCGCGCGAGCCAGCCGCGCCACTTCGGCCGTGTCGGCGCTGTTGCGCTGAATCAGCGTCAGGGTGTGCAGAACGGAGTCGTGCATCAGCGCCGCGACCTCGGCACGTTCCTGCGACCTGATCCGCGCGGAGCGCTCGGCCGACAGGTCGCGGAAGAGGCGCAGCAGGAACGGCAACGCGATCAGCATCACGCCGGCGACCAGTGCGAGGGCGGCCAGCAGCACGCGGCCGGTGCGGTACCACGGCGCGTTTCCGCCGACCAGCACCGCGATGCCGCCGAGCACCACGATCGATCCAAGCAGCGTCCGCGCGAACGCCCACGGCCCGCGCCGCCGGGAGAACCAGCGGGCGCGCTGCTCGTCGTCCGCCTGCCGCCACAGCACGGCGAGCCCGATCACCACGGCGATCAGCGGCAGTACGACGTTCCAGTTCCCGGGCGAGGCGAACTGGTCGAGGCCGAAGACCACGACCCCTTCGATGACCAGTCCCAGCATCAGCGCCGAGCGCACCGCGGGGCGCGGGGCCGAGCGGTGGATCGTCGGCACCCGACCGAGCGGTACGAACAGCCAGAACGCTGCGTACGCCACGACGCCGATGCCATCGATCAGCGCCAGCAACACAAAGGAGACCCGCAGCACCCACACCTCGACGCCGAGGTGGTACGAGAGCCCGCGCGCGACACCGCCAAGCAGCCGCTTCTCTCCCGAACGGTAGAGGCGGCGCGTGCTCGTAGGCAGCGGCGGGTTCAACACAGCGGCATCACGCTAGCCATGTTCACACGGACGGACGCACGCCGGTATCGGGGATCACCCCGAGACGTTCTCGGGGATGAAGTTCGGGGTCGAATCCTGGCGAGCGCCTGATGGCGCCGGCCGCGCGGCACGGCAGTCTTATCGCCATGAGAGACGACGAGTACGCGGGGAGCGGGGCCGGGCCAGTGCCGGGGCCGGGGCCGCGGGGGTCTTGGCCGGGACCGGAGCAGGGGCCGGTCCCGGCACGTCCGCCGCTGCGGCGCGACCGCCGGTCACGGATGATCGCCGGCGTGTGTGGCGGCTTGGGGCGCCACTTGGACATCGATCCGGTGGTCTTCCGGATCCTGTTCGCGCTGCTGACCTTCTTCGGCGGGTTCGGGCTGCTGGTCTACGCCGCCGCCTGGCTGTTCGTGCCGGAGGAGAACGAGAACGAGTCGGAGGGCCACAAGCTGCTGCGGGGCGGCCGCGGACCCTTCGGCGCCATCGCGGTGGCCGTACTGATCGCGGTGGGCTTCATGGTGATGCTCACCGTGCTCAACCACGACTTCTGGCACGCGGTGCCGTTGCTGCTGCTGGCGGCGGCGATCGTCGCCGTGACGCTGTGGCTCGGTGAGAGCAGCCGGCGCCGGCCGCCGGGCGGGGAGCAGCAGCAGGGCGGTTGGGGTTGGGGGCCGAACGGTCCGGCCGGGGGCCCGGATCAGCCGCAGCCGTGGTGGCAGCGGCCGGTGCCCGGGTCGCCGGGATCGCCGGGATCGCCGACGGCAACGCCGGGGACGGGGCCGGGGACTGAGCCGGGAGCAGCGGGGAGCGCTCCCGGCGAGCCGAGTGACGCAGTGCCCGGATCCGGCGATGCCGGATCGTCGACCGCACCATTCATGTCGGGCACGGGGCTCAGGTCGGGCACGGGGCTCATTTCGGGCACCGGGCAGCCGTCATTCGGCGAGACCGGATTCGGTCCGAACGCGGGGTTCGGACCGGGTCCCGGGCTCGGCCCGGATTGGGGAACGGGAGCGGGAAACGCGGGCTTCGTCGAGCCGGAGCCGAGGAATACGCCGCGGCGGGTCGGCGGCCTCGTTCTGTCGGGGGCGCTGCTGGCGCTCGGCATCGTGGGGGTGCTCGCCGAGGCGGGCGCTATCAGCATCAGCTGGTCGGCAGGCTTCGCTCTTGCCGTCATGGCGGTGGGGGCGGGGATGATCATCGGTGGATTGTTCGGGAGGGCTCGGCTGCTGATTCCGCTCGGGCTGGTGCTGTCCGTGCCGCTGATCCTGGCGACCGCGATCGGCGTGCCGCTGCGTGGCCAGACCGGCGACACGACCTGGACTCCGGTCTCGGCCGCCGCCGTGGCCTCGCCGTACGATCTGGCCGCGGGTCGGGGCAGCCTCGACCTGTCGTCGGTGAATCCCAACGGAGGCACGGTGCACGTCACCGCCTACGTTGGTGCCGGCCAGCTGATCGTGACCGTGCCCGATAACGTGTCGATCGTCGTTACCGCGCACGTCGGGGTCGGCCGCATGCAGTTCACCGACGGCACGCGGCATTCCGGTCTGGACGTGACGAAGACATTCAGCGCCTACGGCTCGGGGCCGTCGAAGGGAACCATCGTGCTCGATCTGAAGGCGGGCGCAGGAGACGTGGAGGTGCAGCGTGCCAGCTGAGCCCAACCTGAGCCCGGAATCGAACCCGATGAGGGACGCGGATCAGGATCCGAAGCCGGACCAGGGATCGAACCTGGAATCGAATCAGGGCTCGAACCAGGGCTCGAACCAGCGCTCGAACTGGGACCCGGTGTCGATCGGAGCAGGAATCGTCTTCTTCGTCATCGGCGGCGCCTACCTGCTGGCCTCCGGCAACCATCTGAGGGTCAATGCCGGATGGACGCTGACGATCCTCGCGCTCGGCCTAGGCCTGTCCGGCGTCGCCGGCGCAGTGCTGCGAGCCTGGCGCGGAGACCGCCGGAACTAGTCCTCGACCGCGAGGATGTCCAACGGATAGTCCGTCGTTTCCATACCTGACGCCGTAACAACCCGGACCGTCCACGGTCCGGGTTCGGCTTCATAAGGGATCGGCACGGTGACCGACACGTCGGTCGGGTTGGCGAAGCCGCCGTCAGAGTCCGGCACCAACGGAACGTGAATGTGGATCGGACCAAGCTTCACCACAACACGCGCCAACTGCTCCGGCGCGCAGGCCGCGGGCGGCACGAAGCCGAGGCCGCGGATCTCGATCTCGTCGCCCTGACGGATCGGACCGTCCGGCTCGCCAGGAGTACGAACCCTGACGACGGACACCAGCACCGGCCGCCGCACCTCAGCCAGCTTGACGCCGAGGTAGAGGACGGCCGCACCGAGCGCGATGGCGATCACCGCGTCGGGCAGCCCCGGCAGCTCGTACGGGTGCTTGGCCAGGCCGACGACCAGGAACAGGACCGCGACCAGGTTGATCGGCAGCCACACGGCCGCCGCCAGCGAGCCGAGGCCGGTGTCCTCGACCAGCAGGTCGCGCAGTTGCGAGCGCTGACCGGGCAGGTAAGGCGCGGCCCGCCGCCGCATCCGTGCCGCGCTCACGACACCGCTCACCGCCGCGACGATGACCGGCGTGGCCAGCAGCGCGAGGTATTCCCAGTGCGGATGCGAGATCGACGCGTCGACCTGCGCCCGGTCCGCAGCGTTATCGGCGGCGATGTCCTCGACGCCGAAGTACACGAACGTGGTGAACAGACTGCCGGCCCAAAGCACCGCCATCGTGCGCGCCAGCGAGAGCCGTCCGTCCACGCCGACCAGGAAGCAGAGCACGCCGCCGATGTCCACATGCACGAGGCTCATCAGCGTGAACAGCCCCGCGAAGGCCAGAAACGCGAGCGGGGTGGCGGTACGCGGCATCGTCCAGCCGTCGGAAAGCGGCAGCGTGGCCAGGTCGATCACCAGCACCACGGCCAGCAGCCACCAGGCCGCGCGCATCGCCTGCTTGCCCACCAACGCCAGCCACGCGGCGTTCTCCTGACGCGCGACGGTCGCCAGCTTGCCGGCCCGCCGGGTCAGCTCATCGGAGACCCACTCGCGGGCGCCGGTTTCCGAGTGCGCGAGTGCGCTGGGCACTCCCTCGCCATGCGCGAATTCCTTGCAGTGCTCTATGAATTGGGCCAGCTCGCTGTCGTAGTCCCGCCGGATCGCGCTGTAGCTGTCCGGTCCGTGAGCCACGACCGCGCCCCTCCCTCAGTCACACAATTCATGTGTATTCAGCAAGCTCGGAGCGTACACCGATAGCAGCGCACGCCAGGCGACAACTACGCCCATGGAGGAAATCCGTTACGGGATAACGACTTTCACGCCCACTCGTCTACTCCCGCTTACTCCCACTCAATCGTGCCCGGCGGCTTGGACGTAACGTCCAGCACGACGCGGTTGACGTCGCGCACTTCGTTGGTAATCCGCGTGGAAATACGCGCGAGCACGTCGTAGGGCAGCCGAGTCCAGTCCGCGGTCATCGCATCTTCTGAGGAAACCGGACGCAACACGATCGGGTGACCGTACGTCCGTCCGTCGCCCTGCACACCGACCGAGCGGACATCCGCCAGCAGCACCACCGGACACTGCCAGATCTCGCGGTCGAGCCCGGCCCGGGTCAACTCCTCGCGGGCGATGGCGTCGGCCTCACGCAGCAGGTCCAGCCGCGCCTCAGTAACCTCGCCGACGATCCGGATGCCCAGGCCGGGCCCGGGGAACGGCTGGCGCCACACGATGTCGGCCGGTAGTCCCAACTCCTCGCCGACCCGGCGCACCTCGTCCTTGAACAGCCGGCGCAGCGGCTCGACGAGTTCGAACTCGAGGTCGTCGGGCAGACCGCCGACGTTGTGGTGCGACTTGATATTCGCCGTGCCCGCGCCGCCGCCGGACTCGACGACGTCCGGGTAGAGCGTGCCCTGCACGAGACACCAATCGCTCGCCTCGGCATCGGCGTAAGCGCGATCGTGCGCTGATCCGCCGGCCTTGGCCGACTCGGCGATGATCTCGGCCTGCGCCTGCTCGAAGACCCGGATGAACTCCCGGCCGATGATCTTGCGCTTCTCCTCCGGGTCGGTCACCCCGGCCAACGCCGCGAGGAAGCGCAGCTTCGCGTCAACGACCTTCAGCTCAACGCCGGTGGCCGCCACGAAGTCCTTCTCGACCTGCTCGGCCTCGCCCTTGCGAAGCAGCCCGTGGTCGACGAATACGCAGGTCAGCCGACGCCCTATCGCGCGCTGCACGAGCGCGGCGGCGACCGCGGAGTCTACCCCGCCGGACAGCCCGCAGATCGCGCGGCGGTCGCCGACCTGCGCGCGGATCGACTCGACCGCCTCGTCGACGATGTTGACCATCGTCCAGCTCGGCGTGATTGCGGCGCCGCGATACAGGAAGTTCTCCAGCACCTTCTGGCCATGCGCGGTGTGCAGGACCTCGGGGTGATGCTGGACACCGTACAGCCGCCGCGCGTCGTCCTCGAAGGCCGCGACCGGGATCACGGACGTGCGCGCGCTGACCCGGAAGCCCTCAGGCGCGGCTACCACCGAGTCGCCGTGCGACATCCAGACCGACTGCGCGGCCGGCGTACCGGAGAAGAGCGTCGAGCCCGGCTGATCCACGGTCAGATCGGTGCCGCCGTATTCGCGCGCATCGGTTTGGTCGACGACGCCGCCGAGCGCGAGCGCCATCGCCTGGAAGCCGTAGCAGATGCCGAGCGTGGGCACGCCGGCCTGGAAGAGCTCGGCGCCGACGTTAGGCGCACCCTCGGCGTACACGGAAGACGGACCGCCGGACAGGATGATCGCGGCGGGCCGCTTCGCCAACAGTTCGGCGACCGGCGTGTCATGCGGCACGATCTCGCTGTAGACCCGCGCCTCGCGGACCCGGCGCGCGATGAGCTGGGCGTACTGGGCGCCGAAGTCGACGACGAGGACCAGCGGGGAAGTGGAGTCCATAATGCCGACTAGTTTAAGGCGTTCGAGGCCACGACCCGTCCGCGTCTGGCAGCCCCGTCACCCGCAGCCCTGCTCTGCCGTCCACAGGCGTACACCAACGTACGTCGGCTACATCGCCGCCTGCATTCCGCTTGCATCCGAATGTCTTCGCGGCCGGCCACGCCGAGCGCGGCCGACCGCGAAGACTGGGTATGGAAAACGCTGACGTCTGCCGGCTGTCCCCTGCCGACGAACCGCGCCGGGGCGAGGTCCCACAGCCATGGACCGGTCGTCGCTTCCCGGTCCGGGCCGATCGCCTCGGTCCATCCGGCCTGGACAACGAGTGATCTGACGTCAGGTTACGCCCGCCCCCGACCCAGTTCGAGCAACGCCATCGCGATCGCCGTGCCCGGCCGCCCCAGCGGCCCGCTGTAACGCGCGATGATCTCGTTCTCCCGGCGCACGTCCACCCGGCGCCCGCCCTCAGCTATCCGCGCGGCCTGAATCTGCTTCGACACCTCGATCCGCCGCAGCACCAGCTCCGCGATCTGATTATCGAGCAAATCAATCCGTTCGCGTCCGGTGAGCACCGAAACCCCACCGTCCTCAGCGTCCACGCCGGGATCAACTGCCTCAGCTGCATTCATGATCGATCGTCCTCCCTCGGGAAGGCGCCGATGGTCAGCAGGATCCACCGCGGACACGACAGCGCCCCGGACCCTGCCGGTCCGGGGCGCCATGTGCGGTCTTGGCGGCTGAAGTCAGCGCGCGACCGCCTGGCTAACCGGACCTGCCGGAAAGCCATAGCTAAATCGCCGCGACCGAAGCACGCGCTCACCCTAACACTTCAATGCACCAACACTTCAATACGGCAATACTTCAATGCAGAACGCCGGCGAAGGCGATCCGACTGACTCGGTCAGCCCCAGGCCTTCGTGTTGGCCTGCTCGGTGTTCTGGTAAGAGCTGTGCGTCTCCTCCAGCACCCGGCCGATGGCCTGCAGCACCTGGCCGAGGTCGTTCTGCGCCTGCGTCCACTGCGCCTGCTTGGCCTGGTACTGCTCCGACGCGGAGCCGGTCCACTCGGCGACCATCGGCGCGAGGAAGCTGTGCAGATCGTCCAGCTTCTGCGTCAGGCTCTGGAAGGTGCGCTGCACGTTCTGCGAAGCCTGCGCGATGGTCTCGAAAGTGACGAAAAGCTCGCCCGATCCCGAAGTCATATCCTCATACTCCCCTCGTAAGTCGAAGCCCCGTCACGCGACGGGATGAAAGTTGGTCGTGGCGCCGCCGCGGATCAGCCAAGCCCCGAGAGGATGTTGGCGATCTGCGAGCGGTTGCCCTCTTCGACCTGCGAGTAGTTCGTGTTCGTCGACTGCAGCATCTCGGCGATGCCCTGCAGCGCGGTGGTCAGCTTGTTGGCGTCCTCGCTCCAGCGGACCATCAGCTGCTGGAAGGCCGAGGAGGCCGAGCCGCGCCAGGATGCGGCGACCGGCTCCAGGTTGCCCTGAAGCGACCGCAGTTCCGCGCTGATCTCCTCGCTGACCTGCTGGACCTGCTGCGCCGCCTTAGCCATCGTGTCGGCGCTTGTGTTAAAGGATCCGGCCATTTTCACCATCCCCGTCATTCCGGAATGCCTGCGTTCATGACAACTGTGTGATCGTCAGATCCACCGAACCCGCGCTCCCCCAAGCCCGAAAGGCCCCGCAGAGGTGACGGAAGGTGCCATCTGCCCCAGACACGCTACTGGCACGGATACAGTGCCCGGTAGCGAGGTCGCAGACATTACCAAGTCTTTACCGCGCTCCCTCTTCCCCGGTCACGCGGCGTCAGCCGAAGCCACTATCGCCGACCGCTGACCTAAGGGCCCGACCTCGCGCAGCCCTCAGCCTTCCCCACGCAAGCGTCCGCGTTACCTCAGCCGCAACCGCTTCAGCATCCGCAGCAGGAACGAAATCAACTTCGCGAACTTCTCCGGCTGCATGCCAAACCACGGCGACAAAGGCAGCAACGTCTGCCGCGCAACGGTCTGCACCTCGGTATACCGCTGGACGCCTTCGGCGCCGTTCCTGCGCCCGACCCCGGAGTCGCCCATCCCGCCGATAGCCGCGCCAACCGACCCGAACGACGCTCCGTACGCCTCGTTGATGTTGACCATGCCAGTGTGCAGACGCAGTGCTATCTCGCGTGCACGCTTCCCATCCCGGCTCCACACCGACGCGTTGAGCCCGTAAGGCGTGTCATTCGCCGAGTCGATCACCTCGGCCTCGTTCCGGAACCCGTACACCGAGACCACCGGCCCGAAGGTCTCCTCGGCGTAAGCAGTCATCGAGGGCGTAACCCCAGCCAGAATCGTGGGCTCATAAAACAGCGAACCCACATCCGGCCGACGCCGACCACCAGCCATAACCTTCGCGCCCTTAGCCCGCGCGTCCTCCACGTGCAGCGTCACAACCTCAAGCTGCTTAGTCGAGGCGAGCGAGCCGATGTCCGCGGAGTAGTCCAGCGACCCGCCAAGCCGCAACGCCTTGGTCTCGGTAACGAAGCGCTCGACGAACTGGTCATACAGCGAGTAGTGCACGTACAGCCGCTCGATCGACACGCACAGCTGCCCGGCGGACGAGAAGCACCCGCGCACCGCGCCCTGCACAGCCTTGTCCAGATCGGCGTCATCGAACACGATCATCGCGTTCTTCCCGCCAAGCTCCAACGAGCAGCCGATCAACCGCCCGGCCGCCTGCTGCGCGACCTGCCGCCCGGTCCGCGTCGAGCCCGTAAACGCCACATAGTCGGCGTGGTCGACGACGGCCGGCCCGGTGACCGGCCCCTCCCCGGTCACGATCTGCCAGACGTCCTGCGGCAACCCGGCCCGCAGCGCGAACTGCCGTATGTACAGCGCGGTCAGCGCAGTCGCGTTGTCCGGCTTGTGCACCACCGCGTTGCCCGCGATAAGCGCCGGTGCGATGTCCATCACCACAAGCGCGAGCGGATAGTTCCACGGCGTGATCAGCCCGACGACGCCCTTCGGGTGCCGAACCTCCGACACCTTAGTCAGCATCGGAAAGAACCCAGGCCGCCGCCGCGGCTTAAGGTACGCACCCGCCGCAGCCGCGTAATGCCGAAGCGCAGCAGCCGATCCAGCCAGCTCCTCATACGCGTTCAGCCGAGTCTTGCCCGTCTCGATCTGAATCAAGTTCAGCAGCTGAGGCTCGTTATCAAACAGCAGGTCATGCAGCTTCCGCAGCACGGCAGCCCGCTCCCCCACCGGCCGCGCAGCCCAAGCCGATTGCGCGGCCCGGGCCTTTTGGAACGCGTGCCGCACGTCCCCGGGCCCCGACTGCGGCAGCTCAACGATGACCTCACCGGTCAGCGGAGCGTGCACAGACGTAGTCCCAGCCGACGACCCGACCACGACGTCCTCAACCAACCGCGCGACGAACTCGCGAGGCAGATGCGGCCGAATCGAATCCAGCCGCCCGACGCTCCCGCCCCCATTCGCCCCGCCGCCCCCGCCGCCGGCTGCGCCGCGGCCAAGACCGCCCGACGCGCTAGAAGCACTGGTCGCGGTAGTCGCAGTAGTCGCACGTGAGGCGTTCGAACCACTCGAACCACCCCGACCGCCCGGACCAGCCGGGTTGGGAGCCGACTGAGGAGTCGCGCTGCTCGTCGTCATAGCGCAAAGACTAGAGGTGTACCACCCCCGAAGCCAGACCAGGTTACCCGCAAGTAATCGAACCGATCACGATACGGACGAACGCAGTGGAAGCGGCCACTAGAAGGCGAGTTCGTCCCACGTGATGCGCACCGGGAATGGCTCCTCGGCACGGATCCCCTCCGGCGTCTCCGCAGGCGTCCAACACGCGCGCACCTCGTAGCGCTTGTCATCCTCAGGCAGTGCGTACCAGGTGACGGTGGAGACAGCCCCGTTGCGCGTCTCGACTATCCAGTAATGCGGCACCCCGGCATCGGCATATTCGCCGAGCTTGTCGATCTTGTCTTGCACGCGGCTCGTCGGCGAGATGATCTCGATCACGAGAAGCGTGTCCTCCGGGCGCGGGCGTTTGCCGCGTTCGACGCAGCGATAAACGATCACGTCGGGCTTCCTGTGATGCAAGAGGTCGTCGCCGAGCCGCAGATCATATTCCTGCCGAATCCTCAAGCAGAGACCGTGCCGCTTCGCGTGGTCACGCATCCAACTGTTCAACGCCATAGGCAGGGTTAACGCAGCACCTTGATGGTCTTCACTTGGCGACTCCATGAAGATGACGTGGCCGTCTACGACCTCGATTCGCCGACAGATATCCTCGGGCATTGCTTCCCACTGCTCGAGTGTCAGAGTATGCGTGACCCAGTAAGGGATCCGCGATTCCCATTCGACATCGTCGGTCCAGGCAAGTTCAGCTGTCATGGGGCGCTCCGTGTACTCGTCGCTCATGCCACCCTCCGTAGCACGGAACTGACCCTATGTGATGCCACTGACAGGAACTGATGGGCTCTCAGACGACGGTCAGGGGGAGGAGTTTCTTGCCGGTGGGGCCGACTTGGATCTCGGTCTGCATTTGGGGGCAGACGCCGCAGTCGAAGCAGGGGGTCCAGCGGCAGTCGTCTACCTCGACCTCGCGCAGGGCGTCTTGCCAGTCTTCCCAGAGCCATTCGCGGTCCAGGCCGGAGTCCAGGTGGTCCCAGGGGAGGACTTCGACCTGGTCACGGTCTCTTGTCGTGTACCAGGCGACGTTGACTGGTTCGTCTTCGAGGGCGCGGTCGGCGGCTTGGATCCAGCGGTCGTAGGAGAAGAACTCTGACCAGCCGTCGAAGCGGCCGCCGTCTTCGTAGACCGCGCGGATGACTTTGGCTACCCGGCGGTCGCCTCGGGAGAGTAGGCCTTCGATGATGCCGGGCTTGCCGTCGTGGTAGCGGAAGCCGATGGCTCGGCCGTAGTCGCGGTCGGCGCGGATCGCGTCGCGCAGCTTGGTTAGGCGCTGGTCCGTTTCTTCGGCGCCTAGTTGGGCGGTCCACTGGAACGGCGTGTGGGGCTTGGGGACGAAGCCGCCGATCGAGACCGTGCAGCGGATGTCGCGGGAGCCGGTCGCTTCGCGGCCGGCCTTGATGACGTTCCTCGCCATTCGCGCGATCTGGAGGACGTCTTCGTCGGTCTCGGTGGGGAGGCCGCACATGAAGTAGAGCTTGACCTGGCGCCAGCCTGCCGAGTACGCGGCGGTGACCGTTCTGATGAGGTCTTCCTCGCTGACCATCTTGTTGATGACCTTACGGATGCGCTCGCTGCCGCCTTCGGGGGCGAAGGTCAGGCCGCTGCGGCGCCCGTTGCGGGAGAGCTCGTTCGCCAGGTCGATGTTGAACGCGTCTACGCGGGTCGACGGGAGCGAGAGGGAGGTGTTGGTGCCCTCGTAGCGGTCGGCCAGGCCCTTGGCGATATCGGCGATCTCGCTGTGGTCGGCGGAGGAGAGGGAGAGCAGGCCGACTTCCTCGTAGCCGGTGGCGGCTAGGCCTTGGTTGACCATCTCGCCGATGCCGGTGATGGAGCGCTCGCGCACTGGCCTTGTGATCATGCCGGCTTGGCAGAAGCGGCAGCCCCGGGTGCAGCCGCGGAAGATCTCTACGCTCATGCGCTCGTGGACGGTCTCGGCGAGCGGGACTAGCGGCTGTTTCGGGTACGGCCACTCGTCTAGGTCCATGACCGTGTGCTTCGAGACGCGCCACGGGACGCCGTTGCGGTTGGGGATGACGCGCTTGATGCGGCCGTCTGGGAGGTATTCGACGTCGTAGAAGCGGGGGATGTAGATGCCGCCGGTTCGGGCTAGGCGCAGGAGGACTTCGTCGCGACCGCCGGGGCAGCCTTCCTGCTTCCAGTCGCGGACGATGTCGGTGATCGTGAGGACGGCTTGTTCGCCGTCGCCGAGGACTGCCGCGTCGATGAACTCGGCGATGGGCTCGGGGTTGAACGCGGCGTGGCCGCCGGCGATGACGATCGGGTGGTCTTCGGTGCGGTCGGCGGCGGCTAGCGGGATGTCGGCCAGGTCGAGCGCGGTGAGCAGGTTCGTGTAGCCGAGCTCGGTGGAGAACGAGACGCCGAACAGGTCGAACGCGCCGATCGGGCGGTGTGCGTCGACGGTGAACTGCGGGATACCGTGCTCGCGCATCAGCGCTTCGAGGTCTGGCCAGACCGAGTACGTGCGCTCGGCGAGGACGCCCTCGCGCTCGTTGAGCACTTCGTAGAGGATCATCACGCCCTGGTTGGGCAAGCCGACCTCGTACGCGTCGGGGTACATCAACGCCCAGCGCACGTCGCACTCGTCCCAGTCCTTGACCGTGGAGTTCAGCTCGCCGCCGACGTACTGGATCGGCTTGCGGACGGCCGGGAGGAGGGCTTCGAGCCGGGGCCAGACGGAGTTCACCTGCGTGGTCACCACGGTCCCAGGCTACCTCGTGGAACGCAGCCGAATGTTTTCGAGCAGGCCGATGGCGATGAAGTTGGCGAACATCGACGAGCCGCCATACGAAACGAACGGCAGCGGGATGCCCGCGACCGGCATGATTCCGAGCGTCATGCCGATGTTCTCGAACATCTGGAAGGTGAACCAGCACAGCACTCCGGCGGCGAGGAGCAGCGTGAACGGCTCGGCGGCGCAGCGGGCGATCGCGCAGGCGCGCCAGAGTAGGACGCCGAAGAGCGCGATGATCAGTAGGCCGCCGACGAGGCCCAACTCTTCGCCCGCGACGGTGAACACGAAGTCGGTCTGCTGCTCGGGGACGAACTGGCCGTTGGTCTGCGCGCCGTTGAACAGGCCCTGGCCGAAGATGCCGCCGGAGCCGATGGCGAGGCGGGCTTGGTGCGTGTTGTAGCCGACGCCTTGGGGGTCGAGGTTCGGATCGGCGAACGCGGCGAAGCGGTTGACCTGGTGCGTGGCGAGGAGATGGAATTTCACGACCAGGACGACGCCCGCGGCTGCGACGGCGGAAAGCGCGGCGAGGGCGCGTACGGGAGCCCCGGAGACGATGATCATGCCGAGGACGGTTGCGACGACGACCATCGTGGTGCCGAGGTCGGGGAGCAGTGCGATGAAGCCCATAGGGACCGCGGCGGCGACGAGGGCGAGCACGAGCTGGCGGCCTGACGGGGCGTCACCGCCGCGGCGGCGTTCGAGGGCGGGGCCGAGTAGATCGGCGGCGCGGCGGACGGATGAGCCGGTGGATAAGGCGAAGGCGACGGCCATGACTACGCCGACCTTGGCGAACTCGGCGGGCTGGATGGAGAAGCCGCCGCCGAGCTCAATCCAGGAGCGCGCGCCGTTGACCGTCGAGCCGAGCGGGGACAGGACGGCCAGCAGGCCGAGGAGCGCGAAGAGGTAGATGACAGGGGTCATGGCGCGTAGGCGCTTGTGATCGAGGGCGCTGACTACGGCGGCGAGTACGGCACCTACGGCGAGGTTGAGGAGGTGGCGCTTGAGGAAGTACTGGGGGTCGCCGCCGTTTAGTTGGCCGCGTACGCGGGTTGCGGACCAGACGAGGGCCGCGCCGATCAGGGCGAGGGCGACGGCTGAGCCGGCTAGTGGCCAGTCGAAGCGGCGGAGGGCGCCGCCTCGGCGGACGGCTGCGCGGGCGCGTCCGGCAGGGGTGTCGGGGAGGGCTACGCCGATCGCGGGGACGCCGGCCTTTTCTCCGATAATCATGTAAATACCCTGGAATGGAGGCGGCCGGAGTAGCGGCGTTCGGGGAGGAATGGGGAGGCAGCGGCTAGGAAGCCGGGCGGCGGGCCGAATGGGGGCGGGAGGATCTGCCAGGCGGGGGTGGGGTGGGGAACGGATCGGGTGGAGTTAGGGGTGGTGGACGCGGGCAACTGGAAGGGGCGAGGGCGGAGCTCGGGGGCAGCTGGGAGGCGGCGAGGGTGGCGTTGGGGGCGGAGGAGGACGGCGGGAGTTGGAAAGCGGCGGGGGTGGCGGGGGCGACCAGGGTGCCGTCGGGGCGGATCCGCGGGAGCGCGGTCGGCGGCTTTGACAGCAGGGCGGCCTTGGCGTCGATGGCGCTGCCGTGGACGCCGTACATCGCCTCCTCGATCTTCTCCACGGCCGGCCCGGACGTCACCGCGCCCTGGCCGCCCTGGGAGACCATCATCGCGATGGCGTATTGCGGGTGGTCGGCCGGGAGGAAGGACGCGAACACCGACGTCGCCTGCTTGCCGAACACGTCGGCCGTTCCGGTCTTCGCGGCTACCTGGATCTGGTCCTTCGGCCAGGCGCCGAAGACGCCTGAGGCGGTGCCTTCCTGGGCGACGCCTTGGAACGCGTTGACTAGGAACGCGCGCGTGGCCGAGGAGATCGGGATGCGGCCGACGACCTTCGGCTGGTACGTGGAGACGACCTTGCCGTCGGGGGTGAGGACGGCCTGCTCCAGGTGCGGTTGGTAGAGCGTGCCGCCGTTGGCTAGCGCTGAGTAGATGCGGGCTAGTTGGAGCGGGGTGACGAGGATGCCGCCCTGGCCGATCGCCTCGATGACCGCGTCACCGCCACGGAATTGCCAGCCGTCCAGGCAGTTCTCGTACGCGACCTGCTTCAGGTACGCCGCGCGTGCCGGGTCGGAGCCGGCCACCTCTGGGTAGCCGGTCTTCGCGCGCTGGCACCAGACGCCCTTCATCTGGTTCCACGTGGCCTGCTTCTCCTGGCGCGTCTGCACGTCGCCGGGAGCCTCGCCGGGCAGGTCGAGGCCGGTCTTCTGGCCTAGGCCGTAGGCCTTGGCCATCGTCTGCACGGGGTCGGAGGGGTGCGCGACAGGGTGATTGCCGCCGTCGTGCAGCCACATTTGGTACGCGGCGCGGTAGAAGACCGTGTCGCAGGACACTTCGATGGTGCGCTTGAGGGTAATCGGGCCGAACGCCTCGCCCTCGAAGTTGTGGAACTCCTGGCTGCCCACGGCGAAGCTCGGCGAGCAGTCGTAGATGTCGCGCGACGAGAAGCCGTTCTGGAGCATCGCCGAAGCGGTCACGATCTTGAATGTCGAACCGGGGGCGAACTGGCCTTGGTACGCGCGGTCGAGCAGCGGGATGCCCGCCTTTGCGCTGGTCAGGCGCGCGTAGTCGGCGGGGCTGATGCCGCCGCTCCACACCGTCGGGTCGTAGCTCGGGTAGCTGGCCATCGCGACGACGCCGCCGGTGTTCACGTTGAGGACCACGACCGCGCCGGAGTCGGCGGAGTGGCCACCGGTGCGTGCTGCCTTGATCGCGGCTGCCAGCTGCTGTTCGGCGACCGCCTGGACGTGCGCGTCGAGGGTGGTGACCACGTCGTCGCCAGCGACGGGCGCCGTGTCTGATTCGGTGCGCACGGCGCGGCCTAGGTTGTCGACGGCGACTTCGGCGACGCCGGACGTGCCGCGCAGCTGCTTGTCGTAGGTCTGCTCCAGGCCCGCACGTCCGACCATGTCCGTGGGCTGGTAGGTCGAGTCCGACGCGTTCAGTTCGTCGGGGCTGACCGGCGAGAGGTAGCCGAGCACCTGCGCGGCCTGCATGCCGAAGGGCTCGGGGTAGTCGCGGACGGCTGCGGGGCCGACGGACACGCCGGGGAACTGGTCGTGCTCCTCCATGATCTTGACGGCGGCTTCGGTCGGCACGTTCTGCGCGACCGGGATCGGCTGGTAGGGCGAGCCGGTCCAGCAGGGCTGGCTGACCGTCGGCGAGCAGAGGCGGGCACGTTGTTGGAGTTGGGCGACCGGGATGCCTAGCGCGGCGCCTAGGCGTTCGAGTACGGCTTTGCCTTGGCCGGGCTGTTCCATCAGGGTGCTGAGGTCGACGCTCACCTGAAGGACGGTCTGGTTGTTCACCAGCGCGCGGCCCTGGTCGTCGAGGATCGAGCCACGCACGGCGGCGGTCGTCACCGATCGCAGGTCGTTCGCGGCGGCGGCCTGCTGGAACTCGGATCCGGAGCGCACCTGGAGGTACCAGAGGCGGGCACCGAGGGTGAGCAGTAGGGCGACGACTAGGACCTGCACGACGGCGACCCGGCCGCGTGCGGCGCTGTTGACGCTTCGGCGGTTCCGTGGGCCGGGGCCGGGGTGCGCACTGATCCGGGTGTTGCCGCTGATCAGGCCGTTGCCGTTTCCGGTGCCGTTGCCGGTGTTGGTGCTGTCGGCGCGGCTGACGTCGTCGGACATTTCGTCACACCCTCTCGGCCTCGGGGTAGAGCCCTGGGCTCGTGCGTGCCGGGCTGGTGCGTGCGGGTCCGTAGCCACCGACCGCGTTGCCGACCGGGGCGATCAGACGAGCGCTGGGGCCATCAACGCGTCGGGCGAGAGCGGCCACGCCGGGGACGACGAAGGGCGTGGCGACGGCGGTATAGAGCGCGGTGGCGAGTAGGGCGAGTACGAGGCCGGACCCCGACAGTCCGGTGCTACCGCCGAGCGCGACGCCGAGCAGGATGTTGAGAACCATCGCGCCGAGGGCGTAGAGCCCGGCGAGCAGGCTGGTACGTAGGGCTGATCGGCGCATCTCTCGCGCGGCCCGGCCGGCGAGCGCGCCGACGACGGCGAGCACCAGCGCGTGGCGTCCGATGGCTGAGGTTGAGGGCGGCGCGATGTCCTGGCCGAGACCGAGCGCGAAGCCGTATACCGCGCCCCCGGTAGTGCCCCAGGCGGCGGCGAGCGCAAGCACGACGAGCAGGACCAGGTCGGGTACGGCGTAGGGCAGGTGCAAGCGCGGTACGACGGACAGCTCCAGGGCGAGGGCGAGGCTCGCGGCGGTGGCGGCGAGCGCGACGCGCAGCGCGGTTCGCATGATTGTCTGACCTCTTACCTCGAACGGAGCAGGGAGCTGAGTGCTAGGTGCGGCGGGCTATTGGCCGCCGGGAACTGTGGCATTTGGAACCATGGCGTTGCGCGGATCGTGGCGCGGCGGTTGGACGACTACCGCGACTGTGTCCACGGACGTGGCATCGACGTACGGCGTTACCAGCACGGTCCGCGTCAGCGAGCCCGGCGTGGAGACGACCTGACGGACCGTCCCAACCGGGACGCCGGGGACAAACGGCGCGTCGCCTGCGGAGCCGAGGGTGACGACGACCGCGCCGGGCTGGACTTGGAGCTGCGGGTCGAGGAATTCGACACGCAGGGTGTGCGGGTCCTGACCGGTCGCGGTGCCGATGGTGCCGGTCGCGGCTAGCCGTACGCCGACCGTGGACGCGGGGTCGACGGCGAGTAGGACCGTCGCGGTGTCCGGGCCGACCGCGGTGGTGCGCCCGACTAGGCCGTCGCCGTCGAGGACCGTCTGGTTCTCGGTGATGCCGTCGTGCGATCCGGCGTCGATGGTGGCGGACCACGTGCCGTCCTGCGCGGGGGCTAGGCCGACTAGTCGGGCGGGGATGGTCTTCAAGCCGCCTGCTGAGGTGAGCTTGAGCAGCTTGTCGAGCTGTGCGGCGCGGGCACGTACGTCGTCGGTGGTCTCGAGTTGGCCCTTGAGCGAGGAGACCTGCGCGGTCAGCTGGGTGATGTGCTTCTGGTCGGTGTCGGAGTGGCCCCAACCGGTGAACAGCGAGCCGACGCCGCGTACCGCGCTGTCGGTCGTGCGCTCGACCGGGCCGAAGACTGATTGCCCGATGGAGCGCACCTTGCCCAGCGGACCGGGGTCGCCGGGGCGGTCCCCATGCGCGTCGATGGTGATTAGCGCGAAGCCGCCGAGCAGCAGCGCGGCGAGCACGATCCGGGTACGGCGGGTGTCACGCATATCGCCGGGCCCTTCATGACACGTGCTCCTTCGTCGTGCGCATTGTCTGCGTTGTCGGCGTCGTCGTCTGCGTCATCGTCGGGTCTGCGCACCGAGCACCGGCTGGAGCGCGTCGAACTCGTCCACGCAGCGGCCCGAGCCGAGTACCACGGAGTCCAGCGGGTTCTCCGCGATCAGCACCGGCATTCCGGTCTCCCGGCGCAGCCGCTGGTCCAGGCCGCGCAGCAGGGCGCCGCCGCCGGTGAGGACGATGCCGCGGTCCATGATGTCGCCGGACAGCTCGGGCGGGCACTTGTCCAGGGTCTCGCGGACGGCGTCGACGATCGCGTGGACCGGCTCGTCGATCGCGCGGCGGATCTCGGTCGACGTCAGCACGATGACCTTGGGCAGGCCGGAGATCAGGTCCCGGCCGCGTACCTCGGCGTGCAGCTCGGAGTCGCCCTCGTCGGCCGAGCCGACGGTGATCTTCAGCTCCTCGGCGGTGCGTTCGCCGAGCAGCATCGAGTACTCCTTCTTCACGTACGAGATGATCGCGTTGTCCAGCTCATCCCCGGCGGTGCGGATGGACGAGGCGGTGACGATGCCCGCGTACGAGATGACCGCGACCTCGGTCGTGCCGCCGCCGATGTCGACCACCATGTTGCCGGTGGCCTCCTGGATCGGGAGCCCGGCGCCGATCGCGGCGGCCATCGGCTCCTCGATCAGGTGCACCTGGCGCGCCCCGGCGGCGTCGGCGGCGTCCTCGACCGCGCGCCGCTCCACGCCGGTGATCCCGCTCGGCACGCAGATGACCACGCGCGGCTGTGCGAGCAGCCGCCGGTGATGCACCTTGCGGATGAAGTACCGCAGCATCCGCTCGGCGATCTCGAAGTCCGCGATGACGCCGTCCTTGAGCGGCCGGATCGCGACGATGTTGCCGGGCGTGCGGCCCATCATCTTCTTCGCCTCGGCGCCGACGGCGAGCACCGCGCCGTTGTGCGTGTTGACCGCGACTACGGACGGCTCGTTGAGCACGATCCCCTTGCCGCGAACGTAGACCAGCGTGTTCGCGGTCCCGAGGTCCACCGCGATGTCACGGCCGACGACCGACATGCCCATGTTGAGTACCAGTTACCTTCCGGCGAATCGCCCGCGACATCTTCAGACAGTACGGGTGCTTCCCGGCGAATCGTGCGAAGGAAACGGAGGTTCCACCGGATGAGGGAACACGGTGGCGTAGTTCGCGACGCACACGCCAGCGCACGTCTCGGCCACACTTGACCCCGTGACGACCACTCCCCCGGCGAGCGTGTCCGCTGATCCGGCGCTCAGTTACGCCCTCCAGCAGTTGCGCCGGTATCGGCGCGCTAAAAGCCGCGGCCGCTTCTTCCACCAAGCGGGGGAACTCACCATCCTGCTGACAACGGCCGCCACGGTGGTCGTCGCGGCGCTGCACGCCTCAGCGGTCGTCACGGCCACCATCGCGGCCGTCACGCTGTTCCTGACGGGGTTTCGGCAAGTCTTCGGGCCCAACGAGAACTGGGTGCGCTTCAGCCGAGCGTGGGTGGACATCGACCACGCCGTGTTGCGCTACCGCCTCATACCCGAGAAGGACCGCGACGCCGCAGCTCAGCACGCGTTGATGGAGCAGATCATCGCCATCACCGCGCAGGAAAGCGGCGAGTGGGCCGTGCTGCAGCGCAGGCGCGCCGCTGCCGGCGAACCTGCGCGTGACCACGCGCTCGCGCCGCCGGCTGCCGACGCGCCCTAGGCGACGGCTGGGGCTTAGCCCAGCTCGGGGAAGAAGAGCTTGATCTCGCGCTCGGCGGAGGCCGGTGAGTCGGAGCCGTGCACGAGGTTCTGCACGACCGTGGTGCCGATGTCGGTGGCCAGGTCGCCGCGGATGGTGCCCGGGGCGGCCTTGACCGGGTCGGTGGCGCCGGAGACGGTGCGGAAGGCCTCGATGCAGCGGTGGCCCTCGATGATCATGGCCACGACCGGGCCGGAGGTCATGAAGGAGACCAGCGGCTCGAAGAACGGCTTGCCCTCGTGCTCGGCGTAGTGCTCCTCGACCAGCTCGCGCGGCAGCGAGCGCAGTTCCAGGGCGACGACTTTGATCCCCTTGGCCTCGATCCTCCGGATGATCTCGCCGATCAGCGAACGCCTGACGCCGTCCGGCTTCACCAACACCAGCGATCGCTCCACAGGGGTCGCCACCATCATCTCCTCATGCAGTCACGCGACGTCCACGCCGACGTCTCATTGTTCTTTCGATGGTATGACCCAGATCACCGGGTTCCCACACCAGGATGCTCTGTAGAAGTTGCGGCAGATGAAGCACGCGCGGACGGCGTCTGCGCTGTGACGCCAGACGCAGCGCCGTCAGACGCAGACACAGCGGCGCCAGACTTCGCCGTCGCCGCTTCGTAGGCCGCGACCCGCTCGGCTTTGATCTGCTCGGCCTTCGCGCCGTAGTGCAGCCCGGCCCACCAGATCGCGGTGAAGACGGCGCCGAGGAAGAACATGTCGGTCACCAGGAAGCCGGCCGCGATGAAACCGATCTGCAGCACCCAACCGGCCGCGTACGCCCACTGAAAGCGCATCATCCCGGCCAGCAGCACGCACACGGCGCCGAGCACCAGCGCGACGACCCAGTCGCCGGACGGGTGCAGCTTGGCCGTCACCAGGCCGAAGAACAGGGCAATGAACGCCTCGAAGGTGAGTACGGAGGCGGCCATCCGGCGCATCGGACGCCCTTTCTGCTGCGGCTGGGATGTCTTCCATTGAAGCAGCCGTGCGTGAGTGCGGTTCGGGAGGGGGCGCGGGGTGTGCGTCAGGGTCGGCGCAGCAGCTTCCCGGCCTCGCCGGCCGTCACGACGGATCCGGTGACCAGGACGCCGGTGCCGCCGATGGTCGCGTCCTCCACGCCCTCCTCGGCCAGCGCCACGGCGCGCTCGATCGCGTCGTCCAGCCGCCCGACGACGGTGACGCGCTCCGGCCCGAAGACTTCCTCGGCGATCGTGGCGAGTTCTTCGGCCGGCATCGCGCGCAGGGTGGAGTTGCGGCTGATGACGACCTCGTTCAGCACGGGTTCGAAGGCTTCGAGCACGCCGCGCACGTCCTTGTCCCGCATCGCCGCGATGACGCCGACCAGATGGCTAAAGTCGAACTCCTCGGCGATCGCCTCGGCGGTGGCCGTCGCGCCGCCGGGGTTGTGCGCCGCGTCGATCAGGACCGTCGGGCCACGGCGTACGACCTCGAGCCGGCCCGGCGAGCGCACCGCTGCCATCGCCTCACGTACCAGCTCAGGCTCGAGGGTCCCGCCGCCCTGCCCGGCGCCCAGGAAGGCCTCCACGGCCGCGATAGCGCACGCGGCGTTGTGCGCCTGGTGCGCGCCGTGCAGCGGCAGGTAGATGCCGTCGTACTCGCGCGAGAGGCCCTTGATGACGAGTTGCTGGCCGCCCACCGCGAGCTGACGGTCCATTACGCCGAACTCGATGCCCTCACGCGCCACGGTCGCGCCGACATCGGCGGCCTGACGCAGCAACACCTGCGCGGCCTCCACCGGCTGCTGAGCCAGGATGGCCAGCGCGCCGGACTTGATGATCCCGGACTTCTCCCAGGCGATGTCCTCGACGTTGTCGCCGAGCAAGTGCGTGTGATCCAGCGAGATCGGGGTGATGACGGCGACCTGACCGTCGATCACGTTGGTCGAGTCCCAGGTGCCGCCGAGGCCGACCTCGACGACTGCCGCGTCCACCGGAGCGTCCGCGAACGCGGCGTACGCCATCCCGGTGATCATCTCGAAGAAGGAGAGCGGGAACGGCTGACGCTCGTCGACCAGCGCGGCGAAGGGCTCGACATCCCGGTAGACCTCGATGAAGCGCTGCCGGCTGATCGGCTCGCCGTCCAGGCAGATGCGCTCGCGCATCTCCTCCAGGTGCGGGCTGGTGAAGCGGCCGGTGCGCAGGTTAAGCGCGCGCAGCAGCTCGTCGGCCATGCGCGCGGTGCTGGTCTTGCCGTTGGTGCCGGTGATGTGGATCGACGGGTACGACCGCTGCGGCGAGCCGAGCAGGTCCATCAGGGCTTCGATCCGGTCCCGGGTCGGCTCGATCTTGGTCTCCGGCCAGCGCTGCAACAGCTCGCCCTCGACTCGCCGGTACTCCGCCTCGATCTCGAGGTCCTGCTGCCGCGCGCTCATGTGCCTATTGTCTATGACGGAGTGATTGCGTTCTTCACGCGACCCGTCTTCTTGATCGACACCGCCTTGGGCCGCTGGCAGTGCGGGCAGAAGTACGACGATCGGTTCATGAACGGGACGCGGACGATCGGCGTGCCGCAGCGGCTACAGGGCTGGTTCTCCTGGCCGTACGCGTTGAGCGCGCGGGCGAAGTAGCCGGATTCGCCGTTGACGTTCACGTACAGCGAGTCGAAGGACGTGCCGCCGACGGCTAGCGCCTCGGTCATCACCTCGCGCACTGCGTCGAGCAGCCGTGTCGCCTCTGCGGGGCTGAGGCTGGAGGTTGGGCGCTCGAAGTGCAGTTGCGCGCGCCACAGCGCCTCGTCGGCGTAGATGTTGCCGACGCCGCTGATCAGCGATTGGTCGAGCAGGGCGCGCTTGACGCCGGTGTTCTTCGCGCGCAGCGCCGCGATGAAGGCGGCGGGGTCGAACTGCGGGTCCATCGGGTCGCGCGCGATGTGAGAGATCGTCAGCGGGACGCCGTCTTTGAGTTCGTCGAGGTAAAGGCCGCCGAACGTGCGCTGGTCCACGAATCGCAGCTCGGGTCCGTCGTCGGTGAAGCGCACGCGGACGCGTAGGTGCGTCTCGTCGGGCGTGCCGGCTGGTTGGAGGAGTAGCTGGCCGCTCATGCCTAGGTGGCCGAGTAACGCCTCGTCAGCTGGTTCGGCATCCGCGCTAGGAGAAGTCTGATCGGGCGCGAGCAGCGGGATCCATAGGTACTTACCGCGCCGATGTGCGTTACCGAACGTACGACCGGTCAGCCGTGCAGCGAAATCCTCCGCGCCGGGGCCGTGTCTACGCAACGCGCGTGTGTGCAACGCCTCGACGGACGCGACCGTGCGTCCGGTCGTCCACCGCTCCAGACCACGGCGGACGACCTCCACTTCAGGAAGTTCAGGCACTCAGGCAGCTTCGCTATGAGGTCTTCTCGGCGGGCTTGTCGGCGTCGGGCTCGGCCTTCGCGGAGCCGTGCACGGCGCGGATCGCCCGGTACGCGTGCTCGGCCGCGATCTGCTCGGCGACCTTCTTCGACCGGCCGCGGCCGTGCGGGTATTCGCGTTCGGCGACGCGGACGCGGGCGGCGAAGTACTTGTCGTGGTCCGGGCCGTCCTCGGTGACTACGTATGCAGGCACGCCGAGCGAATGTTCGGCGGTCAGTTCCTGCAGCGAGGTCTTCCAGTCCAGGCCCGCGCCAAGGCCGGCCAGGCCTCGATCAGGCCGTCGAAGAGCCGGTGGATCAGGCCGCCGGCCCCGGCCGCTTGACTGGTTCGTCGATCGAG
>CAVQPP010000205.1:0-49368 GCA_963714445.1 uncultured Actinomycetota bacterium
CAGTATTCCCGCCGACCAGTCATCGGAGACCACGTGGTGCAGCGACAGGGCCAGGATGTGCTCACCGGCGCCCAGGCGGATCAGGGTGGCGCGGATCAGCGGCCCGGCCGCCAGGTCGAACGGCACCGCGGCGTCCGCTGTGATCAGCGCCGTGGCCGCGGCCGCCGGGTCGGGCGCGGCGGAGGTGTCGGCGACGGGCAGGGGGAACGGCGCGGGCGGGTCGATCACCTGATGCGCCACCCCGTCCGGGCAGGCCACCAGCCGGGTCCGCAGCACCTCATGGCGGGCGGTGATCGCGCCCAGCGCGGCGCCGAGCGCGGCCACGTTCAGGTCCCCGGCCAGCCGCACCGGCGAGGGCATGCTGTATTCCACCGACCCGGGGTCGAGCTGGTGCAGGAACCACAGCCGCTGCTGGCCGAACGACAGCGGCAGCCGCTGGCCGCGGCCCGCGGGCGTGACCGGCGGCACCGCCACCCCCGGGGCCGTGCCCTCGATCACCGTGGCCAGCCCGGCGATGGTCGGCTGGTCGAACAGGTCGGCCAGCGTCACCTCCGCGCCGAACACGGCCCCGATCCGGGAGATCATCTGGGTGGCCAGCAGCGAATGGCCGCCCAGGTCGAAGAAGCTGTCGCTGGCGCCGGGCCGGTCCACGCCCAGGACCTGCGCCCAGATCCCGGCCAGCAGCTCCTGCGCCGGGGTGGCCGGGGCCACATACCCCCCGGCCAGGCCCGGGCGGGCATCCGGGCCGGGCAGCGCGGCCCGGTCCAGTTTCCCGCTGGGGGTCAGCGGCAGGCTGGCCAGCTCGGTGAACACCGCCGGGATCATGAACTCCGGCAGCCGCTGCCCCACGAACGCCCGCAGCTCAGCGGCGGGCGGGATGCCCCCGGCCGGCCCGGCGGCCACCAGCCAGGCCACCAGCCGCCGGTCCTGGCCGTCGCGGTCCGCGGCCACCACCGCCGCGCTGAGCGCCGGGTGGGCGGCCAGCACCGCCTCCACCTCGCCGGGCTCGACCCGGAACCCGCGGATCTTGACCTGGTCATCGGCGCGGCCCAGGAACTCCAGCTGCCCATCCGCCCGCCACCGGGCCCGGTCGCCGGTCCGGTACAGCCGCGACCCGTCGCCGGCCAGCGGGTCGGCGACGAACCGTTCCGCGGTCAGCCCCGGCCGCCGGCGTACCCGCGGGCGACCTGCGCACCGCCGATGAGCAGGTCCCCGGCGATCCCGGCCGGGACCGGGCCCAGGTGCCGGTCCAGCACGTGCACCCGGGTGCCGGCCACCGGCGACCCGATCGGCGGCGGCTGCCCGGCACCGGGATCCACCACCCCGGTAGTGACCATGACCGTGGTCTCGGTCGGGCCGTAGGTGTTCACCAGCCGCCGCCCCGGCCCCCACCGGCTGGCCAGCGGCGCGGTGAGCGGCTCAGCGCCCAGCAGCAGCGTGCCCACCCCGGCCAGGTCACCGGGATCCAGCACGGCCAGCAGCGACGGCACCACACTGGCCGCCTGCACCCCGGTGCCGCGGATCAGCTGCGCCAGCAGCGCCGGCCCGGCCCGCTGCGCGGCGGTGGCGACCACCAGGGTGGCCCCGGCCGCCAAAGTCACCGCGACGTCCAGGGCCGCGGCGTCGAAGCTGAACGAGGCGAACTGCAGCACGGCCACCCCGGCCGCGGCCCCGAGCACCGGCCGCAGCGCGACCGCCAGGTTCACCACCCCGCCGTGGGTGACCTGCACCCCCTTCGGTGTCCCGGTTGACCCCGAGGTATAGATCACATACGCCAGCTGGCCCGCCACCACCGCCGCGCCCGGCGGCGGCCCGGCCGGCGCCGCCGCCACCGCCGCGGCCACCACCGGGTCATCCAGCGTGATCACCCCGATCCGGCCCGCGGGCAGCTCCCCGGCCAGGCCCGCAGCCACCCCACGCCGGCTGACCAGCACGCTGGCGTGGCTGTCGGCCAGCATGAACGCCAGCCGCCCCGCCGGGTAGGCCGGGTCCAGCGGCAGGTACGCGCCGCCGGCCTTCCACACCGCCAGCATCGCCACGACCATGCCCGCGCCCCGCTCCAGGCACAACCCCACCACCGACTCACCGCCCACCCCCACCCCACGCAGGTAATGCGCCAGCCGGTTCGCCCGCTCCTCCAGCCCCCCATAACTCAGCGACACCCCGCCGCACGTCACCGCCACCACGTCCGGGCCCACCGCCGCCCGCGCCGCGGCCAGCTCATGCACCCCGCCCGCCGCCGCCACCGGCGCCGGCGTGTCATTCCACCGGGCCAGCTCCTCACGCTCACCCGCGGTCAGCACCCCCAGCCCCGACAGCGGCCGCCCCGGGTCCGCGGCGACCGCCGCCAGCAGCACACCCAGATGCCCCGCCAGCCGCCCGATCGTCGCCGCATCGAACAACGCCGTGCTGTACTCGATCAGGCCCGCCAGCCCACCGCCACCGGTCTCCCCCAGCATCACCGACAGATCAAACTTCACCGCCAGCGGGCCGGCTGGCTGCGCCCCCCGGCCCGCATCCCCGCCCGCCGCCCCCGGTCCCGGCCCGGGCCCCGAACCAGAACGGCCCGGCGGATCCGCGACAGCACCAGGGTCATAGCGGAACACCACCTGAAACAGCGGGGTGCGGGACCGGTCCCGGCCGGTCACCAGCGCGTCGACCAGCTGCTCAAACGGCAGATCCTGATGCGCGTACCCGCCCAGCGCCACCTCCCGCACCCGGCCCAGCAGTTCAGTGAACTCCGGGTCACCCGACAGGTCGGTGCGCATCACCAGGGTATTGACGAAAAACCCGATCAGATCCTCAGTCCCGGCATGGTTGCGGTTCGCGACCGGCGTGCCCACCACCACGTCGTCCTGGCCGCTGTAACGGCCCATCAGCACGCCGAACGCCGCGAGCAGCGTCATGAACATCGTCACGCCGCCGCCGCGGGCCACCCCCCGCAGCCCACCCGCCGTCTGTACCGGGACAGCAAACCTCGCCACCGCCCCGGCAGCGGACCGGGCCAGCGGGCGGGGCCGGTCAGTAGGCACCTCCAGCACCGGCGCCCCGGCCAGCCGGCCACGCCAGTACGCGAGCTGGCCCGCCAGCACCTCCCCGGCCAGCCACCGCCGCTGCCACACCGCGAAATCGGCGTACTGCACCACCAGCGGCGGCAGCGGATCAGGCTCCCCCCGCCGGAACGCCTCATACAGCACCGACATCTCGCGGTGCAAGATCCCCGCCGACCACTCATCGGAGACCACGTGATGCATCGACAGCGCCAGCACATGCCCCGCCGGGCCCAGCCGGATCACGCTGGCCCGGATCAGCGGCCCCGCCGCCAGGTCAAACGGCGCGACCGCGTCCGCCGCCACCAGCGCCCACGCCGCCGCCACCGGATCAGCGGCCCCGCAGACATCGATGACCGGCAGCGGGAAACCCGCCGGCGGGCCGATCACCTGATACGCCACCCCGTCCGGGCCGGCCACCAGCCGGGTCCGCAGCACCTCATGCCGGCCAACCACCGCGCCCAGCGCCGCACCCAAAGCGGCCACGTCCAGATCCGCGCCCAGCCGCACCGGCGACGGCACGTTGTACTCCACCGACCCGGGATCAAGCTGGTCCAGGAACCACAACCGCTGCTGCGCGAACGACAACGGCAACCGCTGGCCGCGGTCCGCGGGCGTGACCGGCGGCACCGCCACCCCCGGCGCTGTCCCCTCGATCATCGCCGCCAGCCCGGCGACGGTCGGCTGGTCGAACAGCGCCGCCAGCGGAACCTCGACCCCGAACACGGCCCGGACCCGGGAGATCACCTGAGTGGCCAGCAGCGAATGCCCGCCCAGGTCAAAGAAACTGTCGGTGGCCCCGACCCGGTCCACACCCAGGACCTGCGCCCAGATCCCGGCCAGCAGCTCCTGCGCCGGGCTGCCCGGCGCCACATACCCCCCCGCCAGCTCCGGCCGGCCCGCATCCGGGGCCGGCAGCGCCGCCCGGTCCAGCTTCCCATTCGCCGTCAGCGGCAGGCTGGCCAGCTCGGTGAACACCGCCGGGACCATAAACCCCGGCAGCCGCCGCCCCACAAACGCCCGCAGCTCGTCGGCCGGCGGGATACCCCGCCCGGGCCGGCCGGGACCAGCCACGCCACCAGCCGCCGGTCACCGGGCTGGTCCTCGCGGGCTGCCACGGCAGCCTGGGCCACGGCGGGATGGGCGGCCAGCGCGACCTCGATCTCGCCGGGCTCGATCCGGTAGCCGCGGATCTTGACCTGGTCATCGGCGCGGCCCAGGAACTCCAGCTGCCCGGCCGGGTTCCACCGGGCCATATCGCCGGTGCGGTACATCCGCGAGCCGGGCGGGCCGAATGGGCAGGCCACGAACCGGGCCGCGGTCAGCGCCGGCCGTCCCAGGTATCCGCGGGCCAGTTGAGGCCGGCCACGTACAGCTGCCCGGCAACCCCAGCCGGCACCGGGCGCAGCCCAGCGTCCAGCGGGTACACCCGCAGGCCCGGCAGGCCGCGGCCAATCACGCTCCCGCCACCCGGCCGCGCCGGACCCGGGCCGAGGGCGGCGTAGCTGACATGCACGGTGGTCTCGGTGATGCCGTACATGTTGACCAGCACGGCCCCGTCACCATGACGGTCGTGCCAGCCGGGCAGCCGCCCAGTGTCCAGGGCCTCGCCGCCGAGCACCACAAAACGCAACATCAGCCCGGCGCCCGCACCGGGGTGCCGGACGCCGGCCTGGATCAGCTGATAGAACGCCGACGGGGTCTGGCTCAGGACCGTCACCCGCTCCCGGGCCAGCAGGCGCAGGAAATCCACCGGGGACCGGGCGACCAGGCCAGGCACCGCCGCCACCCGGCCGCCCCGGGCCAGCGCCCCCCACAGCTCCCACACCGAGAAATCAAAAGCAGGCGAGTGGAACCACGTCCACACCTCATCAGCGCCGAAACCGAACCGCTGCTGCGCCGCGGCGAGCAGGCACGCCAGGTTTCCCTGCGAGACCCCCACCGCCTTGGGCCGCCCCGTCAACCCCGAGGTGTAGATCACATACGCCAGCTGACCCGCCGCCCCCGCCGCAGGCGGCGGCCCGGACGGCATCCCCGCCACCGCCGCCTCCACCAGAGGATCATCCAGCCATACGTCCTGAACCGCCTGAGCCACGGCCAAGGCGCCGGCGCCGGCCTCCCCGCAGTGACCCACCAGCACCCGCGCGCCGCTGTCGGCCAGCATGAACCCCAGCCGCTCCGCCGGGTAGCCCGGGTCCAGCGGCAGGAACGCGGCGCCGGCCTTCCACACCGCCAGCATCGCCGTCACCAGGGCCGTGCCCCGCTCCAGGCATAGCCCCACGATGGTCTCGGGCCCCGCTCCTGCCCCCCGCAGATACCAGGCCAGCCGGTTCGCCCGCTTCTCCAGCTCCCCGTACGTCAGCGACATCCCGCCGCAGGTCACCGCCACCGCGCCGGGACGGGCCGCGGCCTGCGCCGCGACCAGCTCCTGCACCCCGCCCGCCTCCGGGACTGGCGCCGGCGTGTCGTTCCAGGTGACCAGGACCTGATGACGCTCGGCGGCGGTCAGCACCGGCAGGTCGCCGACACGCTGCCCCGGGTCGCCGGCCACCGCCGCCAGCAGCACACCCAGGTGCCCCGCCATCCGCCCGATCGTGCCGCTGTCGAACAACGCCGTGCTGTACTCGATCCCGCCGGCCAGCCCGCCGCCGTCCTCGGTCAGAATCAGCCGCAGGTCAAACTTCGCGACCGCCCCGGCCCCGATGTCCTCCAGCGACACCCCCGCATCCCCGTCCCCGGTGAAGTAGCTGAAGAACACCTGGAACAGCGGGGTGCGGGACCGGTCCCGGCCGGTCATCAGGGCGTCGACCAGCTGCTCGAACGGCAGATCCTGATGGGCGTACGCACCCAGCGCCACCTCGCGGACCCGGCCGAGCAGCCCGGTGAACTCCGGGTCGCCCGACAGGTCGGTGCGCATCACCAGGGTATTGACGAAAAACCCGATCAGATCCTCAGTCCCGGCATGGTTACGGTTGGCGACCGGGGTGCCGACGACGACGTCGTCCTGGCCGCTGTACCGGCCCATCAGCACGCCGAACGCCGCGAGCAGCGTCATGAACATCGTCGCGCCGCCGCCGCGGGCCACCGCCCGCAACCCCGCCGCGGTCTCCACCGCGACGCTGAACTGCGCCACCGCCCCGGCGGTGGACCGCACCGGCGGGCGGGGCCGGTCAGTAGGCAGCTCCAGCACCGGCGCCCCGGCCAGCCGGCCACGCCAGTACGCGAGCTGGCCCGCCAGCACCTCCCCGGCCAGCCACCGCCGCTGCCACACCGCGAAATCGGCGTACTGCACCACCAGCGGCGGCAGCGGATCAGGCTCCCCCCGCCGGAACGCCTCATACAGCACCGACATCTCGCGGTGCAAGATCCCCGCCGACCACTCATCGGAGACCACGTGATGCATCGACAGCGCCAGCACATGCCCCGCCGGGCCCAGCCGGATCACGCTGGCCCGGATCAGCGGCCCCGCCGCCAGGTCAAACGGCGCGACCGCGTCCGCCGCCACCAGCGCCCACGCCGCCGCCACCGGATCAGCGGCCCCGCAGACATCGATGACCGGCAGCGGGAAACCCGCCGGCGGGCCGATCACCTGATACGCCACCCCGTCCGGGCCGGCCACCAGCCGGGTCCGCAGCACCTCATGCCGGCCAACCACCGCGCCCAGCGCCGCACCCAAAGCGGCCACGTCCAGATCCGCGCCCAGCCGCACCGGCGACGGCACGTTGTACTCCACCGACCCGGGATCAAGCTGGTCCAGGAACCACAACCGCTGCTGCGCGAACGACAACGGCAACCGCTGGCCGCGGTCCGCGGGCGTGACCGGCGGCACCGCCACCCCCGGCGCTGTCCCCTCGATCATCGCCGCCAGCCCGGCGACGGTCGGCTGGTCGAACAGCGCCGCCAGCGGAACCTCGACCCCGAACACGGCCCGGACCCGGGAGATCACCTGAGTGGCCAGCAGCGAATGCCCGCCCAGGTCAAAGAAACTGTCGGTGGCCCCGACCCGGTCCACACCCAGGACCTGCGCCCAGATCCCGGCCAGCAGCTCCTGCGCCGGGCTGGCCGGCGCCACATACCCCCCCGCCAGCTCCGGCCGGCCCGCATCCGGGGCCGGCAGCGCCGCCCGGTCCAGCTTCCCATTCGCCGTCAGCGGCAGGCTGGCCAGCTCGGTGAACACCGCCGGGACCATAAACCCCGGCAGCCGCCGCCCCACAAACGCCCGCAGCTCGTCGGCCGGCGGGATACCCCCGCCCGGGCCGGCCGGGACCAGCCACGCCACCAGCCGCCGGTCACCGGGCTGGTCCTCGCGGGCTGCCACGGCAGCCTGGGCCACGGCGGGATGGGCGGCCAGCGCGACCTCGATCTCGCCGGGCTCGATCCGGTAGCCGCGGATCTTGACCTGGTCATCGGCGCGGCCCAGGAACTCCAGCTGCCCGGCCGGGTTCCACCGGGCCATATCGCCGGTGCGGTACATCCGCGAGCCGGGCGGGCCGAATGGGCAGGCCACGAACCGGGCCGCGGTCAGCGCCGGCCGTCCCAGGTATCCGCGGGCCAGTTGAGGGCCGGCCACGTACAGCTGCCCGGCAACCCCAGCCGGCACCGGGCGCAGCCCAGCGTCCAGCGGGTACACCCGCAGGCCCGGCAGGCCGCGGCCAATCACGCTCCCGCCACCCGGCCGCGCCGGACCCGGGCCGAGGGCGGCGTAGCTGACATGCACGGTGGTCTCGGTGATGCCGTACATGTTGACCAGCACGGCCCCGTCACCATGACGGTCGTGCCAGCCGGGCAGCCGCCCAGTGTCCAGGGCCTCGCCGCCGAGCACCACAAAACGCAACATCAGCCCGGCGCCCGCACCGGGGTGCCGAACGCCGGCCTGGATCAGCTGATAGAACGCCGACGGGGTCTGGCTCAGGACCGTCACCCGCTCCCGGGCCAGCAGGCGCAGGAAATCCACCGGGGACCGGGCGACCAGGCCAGGCACCGCCGCCACCCGGCCGCCCCGGGCCAGCGCCCCCCACAGCTCCCACACCGAGAAATCAAAAGCAGGCGAGTGGAACCACGTCCACACCTCATCAGCGCCGAAACCGAACCGCTGCTGCGCCGCGGCGAGCAGGCACGCCAGGTTTCCCTGCGAGACCCCCACCGCCTTGGGCCGCCCCGTCGACCCCGAGGTGTAGATCACATACGCCAGCTGACCCGCCGCCCCCGCCGCAGGCGGCGGCCCGGACGGCATCCCCGCCACCGCCGCCTCCACCAGAGGATCATCCAGCCATACGTCCTGAACCGCCTGAGCCACGGCCAAGGCGCCGGCGCCGGCCTCCCCGCAGTGACCCACCAGCACCCGCGCGCCGCTGTCGGCCAGCATGAACCCCAGCCGCTCCGCCGGGTAGCCCGGGTCCAGCGGCAGGAACGCGGCGCCGGCCTTCCACACCGCCAGCATCGCCGTCACCAGGGCCGTGCCCCGCTCCAGGCATAGCCCCACGATGGTCTCGGGCCCCGCTCCTGCCCCCCGCAGATACCAGGCCAGCCGGTTCGCCCGCTTCTCCAGCTCCCCGTACGTCAGCGACATCCCGCCGCAGGTCACCGCCACCGCGCCGGGACGGGCCGCGGCCTGCGCCGCGACCAGCTCCTGCACCCCGCCCGCCTCCGGGACTGGCGCCGGCGTGTCGTTCCAGGTGACCAGGACCTGATGACGCTCGGCGGCGGTCAGCACCGGCAGGTCGCCGACACGCTGCCCCGGGTCGCCGGCCACCGCCGCCAGCAGCACACCCAGGTGCCCCGCCATCCGCCCGATCGTGCCGCTGTCGAACAACGCCGTGCTGTACTCGATCCCGCCGGCCAGCCCGCCGCCGTCCTCGGTCAGAATCAGCCGCAGGTCAAACTTCGCGACCGCCCCGGCCCCGATGTCCTCCAGCGACACCCCCGCATCCCCGTCCCCGGTGAAGTAGCTGAAGAACACCTGGAACAGCGGGGTGCGGGACCGGTCCCGGCCGGTCATCAGGGCGTCAACCAGCTGCTCGAACGGCAGATCCTGATGCGCGTAGGCGCCCAGCGCCATCTCCCGCACCCGGCCGAGCAGCCCGGTGAACTCCGGGTCGCCCGACAGGTCGGTGCGCATCACCAGGGTATTGACGAAAAACCCGATCAGATCCTCAGTCCCGGCATGGTTACGGTTGGCGACCGCAGTGCCGGCCACCACGTCGTCCTGGCCGCTGTACCGGCCCAGCAGCACGCCCAACGCCGCGAGCAGCGTCATGAACATCGTCGCGCCGCCGCCGCGGGCCACCGCCCGCAACCCCGCCGCGGTCTCCACCGGGACGCTGAACCGTGTGAGTGCCCCAGCGGTGGACCGCACCGGCGGGCGGGGCCGGTCAGCAGGCACTTCCAGCACCGGCGCCCCGGCCAGCTGGCCACGCCAGTAGGCGAGCTGAGCGTCCAGCACGTCCCCGGCCAGCCACCGCCGCTGCCACACCGCGAAATCGGCGTACTGCACCACCAGCGGCGGCAGCGGATCGGGCTCCCCCCGCCCGAACGCCGCATACAGCACACCGAGCTCACGGCGGAAAATCCCCGCCGACCACTCATCACTCACCACGTGATGCATCGACAGCGCCAGCACATGCCCCGCCGGGCCCAGCCGGATCACGCTGGCCCGGATCAGCGGCCCAGCGGCCAGGTCAAACGGCGCCGCCGCATCCGCCGCCACCAGCCCCCGCGCCGCCGCCACCGGATCAGCGTCCCCGCAGACATCGATGACCGGCAGCGGGAACGGCCCGGGCGGGTCGATCACCTGATACGCCACCCCGTCCGGGCCCGCGACCAGCCGGGTCCGCAGCACCTCATGCCGGCCAACCACCGCGCCCAGCGCCGCACCCAAAGCCGCCACATCCAGATCCGCGCCCAGCCGCACCGGCGACGGCATGCTGTATTCCACCGACCCGGGATCAAGCTGGTCCAGGAACCACAACCGCTGCTGCGCGAACGACAACGGCAACCGCCCACCGCGGCCCGCAGGCGTGACCGGCGGCGCCGCCACCCCCGGCGCCGTCCCCTCGATCACCGCCGCCAGGGCCCCCACCGTGGGCTGGTCGAACAGCGCCGCCAGCGCCACCTCCACCCCGAACACGCCCCGGATCCGGGAGATCACCTGGGTGGCCAGCAGCGAATGCCCGCCCAGGTCAAAGAAACTATCGGTGGCCCCAACCCGGTCCACACCCAGAACCTGCGCCCAGATCCCCGCCAGCAGCTCCTGCGCCGGGCTGGCCGGCGCCACATACCCCCCCGCCAGCTCCGGCCGGCCCTCATCCGGGGCCGGCAGCGCCGCCCGGTCCAGCTTCCCGCTCGCCGTCAGCGGCAAGCCCGCCAGCTCGGTGAACACCGCCGGGACCATAAACCCCGGCAGCCGCTGCCCCACAAACGCCCGCAACTCACCAGCCGGCGGGATACCCCCGCCCGGGCCGGCCGGGACCAGCCACGCCACCAGCCGCGCCGCCGCGCCCTGCCCATCCGCGGCCACCACCGCCGCACCCACCCCCGGATGGGCGGCCAGCGCCGCCTCCACCTCACCCGGCTCCACCCGGAACCCGCGGATCTTCACCTGGTCATCAATGCGGCCCAGGAACTCCAGCTGCCCATCGGCGCGCCACCGCGCCCGGTCCCCGGTCCGGTACAGCCGCGACCCATCCCCGGTGAACCCGTCGGGAATGAACCGTTCCGCGGTTAGCCCCGGCCGCCGGCCATACCCCCGCGCCAGTCCCGCCCCGCCGATGAGCAACTCGCCCTCGACCCCGATCGGCGCGGGCCGCAGATGCCGGTCCACGACATACAGGCAGGTGTTGGCGATCGGCTGCCCGATCGGCGGTACCGCCCCGCCGGGCCGCTCACACAGCCACCACGACACGTCGATGGACGCCTCGGTCGGGCCGTACAGGTTGGCCACCACCACCGCAGGATGCCGGGCGTAGAACCGGGCCACATCGTCCCCGGCGAGCGCCTCACCACTGCACACCACCAGCCGCAGATCCCGCATCGGCGCCAGCCACTCATGCCGGGCAAGCTGATGGAACAGCGAGGGAATGAAATGAGTGACGCTGACCCGCTGATCCTCGATCAGGCCGGCCAGGTAATCCAGATCACCACCGCCGCCAGGCTCGGCCACCACCAGGCAGCCACCCACGGCCAGCGGCCACACCAGCTCCCACAACGACACGTCGAACGTGATCGCGGTCTTGTGCAGCACCCGCTCCCCCGGGGCCAGGCCGAAAGCCTCCTGCATCCACGCCAGCCGGTTCACCAGCCCCCCATGACCAGCAAGCACCCCCTTCGGCCTGCCCGTCAACCCCGAGGTATAGATCACATACGCCAGCTGCCCCGCCGCCACCGCCACCTGCGGCGGTGTACACGGCGCCGCCGCCACCGCCGCCGCCGCAACAGGATCATCCAGCCACACCACCGCCAGACCCTCACCCAGGCCAGCCAGGCCATCAGCCAGGCCCCCGGCCCGCCCGCGGCAGCCCACCAGCACCCGCGCACCGCTGTCGGCGATCATGAACGCCAGCCGCTCAGCGGGATAACCAGGATCCAGCGGCAGGTACACGCCGCCGGCCTTCCACACCGCCAGCATCGCCGCCACCAGGTCCACGCCACGCTCCAGGCACAACCCCACCACCGACTCCGCGCCCACCCCCGCCCCCCGCAGGTAATGCGCCAGCCGGTTCGCCCGCTCCTCCAGCCCCCCATACGTCAACGACACCCCACCGGCCACCACCGCCACCGCATCCGGGCAGCAAGCCGCCCGCACAGCAACCAGCTCATGCACCCCGCCAACCGCCGGAACCGGCCCCGCAGTGTCATTCCACTCCACGAGCACCCGGTCACGCTCGGCCGAGGTCAGCACCGGCAGCTCCGACAACGACTGCCCCGCATCAGCGGTTACCCCCTCCAGCAAGGTGACCAGATGGCCCGCCATCCGCTCGATGGTCGCGGCATCAAACAACGCGGTGCTGTACTCGATCTCGCCCGACAGCCTGCTACCGTCTTCAGCCAGGACCAGCCGCAGATCCGTCTGGGCGACTACTCGTGTCTGGAGACCCTCCAGCGACACCCACTCAGCACCGCCCCCGCCCGGATCCGCACCTGTGTCGGCGTCATGACCGTCACCAGCCTGTCTTTCCAGGCCGTGCCCGGCATGCTGCCCGTCCTCGGCGCGGTAGTTGAACAGGACCTGAAACAGCGGCGTGCGGGACCGGTCCCGGTCGGTCATCAGCGCGTTGACCAGCTGCTCAAACGGCAGGTCCTGATGCGCATACCCGTCCAGGGCCATCTTCCACAGGCGCCCGACCAGCTCAGTGAACTCGGGATCACCCGACAAGTCGGCGCGCATGACCAGGGTGTTGACGAAAAATCCGATCAGGTCCTCGGTCCCCGCGTGATTGCGGTTAGCGACGGGAATCCCTACCGACACATCATCCTGGCCGCTGTAACGGCCCAGCAGCACGGCAAACGCCGCGAGTAGCGTCATGAACATCGTCGCGCCGGCCTCCCGGGCCACCGCCCGCAAACCAGCCGCCGCCTCGGCGGGAACACTGAACCCGGCCACCGCCCCGGCCGAGGAGCGGACCGGCGGGCGGGGCCGGTCAGCAGGCAGCTCCAGCACCGGCGCCCCAGCCAGCCGGCCGCGCCAGTAGGCGAGCTGGCCCGCCAGCACCTCCCCGGCCAGCCACCGCCGCTGCCACACCGCGAAATCGGCGTACTGCACCGCCAGCGGCGGCAGCGGATCCGGCTCCCCCCGGCAGAACGCCGCATACAAGACAGCCAGCTCACGCCGCAAGATCCGCGCCGACCACTCATCGAAGACCATATGATGCATGGACAACGCCAGAACGTGGTCATCGGCAGCCAGCCGGATCAGGCTGGCGCGGATCAGGCCGCCGGCCGACAGCTCAAACGGGGTGACCGCGTCCTGGGCGATAAGCTGGCGTGCCGCCGCCAGCGGGTCCGTCTCCCCTGAGATATCCGCCACTGGCAGCGGGAACGGCGCCGACGGGCCGATCACCTGGTACGGCAGCCCATCCGGGCCGACCACCAGCCGGGTCCGCAGCACTTCATGCCGCCTCAGCACCCCGCATAGCGCCGCGTCCAAAGCGGCCACATCTAGCTTCCCGGGCAGCCGCACCAGAGACCGCACCGTGTAGTCCACCGACCCGGGCTCCAACTGATCCAAGAACCATAGCCGTCGCTGGGCGAACGACAACGGCAGTGGCCGGTCCCGGCCCACGGCTGTGAGTGGAGGCGCCGTCATGCCGGCACCAAACCTTCGATGAGGCCGGCCACCTCATTAATGGTGGAATGATTGAACACCACGGCCAACACCACCTCCACCCCAAACACACCGATGATCCTCGACCCAGCCTGGGTGGCGAGCAAGGAATGGCGCCGAGTTCGAAGAAGTTGTCACTCATCCCTGACGGGCGCGTTCAGGGCCAGTCGATTGCGGCATCACCCGGAACAGCTCAGTGTCCGGCGAGCATCGTCGCCGCGCGCGAATGCGGAAACGTCCAGTGAGCCGGTCAGCTCGGCCGGGAGCTTTGGGTAGAGCTGTGTGAGGTCAGACCCAGCCGCACGCTGCCGCACGATCTTCTCACTCTCAGCGACCGCCTCCGTGAAACGCAGTAAATCGGCCCGGTCGCGTTTTACCAAGCTGCGAAGGGCGCGTATCTCACCGTCGCGGCCCTCATCGAGGTTGATAAAATGGCCGTTTCGCATTTCTGGGTTACCGCTCGCCGCGATATGGACCCGCGGCGATTGCAGATACGACTCAGGAAGGGGCGCTGGCCAAAACGCTGGGTTCATCGCCGACTGTACCGGCACCACCGTCTGCGGCCACGCATAGAACCCGTCAATCAACGGCTCGATGATTACATCCGGCCGGAGAAGCCTCGGCTCATCACCCATCTCCGCTCCCTCGCGCTCACCCGCCAAAACCCCGGAGCGCATCTTGGCCATTACTATGGCATAGGGCCAGATCACCAATCAACATTTCACGTCGCGACTGCGCCGCGCACCATGCCGACCCGCGCGTTCAACTGCGGCATCGCACCAGTTGAACGGCACCGGAGTGGCCTGACCGTATAAACAAGGCGAGTCCGCCACGCCGGATTGATGGCCATGACGAGTTCAGCCGGGGGGAGCGTGATGTGCCAGCTGCGCCTCCAGGTTTGGGCCTTGCTGCTCGTCTCGGTCAGCTTCTCCGCGCCGACTCTTGGCCGGCTGGCCACGATCCGGTGACGCCGGGGTACCGGTCCTTGCCTCCTGGACGGTGCCGAGCGTGGCCAGCGGCCGGCACACGCTCTCGATGCTGATCCCGGTGCGCAGTGCAAGCAGCGCGCCGGCGGCGGCTAGGTAGCTGTCCACCTCGATCACGCCAGGCAGGCCGAGCCGGGCGGCCGTTACATCGAGGATGGTGGTGTTGTCCCTCACTGCGACTACTGGGATACCGCGCTGCGCAGCAGATAGGACCGGTACCGCGCCCAGCGCCGTAGCCGGCGCGACAACCGCGATGACGTCGTCCATACTGATACTCGCGCTGGTCGGGCAGCCGGGCCGGGCGGCCAACTGCGGAGCCCGGCGCAGCCCGATCAGTACACAGGCCAGCCCGCTGGTGGAGACGAACTCGCCGGCGCTCCGCGCGTTGACCACCCAGCCCGACAGCGGAAGCTGCTTGAAGTTCAGCATCGGCGCATGCGCGCTGGGTACCCCGAGGGCACGGGTGAGCAGGTGGGAGACCACTGCCTCGGCGCCACCGACTGGGTTGGGATGGGCGCCGGCGAAGTGGCTGGCGTAATCGTCGGCCGCCAACCCCTGCACGTTCGTGGTCACCGCCAGCGCGGTGGCCCCTTCGGCGAGCAGTCGTCGCCCGGCTGCCAGTAGCACGTCCGGACGGTCGATTCGTCCGACGTAGGCGCCGGAGCCGTGGCGGGCAGACCTGGTGCCGACGGGTTCGTCCGTGATCAGGTAGTCGGCGATGTCCACGCCGTGGACCGCGCGGACAGTGTTGATCACATTGAGCACCTCGGCCAGCGCGGCATCAGATGCCCGCTCGATGATGACGCCGATACGGTTGGCGCGCGGCATGTGCAGGGCCGTCTCTCCGCGACTGAACAGATCGAGCGTGTATCCCTCGGTGTAGACGATCCGCCGGTCGGCGGCGATGAAATTGGACGCATTGACTGCGTTAGGATTGGTGACCACGAGGTCAGCGGCGGAGGCGAGAAGCGCAGCGGCCGGGCCGGCGTCACCGGCGTATCCGCCGATGGCACAGCCGATTCCGGTGGGTATCAGGCTGACCGCTACAGCCAGCCCGGACGAAGTCGGGGCCGGCCTGGACGTGAGCACGCGAGGCAAGGATCCCGGGACGCACTCGGTAGCCTCGACCCGGAAGCCAGTTGGTCCAGCCATGCTCACGAACCAGCGAAGCTGTTCCCCAACGTGGACCCGAGAGACCGCAGCGACCAGCCCGCCCGGGTGGTTGACCGCATCGGGCGGGAGTTCATAAGTGCGGTTAACGATCAACGAGGTGTCCTTCCAGCAGGGCGTGGAGACTGTTGAACTCGTTCATGTCGTCGAGGAACACAGCGACCGTGGCTAGGGGGCGGGAAGGTTGCGGGCGACCTGCCACACTAGATAGTCCTGGTGGCAACCAGTCTTCACCTTGAAGGCGCAGGCTTAGCCTCGATCACCCGCGAATCGGGGTTGTTCCGGGCGCGTCGATGTGAAAGTACTCTCCGATCTGGTGCGATGCAAATTACTGAGGTTCCAGCGCCCAATCAGAGAGGACATCTGATAGAAGCGATTATCGCATAGCCTCGGCTATGGCGCACGTGTCGTATCAATGCTAAGGAAACTATATTCGATTACGGCACTAGAATTCGAACTTCTCGTACTCTTCGATGTCGTCATCAATACCGATAGTGGCCCTGTTGATGGCGACAGCGATCTCTGCGATGGTCGGCTGATCGAAGAGTACTGCGAGCGGGAGCTCGACTCCGAACACGCTACGGATCCTCGATACGACTTGGGTAGCGAGAAGCGAGTGGCCGCCAAGTTCGAAGAAATTATCGTGAATACCGATATGGTCCAGGCCAAGGAAGTGGATCCAGATTCTGGCCAGGAGTTCTTGGGTCGGGGTGGTGGGGCTGACGAAGGCGGCGGCTAGGCCTGGGCGCGTGGCATCGGGGGCAGGCAGCGCGGCGCGGTCCAGTTTCCCGTTCGGCGTCAGCGGCAGCGCGGCGAGCTTGGTGAACACTGACGGGACCATGAACTCCGGCAGCCAATGCTGAAGATAGGCCCGGAGGTCGCTCACCGGCGGGATGCCCTCACCCGGATCAGCGAGGATCAGGTAAGCCACCAGCCGCCGCCCAGCGTTATCACCAGAAGCAGTCACGACTGCCTCTGCTATCCGCGGGTGAGCGGCGAGCGCGGCCTCGACCTCGCCGGGTTCTACCCGGAACCCACGCACCTTGACCTGATCATCTATGCGGCCCAGGAACTCTAGCTGGCCGTCGGGGCGCCACCGCACCCGATCCCCCGTCCGGTACACCCGCGACCCATCGGCGGCGAACGGGTCAGCGGCAAACCGTTCCGCCGTCAGGGCCGGGCGGCCACCATACCCCCGCGCCACCCCGGCACCGCCGATGAGCAACTCCCCCGCCACCCCTGCAGGGACAGGGCTTAGATGACGGTCAAGAACATAAAGCCGGGCACCAGGCAAAGGGCGGCCGATCGGCAGTGGGCCCGCGGTTTCGGGGTCGATGGCCCGGGCCGCGCAGACGGTGGTTTCGGTGGGGCCGTAGGCGTTGATGAAACGCCGGCCGCCCGCCCAGGCGGCGGCCAGGGCGGGCGGGCACGGTTCTCCGCCGGCGAGAAGAACCCGCAGACCGGGCAGCGTGGCGGGGTCCAGGTCCCGCAATGCGGTGGGCGTGATCGCGGCGGCGGTAACGGCGGCGTCGCGCAGCAGTCCCTGCAGCGCCGGTCCGGACCGACGGGTTTGCGGCCCGGCGATGACGATCTGGGCTCCGGCGGCCAGTGGTGCGAAGACCTCCGGGCCGGCGGCGTCGAAGCTAAAGGAGGCCAACTGCAGCGCGACATCGCCGCTGGCCAGGTCAAGGTCCTTACGCTGAGCTCCGACCAGGTTGGCCAGGGCGTGGTGGGTGACGGTGACGCCTTTGGGCAGGCCGGTGGACCCAGAGGTGTAGTTGACGTAGGCGGCCTGGTCATGATGGCGCTGCCGGCCGGCCGGCGGCACGGCAGGCCAGGCCCCGATGGCGGCCGCGGTGACGGGGTCATCAAGCTGGACCCGGTGAGTGATCCCAGCGGCGGCCAGCCCGGTGATCCGGTGGTCCCCGGCCAGGACACTGGCCTGGCTGTCAGCGAACATCCAGGCCAGCCGCTCGGGCGGGTAGCCGGGGTCCAGCGCGAGGTAGGCACCGCCGGCGTACAGCACGGCGAGGATGGCCACCACCATCGCCGGGCTGGCATCGAGGTACAAGCCCACCACGCTCTCCGGGCCCACGCCAAGATGGCACAGGTGATGCGCCAGCCGGGCCGCCCGGGCCTGAAGCCCACCGTAGGTCAGCACCTCCCCGCCACACGACACCGCGGCCGCGTCAGGCCGCTGGGCCACGCTCGCCGCGACCAGGCTCGCGACGCTGCCCACCGGGCCCGCGCCGCCGTGCCCCTGGCTGATCAGCTGGTCCCTTTCCCCGGCGGAGAGCATCGCCAGCGCCGACAGCGGCTGGCCGGCGTCGCCCGCCACCGCCTCCAGCAGCGTGACGAGGTGCCCGGCCATCCGCCCGGCGGTGGCCCGGTCGAACAGGTCCGTGCTGTAGATCAGGTCACCGCTGAGCACGGCACCGGTCTCGGTGAACGCGACCGTCAGATCGAACAAAGCTGCCGACTGCGGCGCTCCGGCATGTTCGATCCGCGCGCCGCCCAGCTGCGGCCCATCAGCGCCGGGACCGGCCTGGACGTAGCTGAAGAACGACTGGAAGAGCGGAGTCCGGGACCGGTCCCGGTTCGTGACCAGCTCATCGACCAGCTGCTCGAACGGCAGGTCCTGATGCGCGTAAGCGCCCAGGGCCATGCTGCGGACCCGTCCGAGTAGCTCGGTGAACACCGGGTCACCCGACAGGTCGGCCCGCATGACGAGGGTGTTGACGAAAAACCCGATCAGGCCCTCGGTCTCCGCCTGGTTGCGGTTGGCGACCGGGGTCCCTGTCACCACATCGTCCTGGCCGCTGTAGCGGCTCAGCAGCATGGTGAACGCCGCGAGCAGCGTCATGAACATCGTCGCCTCGCCGCCACGCGCTAGCCCGCGCAACCGGTCCACCGTCCGCTGCGAGACCACGAAACCCACAGACGCTCCGGTCGGCGAGTGGACCGGCGGGCGGGGCCGGTCGGCGGGCAGTTCCAGCACCGGTACCCCGGCCAGCTGCTGACGCCAGTACGCCAGATGACCCTCCAGCACTTCACCGGCCAGCCACTGGCGCTGCCACGCCGCGAAGTCGGCGTACTGCACCGCCAGCGGCGGCAGCGGATCCGGCTCACCCCGGCGGAACGCCTCATACAACGCCGACAGCTCCCGGTGCAAGATTCCCGTCGACCACTCGTCGAAGACCACGTGATGGATGGACAGCGCCAGAACGTGGTCATCCGGACCCAGCCGGATCAGGCTGGCGCGGATCAGCGGTCCGGCGGCCAGGTCAAATTGGCGCCGCCGCGTCTGCCGCCACCAGCTGCCGCGCTGCGGCCAGCGGATCATTCCGGCCCGAGACGTCGGCTACGGGCAGCGGGAACGGCGCCGGCGGGTCGATCACCTGATGCGCCACCCCGTCCGGGCCGGCCACCAGCCGGGTCCGCAGCACCTCATGCCGGCCTGCGACCCGGCCCAGCGCCGCGTCCAATGCAGCCACATCCAGGTCCCCAGCCAGCCGCACCGACATGGGCACGTTGTACACGCTGGAGTCGGGTTCCAGCTGGTCCAGGAACCACAGCCGCTGCTGCGCGAACGACAATGGCAGCAGCTGATCCCGGCCGACAGCGGTAACTGGCGGCGCCGCCACCCCGGGTGCGACATCGCGTATGACGGCGGCCAGCCTGGCGACGGTCGGCTGATCGAACAGGGCCGCCAGCGGAATCTCTACCCCGAACACGCGCCGCACTCTCGATATCACCTGGGTGGCCAGCAGTGAGTGGCCACCGAGATCGAAGAAACTGTCACCGACGCCGACCCGGTCCACGCCCAGGACCTGCGCCCAGATCCCGGCCACCAACTCCTCCGCTGGGGTCGACGCCGCCACATACCCACCGGCCAGCTCGGGGCGGCTGTCGTCGGGGGAGGGCAATGCGGCCCGGTCCAGTTTCCCGTTCACCGTCAGCGGCAGGGCGGCCAGTTCGGTGAACGCCGCCGGGATCATGAAGTCCGGCAGCCGCTGCTGCAGGAAGGCCCGCAACTCACTGACCGGCGGGATGCCCTCGGCCGGATCGGCGGGGACCAGGTAGGCGACCAGGCGGTGGTCGTCGCCTTGCCCGGACGCGGCCACCACCGCCGCCCGCACGCCACGATGGGCGGCCAGTACCGCCTCGACCTCACCGGGCTCCACCCGGAACCCCCGCACCTTCACCTGATCATCGGCGCGGCCCAGGAATTCCAGCTCACCGCCGGACATCCACCGCACCCGGTCTCCCGTTCGGTACACCCGCGACCCGTCGCCGGCGAACGGGTCAGCCACGAACCGTCCGGCCGTCAGCGCCGGCCGACCCCCATACCCCCGCGCCACCCCCGCACCGCCGATGAACAACTCTCCCGCCGCCGCCACTGGGACCGGGTTCAGGTACCGGTCCAGCGTGTAAAGGCGGGTACCGGGAAGTGGGCGGCCGATCGGGGCAGGCCGGTCCACCGTGGAAGCGGGATCGGCCAGGCCGTCCGGGCCGGTGAGGCCGCTGCAGGTGGAGTCGATGGTGGTCTCAGTGATGCCGTACGCAGCCAAGATCCGTACGGCGGGGCCAAGGATGCGGCGCGCCCGGGCCGCCGCGGCGGTCCGCCACACATCGGTGGTGACCACCAGCAACCGCAGATCCTCCAGCAGCACATCGGCCCGCTCGAGATGGCCGACCAGCTCATCGGCGTAACGTGGCGCGCATTCCAGCGCGTTAATACGCTCCCCGGCCAGCACCGCTACCCACTCACTGACCGATAGCTGCAGCCCGACCGGGCCCAGTACCAGCGTCCCGCCCGAGCACAGCGCACGCACCAGGTCGCCGGTGAACACATCGAAACTGGCACTGGCCAGCGACAACCATCGGTAGGCGTCACTGGGGCCGAAATACATGCTGGCCCATGCGGCGTACACCGCCGCCAACGACCCATGTGAGATCAGCGTCCCCTTGGGACGCCCAGTGGTACCGGAGGTGTAGATCACACCCGCCAGCCCAGCGCTTGCGGTGGCGACGGCCGGCGGCCCGCCTGGGCAGCCAGCAATCCCGGCCGCCGTGGCCGGGTCATCCAGCCACACCTCAGCCACACCCCGGCCTGCAGCATCCGCCGCGCCACCGGTCAGGCCGACTGCCGCCCGCCGGTGACCGACCAGCACCGCCGCCCCGCTATCGGCCAGCATGAACGCCAGCCGCTCGGCCGGGTAGCCCGGGTCCAGCGGCAGGTACGCGCCGCCGGCCTTCCACACCGCCAGCGCTGCCACCACCAGGTCCATGCCGCGGTCCAGGCACAGCCCGACCACTGTCTCCACCCCGGCCCCCATGTGGCGCAGGTAACGCGCCAGCAGGTCCGCCCGCTCTTCCAGCTCCGCATACGTCAGCGATTCCTCACCACACACCACCGCCACCGCGTCCGGGCACGCAGCCGCCCGCGCTGCAACCAGTTCATGGATCCCGCCCGCCGCCGGGACCACCACCGCCGCGCCGGCACCCCACCCAGCCAGCTGCTCATGCTCACGTTCGGTAACCATCACCAGTCCCGACAGCGGCCGGCCTGCATCCGCGGCGACTGCCTCCAACAACGCCACCAGATGCCCGCACATCCGCTCCACCGTGGCGTGGTCGAACAAGGCGGTGCTGTATTCGATCCCGCCGGACAAGCCACCCTCGCCAGCGTCAGCGACCGACAGCGTCAGATCGAACAACGCGGGCAGCCACCGCACTTCGGCTCCGGTGGCCTGCCCGCCACCACGGCCCGCCGCATCACCGCCACCCGTCTGGGCGTAGTTGAAGAACACCTGGAACAGCGGGGTGCGGGACCGGTCCCGGTCACTGACCAGCGCGTCGACGAGCTGCTCGAACGGCAGGTCCTGATGGGCGTAGGCGCCCAGCGCCACCTCCCGGACCCGGCCGAGCAGCCCGGTGAACTCCGGGTCGCCCGACAGGTCAGCCCGCAGCACCAGGGTATTGACGAAAAACCCGATCAGGTCCTCGGTCCCAGCGTGGTTGCGGTTCGCGGCCGGGGTGCCCACCACCACATCGTCCTGGCCGCTGTACCGCCCCAAAAGCACCGCATACGCCGCGAGCAGCGTCATGAACATCGTCGCGCCGCCACCGCGGGCCACCGCCCGCAACCCCGCCGCCACCTCCGCGGGAACGCTGAACTGCGCCACCGCGCCGGCGGTGGACCGCACCGGCGGGCGGGGCCGGTCAGCGGGCAGCTCCAGCACCGGCGCCCCGGCCAGCCGGCCACGCCAGTACGCCAGCTGGCCCGCCAGCACCTCCCCGGCCAGCCACCGCCGCTGCCACACCGCGAAATCGGCGTACTGCACCACCAGCGGCGGCAGCGGATCAGGCTCCCCCCGCCCGAACGCCGCATACAGCACACCGAGCTCACGGCGGAAAATCCCCGCCGACCACTCATCACTCACCACGTGATGCATCGACAGCGCCAGCACATGCCCCGCCGGGCCCAGCCGGATCACGCTGGCCCGGATCAGCGGCCCCGCCGCCAGGTCAAACGGCGCCGCCGCATCCGCCGCCACCAGCCCCCGCGCCGCCGCCACCGGATCAGCGTCCCCGCAGACATCGATGACCGGCAGCGGGAACGGCGCCGGGGGGTCGATCACCTGATACGCCACCCCATCCGGGCCCGCCACCAGCCGGGTCCGCAGCACCTCATGCCGGCCAACCACCGCGCCCAGCGCCGCACCCAAAGCCGCCACATCCAGATCCGCGCCCAGCCGCACCGGCGACGGCATGCTGTATTCCACCGACCCGGGATCAAGCTGGTCCAGGAACCACAACCGCTGCTGGCCGAACGACAACGGCAACCGCCCACCGCGGCCCGCAGCCGTCACCGGCGGCACCGCCACCCCCGGCGCCGTCCCCTCAACCACCGCCGCCAGCCCCGCGACGGTCGGCTGGTCGAACAGCGCCGCCAGCGCCACCTCCACCCCGAACACGCCCCGGACCCGGGAGATCACCTGAGTGGCCAGCAGCGAATGCCCACCCAGGTCAAAGAAACTATCGGTGACCCCAACCCGGGTGATGCCGAGAACCTGCGCCCAGATCCCCGCGAGCAGTTCCTCGGCGGGGGTGGCCGGGGCGACATACCCGCCAGCCAGCTCCGGGCGGGCCGCACCCGGGGACGGCAGCGCCGCCCGGTCCAGCTTCCCGCTGGGCGTCAGCGGCAGGCTGGCCAGCTCGGTGAACACCGCCGGGACCATAAACCCCGGCAGCCGCTGCCCCGCAAACGCCCGCAACTCGCTCAGCGGCGGGATGCCCTCCTTCGGATCAGCAGGCACCAGGTAAGCCACCAGCCGCCGGTCACCGGGCTGGTCCTCGCGGGCCGCCACCACCGCCGCACCCACCCCCGGATGGGCGGCCAGCGCCGCCTCCACCTCACCCGGCTCCACCCGGAACCCGCGGATCTTCACCTGCTCATCGGCGCGGCCCAGGAACTCCAGCAGCCCATCGGCGCGCCACCGCACCCGGTCCCCGCTGCGGTACAGCCGCGACCCATCCCCAGCGAACAAGTCCGCCACAAACCGCTCCGCCGTCAGCCCCGGCCGCCCGCCATACCCCCGCGCCACCCCGGCACCACCGATGAACAACTCCCCGGCCACCCCCACCGGCACCGGGCCCAGGTACCGGTCCAGCACATACACCCGGGTGTTCGCGATCGGTGACCCGATCGGCGGCGCCTGCCCGGCACCAGGATCAGCCAGCGCGGCACAGGAGATCACCGTGGTCTCGGTCGGGCCGTACACGTTGAGCAGCCGCCGGCCCGGCCCCCAGACACCGGCCAACTGCGCGCTCACCCGTTCTGAACCCGTGAACAACGTGCTAACCCCCGGCAGATCACCAGGATCAAGCGCACCCAGCGCCGACGGCGGCATGCCCACGACCTGGACCCCGGTGCTGCGGATCATCCCGGTCAGCAGGGCCGGCTCGGCCCGCTGGGCGGAGGTGGCCACCGCCAGCGTGCCTCCCGCCGCCAGCACCACCGCGACATCCCGCACCGAAGCATCGAAGCTGAACGAGACGAATTGCAACATGGTCACGCCCTCGGCGACACCAGACACCGGCCGCAGCGCCACCGCCAGGTTCACCACACCCCCATGGGTGACCTGCACCCCCTTCGGCAGCCCGGTTGACCCCGAGGTATACATCACATACGCCAGCTGACCCGCCGCCACCGCCACCCGCGGCGGCACCGCCGGCGCCGCCCCCAGCGCTGCCACCACAGCGGGATCATCCAGCCGCACCACCTGATCTGCCGCCAGGCCCCCCGCAAGCCCGCGGCGACCCACCAGCACCCGCGCGCCGCTGTCGGCCAGCATGAACCCCAGCCGCTCCGCCGGGTAGCCCGGGTCCAGCGGCAGATACGCACCGCCGGCCTTCCACACCGCCAGCATCGCTGCCACCATGTCCAGGCCACGCTCCAGGCACAGGCCCACGATGGTCTCCGTGCCGACCCCCGCGCCGCGCAGGTAATGCGCCAGCCGGTTAGCCCGGCCCTCCAGCCCCCCATACGTCAGCGACATCCCACCGCACACCACCGCCACCGCATCCGGTGACACAGCGGCCCGCGCGGTGATCAGCTCATGCAGCCCACCTGCCTCAGGGACGGCCGCCGCAGTGTCATTCCACTCCCGCACCAGTTGATCGCGCTCACCCACGCTCAGCACGGGCAGCTGGGACAACGGCCGGCCAGCATCAGCGGCCACCGCCTCCAGCACCGTGACCAGATGCCCGGCCATCCGCCCCACCGTGCCGGCATCAAACAACGCGGTGCGGTACTGGATCCCGCCCACCAGCCCGCCACCACCGGCGTCCCCCAGCATCACCGACAGGTCAAACTTCACCGCCCCCGTCTCAGCCAGCGCATCCCCTGCCGGCCGCAGCGACCCTGTATCCCCCCCAAGCTCACCATCATTCCCCGGCGCGCCACCCGCCCCATCGCCACCGACATAACCAAAGAAGACCTGAAACAGCGGAGTACGGGACCGGTCCCGGCCGGTCACCAGCGCGTCCACCAGCTGCTCAAACGGCAGATCCTGATGCGCGTAGGCGCCCAGCGCCATCTCCCGCACCCGGCCGAGCAGCCCGGTGAACTCCGGGTCGCCCGACAGGTCAGCCCGCATCACCAGGGTATTGACGAAAAACCCGATCAGATCCTCAGTCCCGGCGTGGTTACGGTTGGCGACCGCAGTGCCGGCCACCACGTCGTCCTGGCCGCTGTACCGGCCCAGCAGCACGCCCAACGCCGCGAGCAGCGTCATGAACATCGTCGCGCCGCCGCCGCGGGCCACCGCCCGCAACCCCGCCGCGGTCTCCACCGGGACGCTGAACCGTGTGAGTGCCCCAGCGGTGGACCGCACCGGCGGGCGGGGCCGGTCAGCAGGCACTTCCAGCACCGGCGCCCCGGCCAGCTGGCCACGCCAGTAGGCGAGCTGAGCGTCCAGCACGTCCCCGGCCAGCCACCGCCGCTGCCACACCGCGAAATCGGCGTACTGCACCACCAGCGGCGGCAGCGGATCAGGCTCCCCCCGCCCGAACGCCGCATACAGCACACCGAGCTCACGGCGGAAAATCCCCGCCGACCACTCATCACTCACCACGTGATGCATCGACAGCGCCAGCACATGCCCCGCCGGGCCCAGCCGGATCACGCTGGCCCGGATCAGCGGCCCCGCCGCCAGGTCAAACGGCGCCGCCGCGTCCGCCGCCACCAGCGCCCGCGCCGCCGCCACCGGATCAGCGTCCCCGCAGACATCGATGACCGGCAGCGGGAACGGCCCGGGGGGGTCGATCACCTGATACGCCACCCCGTCCGGGCCCGCGACCAGCCGGGTCCGCAGCACCTCATGCCGGCCAACCACCGCGCCCAGCGCCGCACCCAGCGCGGCCACATCCAGATCCGCGCCCAGCCGCACCGGCGACGGCATGCTGTATTCCACCGACCCGGGATCAAGCTGGTCCAGGAACCACAACCGCTGCTGCGCGAACGACAACGGCAACCGCCCACCGCGGCCCGCAGGCGTGACCGGCGGCGCCGCCACCCCCGGCGCCGTCCCCTCGATCACCGCCGCCAGGGCCCGGCGACCGTCGGCTGGTCGAACAGCGCCGCCAGCGCCACCTCCACCCCGAACACGCCCCGGATCCGGGAGATCACCTGGGTGGCCAGCAGCGAATGCCCGCCCAGGTCAAAGAAACTATCGGTGGCCCCGACCCGGTCCACACCCAGGACCTGCGCCCAGATCCCCGCCAGCAGCTCCTGCGCCGGGCTGGCCGGCGCCACATACCCCCCCGCCAGCTCCGGCCGGCCCTCATCCGGGGCCGGCAGCGCCGCCCGGTCCAGCTTCCCGCTCGCCGTCAGCGGCAAGCCCGCCAGCTCGGTGAACACCGCCGGGACCATAAACCCCGGCAGCCGCTGCCCCACAAACGCCCGCAACTCACCAGCCGGCGGGATACCCCCGCCCGGGCCGGCCGGGACCAGCCACGCCACCAGCCGCCGGTCCTGGCCGTCGCGGTCCGCGGCCACCACCGCCGTGTGCACTCCCGGATGGGCGGCCAGCGCCGCCTCCACCTCACCCGGCTCCACCCGGAACCCGCGGATCTTCACCTGGTCATCAATGCGGCCCAGGAACTCCAGCTGCCCATCGGCGCGCCACCGCGCCCGGTCCCCGGTCCGGTACAGCCGCGACCCATCCCCGGTGAACCCGTCGGGAATGAACCGTTCCGCGGTTAGCCCCGGCCGCCGGCCATACCCCCGCGCCAGTCCCGCCCCGCCGATGAGCAACTCGCCCTCGACCCCGATCGGCGCGGGCCGCAGATGCCGGTCCACGACATACAGGCAGGTGTTGGCGATCGGCTGCCCGATCGGCGGTACCGCCCCGCCGGGCCGCTCACACAGCCACCACGACACGTCGATGGACGCCTCGGTCGGGCCGTACAGGTTGGCCACCACCACCGCAGGATGCCGGGCGTAGAACCGGGCCACATCGTCCCCGGCGAGCGCCTCACCACTGCACACCACCAGCCGCAGATCCCGCATCGGCGCCAGCCACTCATGCCGGGCAAGCTGATGGAACAGCGAGGGAATGAAATGAGTGACGCTGACCCGCTGATCCTCGATCAGGCCGGCCAGGTAATCCAGATCACCACCGCCGCCAGGCTCGGCCACCACCAGGCAGCCACCCACGGCCAGCGGCCACACCAGCTCCCACAACGACACGTCGAACGTGATCGCGGTCTTGTGCAGCACCCGCTCCCCCGGGGCCAGGCCGAAAGCCTCCTGCATCCACGCCAGCCGGTTCACCAGCCCCCCATGACCAGCAAGCACCCCCTTCGGCCTGCCCGTTGACCCCGAGGTATAGATCACATACGCCAGCTGCCCCGCCGCCACCGCCACCTGCGGCGGTGTACACGGCGCCGCCGCCACCGCCGCCGCCGCAACAGGATCATCCAGCCACACCACCGCCAGACCCTCACCCAGGCCAGCCAGGCCATCAGCCAGGCCCCCGGCCCGCCCGCGGCAGCCCACCAGCACCCGCGCACCGCTGTCGGCGATCATGAACGCCAGCCGCTCAGCGGGATAACCAGGATCCAGCGGCAGGTACACGCCGCCGGCCTTCCACACCGCCAGCATCGCCGCCACCAGGTCCACGCCACGCTCCAGGCACAACCCCACCACCGACTCCGCGCCCACCCCCGCCCCCCGCAGGTAATGCGCCAGCCGGTTCGCCCGCTCCTCCAGCCCCCCATACGTCAACGACACCCCACCGGCCACCACCGCCACCGCATCCGGGCAGCAAGCCGCCCGCACAGCAACCAGCTCATGCACCCCGCCAACCGCCGGAACCGGCCCCGCAGTGTCATTCCACTCCACGAGCACCCGGTCACGCTCGGCCGAGGTCAGCACCGGCAGCTCCGACAGAAGCCTGTCGGTATCGACGACAGCTACCTGCTCCAGCACCGTCACCAGATGGCCGATGAGGCGGTCGACCGTGCCGGAGTCGAATCTCGCCCGGTCGTAGGCCGCTCCCAGGACGAGCTGAGGCCCGGGACCCGCGATGATCGTTAGGGGGTAATTGGTCTGGTCGTACGCGAGGTTGCCGGAAAGCCGGAGGCGGTCGGCCATTGCACCGCCATGCTCGCCCGATGCACCGCCATGCTCGCCCGATGACTTCGAAGGGTAATTCTCGAACAGCAGGAGATTGTTGAACAGTTGTCGCCCGGCAGCGATTTCGGACCAGGCCTGAATCTGGACGAGCGAAGTATGCTCATACCTGCGAGCCTGGATTTGATCAGCCTGAAGCCTGCCGAGCCACTCCAACAGTGAACCTTCGGGATCAATCCGGACCCGTAGTGGCGTGGTATTCATGAACATGCCCACCATGGAGTCCGATCCCGGCAGCTCTCCAGTGCGGCCGGAGGTGGTCACCCCGAACACGACGTCGTCATCTCCGCTGTACCTGGACAGCAGCAGTGCCCAGGCCCCCTGGATCAGGGTGTTCAACGTCAGGTGATGGCGGCGCGTCAGGTCGGTCAGTGCGGCGGTGGTAGCTTCCGTCAGCAGCGTTCGCTTGGTCTCGTGGCCCTGGTCGCCGGTATCCCGGTCAAGCCCCAAGGGTGTAGGGGCCTTGAATCCGCGCAGGTGCTCCCGCCAGTAAAGCTCAGCTTCCGCCGGGTCCTGCGCGCTGAGCCAGGCGATGAAGTCCCTGAAGGGCTGGCAGGGCGGCAACTCGGGCTCCCGTCCCGCTAGGTACGCTCGGTACGCACCGATGACATCGCCGAGCACAATGGGTACGCTCCACCCGTCGAGCAGCAGATGATGGTAGCTCCACACCATCTGGTACCGCCGCTCGCCGAGCCGCAACAACGTCACCCGCATGCCGGATGGCTGGTCGAGGCGCACACCCCGGATCCGGTCCCGCGCCATCCACGCGTCAAGTGCATCCGCCTGTGCCCGCTCGCTCATGTCCCGCCAGTCGTGGCTCTCCATGGCCAGCGTCACCGATTGCTCCACTACCTGAAGCGGAGCCGGAACGTCGTCGTAGACCAGTTGACTGCGCAGCACCGGATGGCGCGCCAACGCTAGCTGCCAGGCCCGGGCCATCGCCGGTTCGTCCAGTTCGCCGACGAGCAGCATGCCGTTCTGTACGTGGTAGATGCCCGATCCGGGCTCAAGGAGCGTATGGAACAGCATGCCTTGCTGCAGCGGGGTCAGCGGGTAAATGTCGTCGATGGACTGCTCGGTGCCGATCTGGATCCGGTCGATCGTGGCCTGATCAAGCTGGGCGAGCGGGAAGTCCGACGGGGTGTAGCCACGGACTCCAAGCTGGCAGCAGTGGTCGATGAGCGTGCCCAGGACGTCGAGATACCGGTATGCCAGGCGTTCGACAGTGGCCCGGTTGTGGATTTGGCTGGAGTAAGTCCACGTCAGTTCGAGCCGACCCCCCGCGACGCGGCAGTGCACCTCGATGAGGTGGGTACGTTCGCCTGATTCAGAGCGCTCATGCCCGAGCGTGCGGCGCACTTGGCGGAATCGGGCTGCGCTCGGCACCGCTTGATCTAGTTGGCCGAGGTAGTTGAAGCTCAGCTCGGCCGACTGGACCGCCGACCAGGCCGTATCGGTTAGGTAGCGCAGAATTCCGTAGCCAAGCCCATGCCGTGGCACCTCCCAGAGCTGCTCCTTGGAGCGCTTGATCAACGCGCCGAGATCGCTGATATCGCCGTGCAGCCTGACCGGGTAAATACTGGTGAACCAGCCGACCGTGCGGGATAGGTCAACGTGCGGTCCAATGTCCTCGCGGCCGTGTCCCTCAATGTCAACCAGGACTTGCCGTCTGGCCCATTCGTTGAGCGTTACCCCCAGTGCAGCAAGAAGCACATCGTTGATCTGGGTCCGGTACGCGCTCGGAACCTGGTGCAGCAGCCGTGAGGTCTGCACCTCGTCGAGGCGAGCGCGGAAGCTACGAGCAGAGGCAAGGTCATTCCAGCCCGCCGGATGATCACGTGGCAGGCCTCCTGGTTCCCCTACGGCCCGCAGCCAGTAATCAGTCTCGGCGGTGAGCTGCGGCGTATGCGCAAGCGCCCGAAGTTCCTCGGCCCAGCGCTGGAACGACGTTGTCTTGGCTGGCAGCTCGACGGCATCGCCCCGCTCCAGTTGGCCGCACGCGACGACCAGGTCATCGAGTAGTATCCGCCAGGACACCCCATCGACGGTCGTGTGATGGGCCACGAGCAGGATCACCTGGTCCTGGTCCTGGCCCTGGCCCCGGTCCGCTGGTACGGACTCGAAGAGCAGGCAGCGCAGTAGCGGGCCTTCCGCAAGGTCGAGGCCGTGCTGGACGGTGGTAGCTGCCTCCTCCATCCGGGTCATGGCAGCGGTATTGCCCATTCCGGCCAAATCGATGACCTCCAGCACATCCCTGTGCTCCGGGGATGCGTTGTGCGCCGTCCATCGCCCGTCTCGCTCCGTGAACCGCAGCCGCAAGGCGTCGTGGTGCTCGACCAGGGCGGCCAGCGCCCGCTGGAGGAGTTCGGGGTCGATCCGCTCGGTCACCCGCAGGACTATCGACTGGTTATAGTGGCTCGGATTAGCGAGTCCCCGGTCAAAGAACCACTGGAGAATAGGGGTAAGTGGGACCGCACCGACAACTGGGCCCTGCTCGGCGCCGACCGATGTTTCCGTCCCGGCCACGACGGCCAGGCTTGCGATGGTCTGCCGTTCGAACATCTGCCCGGGAGTGATATGCAATCCACTGGCGCGGACCCGTGCGACGGCCTGAATGCTCAGGATCGAGTCACCGCCGAGCTCGAAGAAGTTGTCGGTCGCGCCGACCCGCTCCACTCTGAGGACGTCGGCCCATGCCTCGGCGAGGATCTCCTCGACGGGCGTACGAGGCGCCACATACGCGCTGACAGCAGCGGCCGTGAGACCTTCGGGTGCCGGCAGGGCGGCCCGGTCGAGTTTCCTATTCGGGGTCAGCGGGAGGGCGGTTAGTTCGGTGAATGCCGCCGGGATCAAATAGTCTGGGAGGGTCTGCCGGAGGAACGTCCGCAGGACGCCGACGTCGGGAATCCCGCCTGCTTGGTCGGCGGGTACCAGATAGGCAAGCAGCCGGGAAAGGGTTCCAGTGTCGTTTCTGGCCACCACCGCGGCGGCCGACACCTGCGGGTGAGCCCGCAAGGCCGCTTCAACCTCACCGAGTTCGACGCGATGGCCGCGGACCTTGACCTGATCATCGATTCTGCCGAGAAACTCGAGTTCACCATGGGCACACCAGCGGGCGCGGTCGCCGCTGTGATAGAGCCGGGACCCGTCAGCCGCGAATGGGTCGGCCACGAACCGTTCCGCCGAAAGCGCCGGATGGGATATATATCCCCGGGCCACTCCCAGCCCACCGATGCATAGCTCGCCCGGCACCCCGACCGGCACCGGCCGAAGCCGGCTGTCCAGGACGTACACCCGCATGTTGGCCATCGGTGTGCCGATCGATGGTTCACCCGCTATCTCAGGGTCGTATAGCGCCGCCGACGCGCCGACGGTGGTCTCGGTCGGGCCGTAGCCGTTGAACAGCCGCCGACCCGGCCCCCAGGCTCCAGCCAGTTCCCTGCGGAGCGGCTCCCCCGTCGCTATTAGCGTTGTCACCCCGGCCAGATCAGCGGGTTCGAGCGCACCCAGCAGTGAGGGTGGCAAGCTTGCCACCGTTACCGCGGCAGCCGCTGCGAGGGCCGCCAGCTGCATCGGCTCCGACCGTTCCCGTGGCGTCGCCACCACCAGCGTGCCACCCAGCGCCAAGGCGATGACCAGTTCCCAGATCGAGGCATCGAAGCTGAATGACGCGAACTGCAGCACGACGTCGTTCCCATCGACGCCAAAACCCACCCGCGTCTCGACCAGGCTCACCAGCCCCCGGTGCGGCACCAGGACACCCTTCGGCCCGCCGGTCGACCCCGAAGTGTAGATCACATACGCACCCTGGTCCGGGTGGGTGGCCACGGCCGGCCCGGTCGCCTGAGCGGCGATCTCCGCCCGCGTCGCCTGATCATCGATCACCACCAGCCGGACTCGGCCGCCAGGCAGCAGGTCAGCGGTCTCGTTGTCGCACACCAGCACCGAGGCCCGGCTATCGGCCAGCATGAAACCGAGGCGTTCGGCGGGATAGTCAGGATCCATAGGCAGGTATACGCCCCCTGCCTTCCAGACCGCCACCAGCGCGATCACCATCCCCGCACCGCGCGGAAGGCACAGCCCAACCACGACTTCCGGCCTAACTCCCAGGCCACGCAGGTGGCAGGCGAGCCGGTTCGCTCGATCTTCCAGCCCGGCGTAGGTCAGCGACTCCTCACCCGATACCACCGCTACCGCGTCCGGGTTGGCTCCGGCTTGAGTGGCGATCAGCTCGTGCACCCCGCCCACCGGCGGAACCGGCACCGCGCTGTCATTCCACGCCGTAATGAGCCGGTGGTACTCCTCTCCCCCCAGGACCGGCAGTTCGGACAGCCTCCGGCCCGGATCGGCCGCAATCGCCACCAGAATCGTCAGGAGATTGCGTACCATGCGATCTGCAGTGGCCCGCTCGAAGAGGCTGGTGCTGTACTCTAGGTGGCCGTCTATTCCAGCAGCACCGACACCGAGGCCCAACGTTAGATCGAAGCGGGCAACCGCCGCGCCGATCGAGATCAGCTCGGCGTTGGCAGCTTCCAGGGTCACGGGGGTTTCGCTAACCCTTTCGACTCCGAACAATACCTGGAACAGCGGGTGCCGGGAACGGTCCCGCTCCGGTTGCAGCACCTCAACGAGCTGCTCAAACGGCAGGTCCTGGTGGGCGTAGGCGGCCAAGGCACGGTCGCGGACCCGGCTGATCAGCTCGGTGAAGGTCGGGTCGCCGGACAGATCGAGGCGCAGCGCGAGCGTGTTGACGAAGAACCCGATGAGATTCTCGGTCTCAGCCCGGTTACGGTTGGCGATCGGGGTTCCGACCACGATGTCGTCCTGGTCCGCATAGCGGCTAAGCAGGAAGGCGAATGCCGACAGCAGCGTCATGAACATGGTGGCACCGGTCTGGCTGCTCAGCGCCTGGAGCCCGGCCGCCACCGGGCCGGGAACCTGGAAGTGCGAGAGGGCACCAGCGGAGGACCGTACGGCGGGACGGGGCCTGTCGGTGGGCAGGTTGAGGACAGGCGCGTCAGCCAGCCGGTCCCGCCAGTAGGCCAGCTGGTCCTCTAGGACATCTCGGCTCAGCGAGTCCCGCTGCCAGACCGCGAAATCGGCGTACTGCACTTCCAGCGGCTCAAGGGGCGACGGCTCTCCTCGCCGGAAGGCTCCGTACAGGACCGCAAGCTCCCGGCGAAACACACCTGTTGACCACTCGTCGGACACAACGTGGTGCATACACAGGTTCAGCACATGGTCGTCGGACCCTAGGCGGAACAGAGCGCCACGGAGCAGCGGACCTGTCGAGAGATCGAATGGCGTCGCTGCGTCAGCGGCGGCCAGGGCCACGGCGGCGGCTAGCCCGTCCGGCTCATCCGACAGGTCCCGTAGCACCAGCCCGAATCCGGACGGAGGATCGATGACCTGATATGCCACCCCGTCGGGGTTGGCCACCAGTCGGGTACGCAGCAACTCGTGCCGCGCCACGATCGCGTCGAGTGCCGCGCCCAGCGCCGCTATGTCGATGGGGCCGGTCAGCCGTAGCGCTAGCGGCACGTTGTACTCGGCCGACCCGGGTTCGAGCTGGTCGAGGAACCACAGCCGCTGCTGGGCATGTGACAGTGGGAGCGGGCGATCACGCTGCACCGGGACGATCGGCGGCGAGCCTGCCTCCGGCGCCGTTGCGTCCACCAGGGGCGCCAGTCCGGCGACAGTTGGCTGGTCGAACACGGCGGACATGGCGAGTTCGATGCCAAAGGCCGTGCGTATCCGGGAGATGACCTGCGTGACGAGGAGAGAGTGGCCACCGAGTTCGAAGAAGTTGTCGGCGATGCCGACGCCTTCAAGGCCGAGCACCTCGGCCCAGATGCTGGCCAGTGTCCGTTCGGTGGCGGTGCGGGGGGCGGCGAACTCGGCCACGTCCGGCCTGGTGGTGTCGGGGGCTAGGAGCGCCGAACGGTCGATCTTCCCGTTCGAGGTCAGCGGGAATGCGGCCAATTCGACGAAGGCGGCCGGGATCATGTAGTCGGGCAGGCTGGCCCGCAGGAAGGTGCGCAGGTCCCCGGTGGGCGGGATGCCGTCGGCGAGGCTGGCGGGGATGAGATAGGCCACCAGCCGCACTTCACCGCCGTCAGCTCGCGCTGTCACCAGAGCGGCCATGACAGCGGGATGGGCGGCCAAGGCGGTCTCGACCTCGCCGGGCTCGATCCGGACCCCGCGCACCTTCACCTGGTAATCGATGCGACCCAGAAACTCAAGCTCTCCGCTGGGCAGCCACCGCGCGCGGTCCCCGGTGCGGTACAGGCGGGTTCCGTCGGCCGTGAATAGGTTGGGCACGAACCGTTCCGCGGTCAGATCCGCCCGTCCCCGGTATCCGCGGGCCACACCTATACCGCCCAGGAGCAGTTCACCAGGAACTCCGATCGGCACGGGCACCAGCCTGCGGTCCAGGACATACGCACGCATGTTGGCCAGCGGACGGCCGATCGGGACCATATCGCCTGTGACGCGTGTCACCAGCTGCCAGGTGGCGAAGCTGGTCGTTTCGGTCGGGCCGTACATATGCAGTAGCCGCCCGGGTCGGCCAAGGGCCAAGACCCGGCGCACGCTCACTGGATCGACTGCCTCGCCGCCGAACAGGAGGTGCCGTACCTTGCGCAGCCCGTAGGGGGCGTCGGCGGCCAGCCGGTTGAACAGGGCCGTGACCAGGGTCAGGACGGTAATGTGTCGCTGTTCGATCTCTGTGCTGAGGCGCTCGGGCGACACCAGTACATCGCGCTCGATCCCGGCCAGCGTCGCGCCGTTGGCGAGCGCTCCCCAGATCTCGAACGTCGCCGCGTCGAATGAGATGGTTGAGGCCTGCGCCACCACGTCATCCGGCCCAATCGTGATGTAGTCGCCCGAAGCGATCAGGGCAGCGATGTCGCGGTGGCAGACACCGATCCCCTTGGGGCGTCCGGTGGACCCCGAGGTGTAGATCACATAGGCCAGCTGGTCCGGGTGAGTCGCCGTGGCCAGCCCGTCAGCTCTGCAGGCCCGGATCGCTGCCATGGTCGGCGGATCGTCCAGCCATACAACCTCGTCCGCGAGCAGGTCCTGGACCACGTCGTGATGGCTCACCAAGACAGTGGCTTGGCTGTCGGCGAGCATATAGGTCAGGCGTTCGGCCGGGTAGCTGGGATCCAGCGGAAGGTAGGCGCCGCCCGCCTTCCAGATGGCCAGCAGAGCGGTGATCATGTCTGTACCGCGGTCCAGGCACAACCCGACCACGGTTTCATTGCCGACCCCCAGGCTCTGCAGGTAGCGGGCCAGCCGGTTGGCTCGTTCGTCCAGCTCGGCATAGGTCAGCGACTGGCCTGGGTACTCCACAGCCAACGCGCCGGGACGGCTGGCCGCGTGCTCGGCGACCAACTCATGCACCCCACCTGCCGGCCGCAGCGCCATAACCGTGTCATTCCAGGTAATCAGTATCTGGTGACGTTCGGCCGCGGTGCCCACCGACAGATCGCCGACTCGCTGTCCCGGGTCATCAGCGATTGCCTCGACCAGGACGGCCAGGTGGTCAGCCATCCGCTCGATCGTGCCGCTGTCGAAGCGGGCACGATCGTAGGCTAGGCCGATCGAGAGTTCCGGCCCGGGCCCAGCCACGACTGTGAGCGGGTAGTTGGATTGTTCACGGGAGAGATTCTCATCGACTCGCAGGCCGCTTGCCGCGGAGCCGGCCTTCCCCTCGTCCAGAGCCGCGGCCGGGAAGTTCTCGAAGAGGAGCAGGTAGTTGAACAGTGGCTGGCCGTGCGGGATGTCGCTGCAGGCCTGGATGTCCACCAAGGGGACGTGCTCGAACCGGCGTGCCTGGACTTGGTCTTTCTGCAACCGCCGCAGCCAGGTAGCGACCACCTCATCCGGATCGACACGCACCGGCGCCGGCGTGGTGTTGATCAGCGACCCGACCATGGATTCCATCCCATCGAGCTGATCACCACGCCCGGACGTGGTCACCCCGAACACCACGTCGCCGGTGCCACTGTAGGCAGCCATCAGCACCGCCCACGCCCCCTGCACCACCGTGTTCAGCGTCAGCCGGTGACGCCGGGCAAACTCCGCTAGCGCAGCCGTGGCCCGCGCGGAAACCCGTACCCGGTGAGTGTGATATCCCCGCTCGGCAGTGCTGCGCTCCACCTCCAGCGACGTCGCCGCGGTAAACCCGCGCAGCTGTTCCTGCCAGTACGCGCCCGCAGCCGCCAGATCCTGTCCCGTTATCCAGGCCACAAAATCACGGAACGGCCGGTGCACGTGATGCGGCGGCTGTTCCCCCGCCCGGTAGCAGTGGTAAGCCTCGATAAGCTCACCCAGCACAATCGGGACACTCCACCCATCCAGCAGCAGATGGTGATAACTCCACACCAGCTGATGACGCCCACCACCCAGCCGCATCAGCGCGATCCGCACCAAAGTCGGCTGGCTGAAATCAGCACCCCGGGCCCGGTCAGCCGCCATATACCCAGCAACCGCCTCCCGCTGCCCCCCCTCATCCACCCCCGACCAGTCCAGCACCTGCCACGGCAACGGCACCGACCGCGACACCACCGACAGCGGCCCAGGCACCCCATCCCACACCACCGTGCTGCGCAGCACCGCATGCCGGGAAAACACCAGCTCCCACGCCCGCCGCAACGCCGCCAGATCCAGCTCACCATCCAGCAGCAACCCGTTCTGCACCCAATACACACCCGACCCCGGCGCCAGCCGGGAATGGAACAACATCCCCTCCTGCAACGCCGTCAACGGGTAAACATCCTCGATGACGGTCATGGCACGCAGCTGGATGACGTCCACGGCGGCCTGGTCGAGGCGCGCCAACGGGAAGTCCGAGGGCGTGTACCCGCCGACGCCAGGGCTGCAGCAGTGCTCGATCAGCTCGCCCAGCACCTCGGCGTAGCGCCGCGCCAGCCGGGCCACGGTCACCTCGTCATGAACCTGCCCGGAGTAGGTCCACACCATGACCAGGCAGCCATTGGCGGTGACCTCGGCGTTGATCTCCAGCAGGTGGGTACGCTGTCCCTCCTGCGACCGCGACGTGCCCAGCGACCCGCCGAGCGGCCTGAAGCGCCCGCTGGTGGCGCTGGCTGCCTGACCGGACTGGCCCAGGTAGTTGAAACTTACCTCCGCGGCTGCGGCACACACGCCGCCGGCCAGGTAACGCAGCAGGCCGTAACCCAGCCCGCGGCGCGGGATCGCCCGCAGGTATTCCTTGGTCCGCCGCAGCGCCGCCCCGGGGTCGCCGCGGTCGGCGGCCGCGCTGAGAGCGACCGGGTAGAAGCTGGTGAACCAGCCGACCGTACGGGACACGTTGACATCCGGGCCAAGATCTTCGCGACCGTGCGCTTCCAAGTTGACGAGCGCCGACGCAGCCTGGGACCAGTCGGTGAGCACCGTTCCCAGTGCGGTCAGCAGCACGTCATTGATCTGTGTCCGGTAGGCGTTAGGTACCTCGCGCAGCAGCTGGGCTGTCTGTTCTGCGCTGAGGGTGGCAGAGACGCTCCGCTCCGAGGCGATGGTGTTATCGCCGTCGTAGTCGCAGGGCAGCGGGCTGGCCGCCTGCTCCGCCTTCCGCCAGTACCCGGCCTCGGCGGCACATTCCGCCGAGCCGGCGAACTCGGTCAGCCGCTCGGACCACCGCTTGAAGGAGGTCGTTTTCGGTGCCAGCTGGACCGGTAGTCCGCGCTCGGCCTGGCCGTAGGCGACCGCCAGATCCTCCTGCAAGATCCGCCACGACACGCCATCCACCGCCAGGTGATGCACCACGGCCAGCAGCAGCTGGCCACGGACGCCGCGGTTGAACAGCACGAACCGGGCCAGCGGCCCGTGCTCCAGGTCCAGGCTGGCGTGCGCCGCGCTGGCGTGGGCGTCCAGGTAGGCGTCTTCGTCCCAGCCGTCTATGTCGCCTGCCTCGACGACCCACAGCAGCTCATTCGGTTCGGCGTTCACGTTCCGGCCGATCCACTCCGCACCGTAACGGACGTAGCGGGACCGCAGCGCGTCGTGGTGCTCGGTCAATGCGCTGAGCGCCGCCCTCAGTGGCCCGGGTTGCACCGGCTCCGTGATCTTCAGCAGCATGGACTGGTTGAAATGCGCCAGCTTCGGCAGGTCACGCCCGAAGAACCAGTTCTGGATCGGGGACAGCGGGAATTCGCCCACCACCGGCCCCTGCTCGGCGTCGGCTAGGATCTGCTGCACCGCGACCGCGGCGAGGCTGACGATGGTCTGATGCTCGAACAGGTCTGCCGGGGTGATGTACGCACCGAGGCTGCGGGCCCGCGAGACAGCCTGGATGCTGACGATCGAGTCGCCGCCGAGTTCGAAGAAGTTGTCCTCGATGCCCACCCGGTCCAGGCCGAGCACCTCGGCCCACACCCCGGCCAGCACCCGCTCCACCTCAGTGCGCGGCCCGACGTACTCGTCGGCTAGGTCGGGCCGACGGCTGCCGGGGGCCGGCAGGGCGTCACGGTCGATCTTGCCATTGCGGGTGAGCGGGATGGCGCTGATCGTCGCGAAGGCTGCCGGGATCATGTGGTCGGGCAGGGTGGTGCTCAGAAATGCGCGCAGGTCGCTGGTGGACGGGATGCCGCCGACCGGGCCTGCGGGGACCAGGTAGGCAGCCAGCCGCTGCCTGCCGTCGTCGCCGCGCATGGCGACGATGGCTGAGGCGACCTGCGGGTGAGCGGCGAGCGCGGCTTCGACCTCGCCCAGCTCGATCCGGTGGCCATGGAGTTTGACCTGGTCGTCGGCGCGGCGGAGGAATTCTAGCTGCCCATCGGGACGCCACTGGACCCGGTCCCCGGTCACGTACAGGCGTGACCCGTCGGCGGCGTAGGGATCGGGGATAAACCGGTGTGCGGTCAGGCTGGGCTGACGGTGGTACCCGCGGGCGAGGCCAGCGCCAGCGATGTGGAGTTCGCCGGGCACTCCGATGGGTACGGTGTGCATGGAGCGGTCCAGGACATAGGTCCGCGTGTTGCGGATTGGGCCGCCGATCGGCAGTGGGCCCGCGGTTTCAGGGTCGATGGCGAGGGCCGCGCAGACGGTGGTTTCGGTGGGGCCGTAGGCGTTGATGAAACGCCGGCCGTCCGCCCAGGCGGCGGCCAGGGCGGGCGGGCACGGTTCTCCGCCGGTGGAGACTACTCTAAGGTCAGGCAGCGAGGCGGGGTCGAGGTTCGGCAATGCGGTGGGCGGGATCGCGGCGGCGGTAACGGCGGCGTCGCGCAGCAGTCCCTGCAGCGCCGGTCCGGACCGACGGGTTTGCGGCCCGGCGATGACGATCTGGGCTCCGGCGGCCAGTGGTGCGAAGACCTCTTGGCCGGCGACGTCGAAGCTGAACGAGGCCAGCTGCAGCGCGACGTCGCCTGCGACCAGGTCGAGAGCGTGGCATTGCGCCTGGACCAGGTTGGCCAGGGCGTGGTGGGTGACGGTGACGCCTTTGGGCCGGCCGGTGGACCCAGAGGTGTAGTTGACGTAGGCGGCCTGGTCATGATGGCGCTGCCGGCAGGCCGGCGGCACGGCAGGCCAGGCCCCGATGGCGGCCGCGGTGACGGGGTCATCAAGCTGGACCCGGTGAGTGATCCCAGCGGCGGCCAGCCCGGTGATCCGGTGGTCCCCGGCCAGGACACTGGCCTGGCTGTCAGCGAACATCCAGGCCAGCCGCTCGGGCGGGTAGCCGGGGTCCAGCGCGAGGTAGGCACCGCCGGCGTACAGCACGGCGAGGATGGCCACCACCATCGCCGGGCTGGCATCGAGGTACAAGCCCACCACGCTCTCCGGGCCCACGCCAAGATGGCACAGGTGATGCGCCAGCCGGGCCGCCCGGGCCTGAAGCCCACCGTAGGTCAGCACCTCCCCGCCACACGACACCGCGGCCGCGTCGGGCCGCTGGGCCACGCTCGCCGCGACCAGGCTCGCGACGCTGCCCACCGGGCCCGCGCCGCCGTGCCCCTGGCTGATCAGCTGGTCCCTTTCCCCGGCGGAGAGCATCGCCAGCGCCGACAGCGGCTGGCCGGCGTCGCCCGCCACCGCCTCCAGCAGCGTGACGAGGTGCCCGGCCATCCGCCCGGCGGTGGCCCGGTCGAACAGGTCCGTGCTGTAGATCAGGTCACCGCTGAGCGCGGCACCGGTCTCGGTGAACGCGAACGTCAGATCGAACCGGGCCGCGATCACCGGCACGCCCAGCCGCCCACTCCTCAGGCCAGCGAATTCCAGGGCTCCCGGGCCGCCTTTGGCGTAAGCGATCATCACCTGGAACAGCGGGTGACGGCTGCGGTCCCGCGGCAGCGACAGCGCGTCAACCAGCTGCTCGAACGGCAGGTCCTGGTGAGCGTAGTCGTCCAGCGCGCCCCGGCGGACACGGGCCAGCAGCTCACCGAACGCAGGATCACCGGACAAGTCCGCGCGCACCGCGAGACTGTTGACGAAAAACCCGATCAGGTCCTCGGTCTCGGCCCGGCCGCGGTTGGCGACCGGGGTGCCGACCACCACATCGTCCTGGCCGGCGTACCGGCCCAACAGCACGGCCAGGCCGGCCAGCAGCGTCATGAACATCGTCGCGCCGCCCGCGCGCGCCGCGGCCCTCAGCCCGTCCGCCGCGGCGGCGGGAACGCTGAACGGCACGCTGCCCCCAGCCGGGGAACGCACCGCCGGGCGGGGCCGGTCCGCGGGCAGCTCCAGCACCGCCGCGCCCGCTAGCCGCTCCCGCCAGTACGCCAGCTGATCACCCAGGACCTCACCGGACAGCCAGTCCCGCTGCCAGACCGCGAAATCGGCGTATTGCACCGCCAGGTCCGCCAGCGGCGAAGGCCGGCCCGCCCGGTAGGCGGTATACAGCACCGACAGCTCCCGCCGGAAAATATCCGCGGACCAGTCATCAGAAACCACATGATGCAGCACCAAGATCAGGACATGGTCCTCGGTGCCCAGCCGGAGCAGCCGGCCACGCAGCAGCGGCCCGGCCGCCAGGTCGAACGGGGTCACCGCCTCGACCGCGGCCAGCTCCCGGGCCCGCCCCGCCGGGTCAGCCTCCTGCGACAGGTCAGCCGCCCGCAGCGCGAACCCCCCCGCCGGGTCGATGACCTGATACCCCGCCCCGTCGATCGTGACCAGCCGGGTCCGCAGCACCTCATGCCGCGCCACGATCGTCTCCAGCGCCCGCCGCAGCGCGGCCTCATCCAGCGGCCCGGCCATCCGCAGCACGATCGGGGGGATGTTGTACTCAGCCGACCCCGGTTCCAGCTGGTCGAGGAACCACAGCCGCTGCTGCGCGAAAGACAACGGCAGCCGCCGCCCGCGGCCGGCCGGCACGATCGGCGGCGCCAGCGCGCCTGGCCCGGACATGCCAACGACAGCGGCCAGCTCACCCACGGTGGGATGGTCAAACAGCACCGCCAGCGGCAACTCCCGCTCAAACGCCGCCCGCACCCGGGAAATCACCTGGACCGCGACCAGCGAATGACCGCCCAGCTCGAAGAAATTGTCGCTGACGCCGACCCGCCGCATCCCGAGTACCTGCGCCCAGATCGCGGCGATGACCTCCTCCGCCGGGGTCCGCGGCGGGAGGAACGGGCCGGCCAGCCCACCACGGTCGCTGCCGGGCGCCGGCAACGCGGCCCGGTCCAGTTTCCCGTTCGCCGTCAGCGGCAGCCCAGCCAGCTCGATGAACACGCCCGGGACCATGTAACCGGGCAGCACCCGGCCCAGGAACTCCCGCAGCTCCCCGGCCCCCGGGATGCCCTGCCCCCCAGCGGCGGGCACGACGTAGGCGGCCAGCCGCCGGTCCTGGTCCTCCCCCTGAGCCACGACCACCGCCGAGGCCACCGCGGGATGCGCGGCCAGCGCCGCCTCGACCTCGCCGGGCTCGATCCGGAACCCCCGCACCTTCACCTGATGATCAGCGCGGCCCAGGAACTCCAGCTCCCCGCCCAGCCGCCAGCGGGCCCGGTCCCCGGTACGGTACAGCCGCGACCCGCCGGCGGCGAACGGGTCGGCGATGAACCGTCCCGCAGTCAGCCCAGCCCGGCCGTGATACCCCCGCGCCACCCCCGCCCCGCCGATCAGAAGCTCACCAGCCACCCCCGCAGGAACCGGGCGAAGATAACGGTCCACAACATAAATCTGGGTATTGGCCACCGGATACCCCAACGTGACGTCCCCCCCGGCCGTCACCTGCCCACACAACGACCAGATCGTCGTCTCCGTCGGCCCGTACAAATTCCACAGCGCCGCCGCCCGGCCACGGACCGCCTCCGCCAGCCCCCGGGGCAGCGCTTCCCCCCCGCACAGCGCAACCAGTCCCGCCGACCCAGCCCAGCCATCATCGACCAGCATCCGCCACGTCGCCGGAGTCGCCTGCAGCACCGTGGCACCCGACCGCCCGATCTCACCCGCCAGCACCCCCGGCGACCCGGCCGCCTCCCGGCCGGCCACCACCAGCCGCGCACCGGTCACCAGCGGCAGCCACAACTCCAGGCCCGCGATATCAAACCCCAAAGTAGTCACCGCCAGCACCACGTCACCACCGCCCAGCCCGGGCCGCTGCGCCATCGACGCCAGGAAGTTCACCAGGCTCCGGTGCGAGACCACCACGCCCTTCGGCTGGCCGGTTGACCCCGACGTATACATCACATAAGCAGCCTGACCCGCAGCGATCACCGCCGTCGGCACCCCGCCCGGCACCGAGCTGACCAGCGCCGCGGTGTCCGGATCATCCAGCCACACCACCGCCGCCGTCCCCACCGCCAGCTGCCCAGCCACCCGCGAATGACCAACCAGCACCAACGCCCCGCTATCAGCCAGCATGAACCCAAGCCGCTCCGCCGGATACCCCGGATCCAGCGGCAGGAACGCCCCGCCGGCCTTCCACACCGCCAGCACCGCGACCACCATGTCCAGGCCACGCTCCACACACACCCCCACCACCACCTCCGGCCCCACGCCCACACCACGCAGGTAACCAGCCAGCCGCCCCACCCGCCCGTCCAGCCCCGCATACGTCAGCGAGACCCCCCCACACGTAACCGCCACCGCATCCGGCTCTGCCGCCGCCCGCGCCGCGACCACCTCATGCACCCCGCGCCATCCCGGCACCACCGCCGCGGTGTCATTCCACCGGGCCAGCTCCCGCCGCTCCCCCGCCGTGACCACCGGCAGCTGCGACAAGCACCGCCCCGGATCATCAGCCACCGCCTCAAGCAACCGGACCAGATGCCCGGCCATCCGCACCACCGTGGATCGGTCAAACAACTCAGCACTGAACCCGAAACCACCCGCCAAGCCCCCGCCACCGGCCTCAGTGAGGAAAAGCGACAAGTCAAACTTGGCAATCTCCCGGCCGGCCGTAAAACCACCGACAGCCAGGCCGCCAAAACTGACTGCCGTGCCCCCGCCCCCGCCTTCGCCGTAACTGAAAAGAACCTGGAACAGCGGAGTACGGGAACGGTCTCGCTCGGGGACCATCGCGTCAACAACATACTCAAAAGGAATGTTCTGATGATCGTAAGCGGCCAGCGCCACCGCACGGACCCGGCCAAGTACCTCGGCAAACGCCGGGTCGCCAGACAGATCCGTGCGCAACACGAGCATATTAAGGAAGAGCCCGATCAGCCCCTCAGATTCCGCACGGCCACGATTGGCGACCGGGGTACCCAGAACCACGTCATCCTCGCCCCCATAATGACCAAGCAGCACGGTGAACACCGCCAGCAAGGACATGAACATCGTCGCGCCGGCTTCGCGGGCCAGCTCCCGCAACCGGACACCTGTCCTCTCCGGCACCTCGAACCTGACTATCCCGCCAGCCGCTGAACGCACCGGCGGCCGCGGCCGGTCAGCCGGCAGCTCCACTGCTGGCGCCCCGGCCAGCTGCTCCCGCCAGTACGCCAGCTCCCCAGCCGCCGCCTCACCCGCCACCCATTCCCGCTGCCAGAACGCGAAATCGGCATACTGCCAGGAAAGCGGCTCAAGCCTCGCCGGTTCCCCACCACGGAACGCCTCGTACAACACAGCCAGCTCACGGAACAAAATCCCCGCCGACCACTCATCAAACACGACATGATGCAGGCACAAACTGAACACATGCACACCGGACCCCACCCGGATCAACATCCCCCGCACCAGCGGCCCAGCCGCAAGATCAAACGGTGCCGCCGCATCCGCAGCGACCAGTCGCCCGGCGCGCGCCAGCGGGTCAGCCTCACCAGCTAGATCCACCACCACCAGGCAGAACCCTGACGCAGGATCGATCACCTGGCAAGCAACACCATCCGTGGCCACCAGTCGCGTACGCAAGATCTCATGACGTTCCACGACCGCATCAAGCGCCGCATCCAGCGCTCCCACATCAAGAACACCATCCAGTCGCATCGGCACGGGCGCGTTGTACTCCGCCGAACCAGGCTCCAACTGATCCAGGAACCACACCCGCTGCTGGGCGAATGACAACGGAACCGGCCCCGCCGGCCGTCCAGCCCGCTCCGGGGACGACGCCTGCTCCCCCCGCAGACGTTGGCCCAGCAGGTCCCGTATAAGCTCCTGGCGCTTAGCGTTGGAAAGCATGGGTGACCTCCGTAATGAGAACCTGAGCTACGCCAGAACCGAGAGCGAATTATCGAGGCTCTTCATGATCGACGGATGGTGAAACCAAAGTCGATCAAGCAGGCGACCTCGTGGCCCGCGGCGAAATAGGACAGTCTGATCGCCATCATGATTAGACCCCTCCGGAAATGAGCGCTGTCAAGTCGTCCGCCAAGCGGGATGTCTCTTCCCCGCCCGGGACGCCCCCCCGAAAATAGGATTCGGCGAGGTCCGCGTACTTAGCAAGGAGATCCCCGGCTCTCACCGGCGCGGTGGGCCGCCGCTGTATGGTGCGCAGGATGGAAAGGCTGAGCGCCACCGCTGGCCGATGCTCACCGATATCACCGAGGAGCTGGGCTAGTTCGGCCGCGTCTTTGACAGGATCTGCCCCATCGCCCTGGCCGATCTCGAACGTCCGGGTCAGCGCGCTGAGATCCTGCTGTACGGGGGTGGAGTGCAACTGGCGCATGAATCCAGGGCACAGGCAATCCACTACATGCGCCCGCCACCAGAAGTTCACCGAGACCGACACATCGTTCGAGACAACCTGATGCCACCAGAATGCGGGGAGCATCAGGACCTCTCCTGCATGGACAACGGCCACCCGATAACTGAGTGAAGCCGCGAGCGGTTGCTGGGTGAAATCGGGATGGAAAAGGTTGACCCGGCTGAGATGCTGGGCACCGGAGTTGAGCGGACCCGGGTAGAGCGCGTCCAGATTTTCCGGCGGGAAGAGATAGAAGGTCTTGGAACCTGACACCTGGGCGAACAGATTGTGCGTGTCGTCATAATGCAGCGGGGTCACAGTGGACGGCGCGGCCAGCCACAAGTTGACGGCGCTGATCAGTTCCCGGGGCACACACGATGGATAGTCCAGTCGCGCCGCCAGGACCGGCAATTCCCGCTCAACTGGAACCTGCTGCGAACACCAGCGCGGCCCGTTCGGATCGGCTACGTCATCGAAGAACTGCGCCACGGGCACGGGCCGCGAGTCGAGCGTACGGCCTGGCTCATACCGGAACTTGCCATCGGGACCGGGCAGCGTGGCTTGCAAGCACTCGGCTCCTACGGTGTCCCGCAGGAAGGCCGGAGTCCACTGCCATACCTCCGTCATGAGCTGCGAAGCATCGGTGAGCACCACTGGTTCCCGTAACAGTGGCGAACCCGGACCGAGAACGCCGACCTCGCCAGCTGGGCGGTTGGTGATCGGGCTCGCAAGGGGGAGCGCCGGAGCTTCGGTCATCTCACTGTTCCTCCATCTCTTTGCCAACGGGGGATCTCGGCACTCAGCCACGCGCCGACCGCCCTCGCGCTCTCCTCATAGACCACCATGCTGTGCAGCCCTGGCACGTCCACGATCTCGGGCTCCTGACGTAGCGCGGACCGCCACTGCTCGAGGGTCTCGCTCCGGAGTTCGGCTGGGTCGTCACGAGGCATGAACAGCACCACCCGGCCGTCATACGGCTTCAGGCGTTGCATAAGGCCCCGGTAATGGATACTCGCCCAGAAGTTGGTGACCGCGATCCGCGCGGCCCGCAAGTGCTGCTTGTCGCCTGTCCGGAGGACTGCCGGGGCATCGACGTTGCCCGGATGCCACTGCCTCAGGAGTTGCTCTTCATATGCTGGAAGGAGCCGCTGTCCCGGTCCGGCGGCGATCGTGTCGTCGAGATGGCGCATGAGCTTTCGCGTCGCCCGGCTCAGGGGTCGCCCGCGGCGCTTGGGGACTGGCTGGCATGGCGGGCCGATCAGGAAGACACCGCCGACCTCCTTGCCCGTCGCGGTCGCCTGGCGTGCCATCTCGACGGCGATGTAGCCGCCCATGGACCAGCCGGCGAACAGGTAGGGGCCGTCCGGCTGCAGCCGCAGCACCTCGTGGAGGTACGCCGATGCCATCTCCGTGATCGACTCCAGCGGCCGGCCGTCGCCGGTCAGGCCCCGTGACTGCAGCCCGTAGAACTGCTGGCCTTCGCCAAGGTGACCAGCCAGTTCGGCGTACACGGTGACCCCGCCGGTCGATGAGTGCGCGCAGAAAACCGCGGGAACGGCCGTTCCCCTCCGGACCCGGACGGCCGACCGGATATCCGGATCCTCGGCCTCGGCCAGGAGCAGCGGGGCAGCGGCCGCGATGGTGGGATGGTCAAGAAGATCGCCGACGCTGATGTCGTAGCCGCTGGCCCGGAGACGGGCCACGACCTGGGTCACCAGCAGTGAGTGGCCGCCGAGGTCGAAGAAGCTGTCGGTGGTGCCGACCTGGGTGATGCCGAGGACCTGGGCCCAGATCCCGGCGAGCAGTTCCTCGGCGGGGGTGGCCGGGGCGACGTAGCCGCCGGCCAGCTCCGGGCGGCCCGCGTCCGGGGCGGGCAGCGCCGCGCGGTCCAGTTTCCCGTTCGCGGTCAGCGGCAGCGCGGCCAGCTCGGTGAACACCGCCGGGATCATGAACCCGGGCAGCCGCTGTCCCAGGTGGGCGCGCAGCTCGCTGACTGGCGGGATGCCCGCGGACTGGTCGGCGGGCACCAGCCAGGCCACCAGCCGCTCACCGCCGCCGCCGCCGCTGCCGCCGTCGCCGCTGCCGTCGCTGCTGCCGTCGTCGCTGCTGCTGCCGTGGCTGCCGTCGTGGCTGGCGCTGCTGGTGTGGCTGTCGGCGGTCACTACTGCGGTGCGGACGCCGGGGTGGGCGGTGAGGGCTGCTTCGACTTCGCCGGGCTCGATCCGGTAGCCGCGGATCTTGACCTGGTCATCAGCGCGGCCCAGGAACTCCAGTTCCCCGCCCGCCAGCCAGCGGGCCCGGTCGCCGGTGCGGTACAGCCGTGACCCGTCACCGGCCAGCGGGTCAGCGGCGAACCGTTCCGCGGTCAGGGCCGGCCGGTGGCCATACCCGCGGGCTACCCCGGCCCCGCCGATGTGCAGGTCCCCGGCGACCCCGGCCGGGACCGGGTTCAGGCAGCCATCCAGCACGTACAGGCGGGTGCCCGGAAGCGGGCCGCCGATCGGGGCCGCCCGGCCCGCCAGGTGAGCCGCCCCGGTATCTGCGTCCAGGCCAGCAAGGCTGCTGCTGGCGGAGTCGATGGTGGTCTCGGTGGTGCCGTAGGCGGTCATCACCCGGACCGCGGGGCCCAGCACCGCGCGGGCCCGGGCCACCGCGGTGGCCCGCCACACATCGGTGGTGACCACCAGCAGCCGCAGATCGGCCAGCACCGTCCCGGTGTGTTCCAGGTGAGCGGCCAGCTGGTCGGCGTACCGCGGCGCGCATTCCAGCGCGTTGACCCGCTCCCCGGCCAGCACCGCCGCCCACTGACTGACCGACAGCTGCAGCCCGACCGGGCCCACGACCAGCGTCCCGCCCGAACACAGCGCACGGACCAGGTCACCAGTGAACACATCGAAGCTGGCGCTGGCCAGCGACAGCCACCGGTAGGCATCATCCGGGCCGAAATACGTCCTGGCCCACCCGGCGAACACCACGGCCAGCGACCCGTGGGTGACCAGTGTCCCCTTCGGCTGGCCGGTGGTCCCGGAGGTGTAGATCACGCTGGCCAGCCCGGCAGCGGGAGTGGCCACCCGCGGCGGGTAACCAGGACACCGGTCAATCCCGGTCATGGTGGCCGGGTCATCCAGCCATACCACCGCCCCGCCGGCCTGCCCGGCCAGGCCCGCGCCCGCTGGGTGCTGGCTGACCAGCACACTGGCGTGGCTGTCAGCCAGCATGAACGCCAGCCGCCCCGCCGGGTACCCCGGATCCAGCGGCAGGTACGCACCACCGGCCTTCCACACCGCCAGCATCGCCACGACCATGCCCGCGCCCCGCTCCAGGCACAACCCCACCACCGACTCACCACCCACCCCCACCCCACGCAGATAATGCGCCAGCCGGTTCGCCCGCTCCTCCAGCCCCCCATAACTCAGCGACACCCCACCACACGTCACCGCCACCACGTCCGGGCCCACCCCCGCCCGCGCCGCGGCCAGCTCATGCACCCCGCCCGCCGCCGCCGCCGCCACCGCACCGGTGCCCTGCCGCACCAGCCCGTCACGTTCCGCCGCGGTCAGCACCGCCAGCTGCGACAACGGCCGCCCCGGATCCACCGCGACCGCCGCCAGCAGCACACCCAGATGCCCCGCCATCCGCCCGATCGTCGCCGCATCGAACACCTCAGTGCTGTACTCGATCCCGCCCGCCAGCCCGCCCTCACCCCCATCAGCGACCGACAGCGTCAGATCGAACAACGCCACCTGCCACCGCACATCAACCCCGCCACCCACCACACCACCACCCGCACCACCACCACCCGCACCACCACCCCCGCACCACCGCCACCCGCCACGCGCCGCCACCCGCCGCGCCGCCACCCGTCTGGGCGTAGTTGAAGAACACCTGGAACAGCGGGGTGCGGGACCGGTCCCGGTCACTGACCAGCGCGTTGACCAGCTGCTCGAACGGCAGGTCCTGATGGGCGTAGGCGCCCAGCGCCACCTCCCGGACCCGGCCGAGCAGCCCGGTGAACTCCGGGTCGCCCGACAGGTCAGCCCGCAGGACCAGGGTATTGACGAAAAACCCGATCAGGTCCTCGGTCCCAGCGTGGTTGCGGTTCGCGGCCGGGGTGCCCACCACCACATCGTCCTGGCCGCTGTACCGCCCCAAAAGCACCGCATACGCCGCGAGCAGCGTCATGAACATCGTCGCGCCGCCACCGCGGGCCACCGCCCGCAACCCCGCCGCCACCTCCGCGGGAACGCTGAACTGCGCCACCGCGCCGGCGGTGGACCGCACCGGCGGGCGGGGCCGGTCAGCGGGCAGCTCCAGCACCGGCGCCCCGGCCAGCCGGCCACGCCAGTACGCCAGCTGGCCCGCCAGCACCTCCCCGGCCAGCCACCGCCGCTGCCACACCGCGAAATCGGCGTACTGCACCACCAGCGGCGGCAGCGGATCAGGCTCCCCCCGCCCGAACGCCTCATACAGCACACCGAGCTCACGGCGGAAAATCCCCGCCGACCACTCATCACTGACCACGTGATGCATCGACAGCGCCAGCACATGCCCCGCCG
>CAVQPP010000206.1:0-4571 GCA_963714445.1 uncultured Actinomycetota bacterium
CAGGCTTGGCATCCATCACAGTGTAGGTCAGACGCCATCGAATGACACTGGAGCTTCATGACGGGATGGCCTGCAAAGTCCGGGGATGGGAGGCTTGCGCGGTCGCATATCAGAGGGCCATGTGTTTCGTTGCGCATCATCAGGAGTGGCTGGGTTCGGTACGCTGAAGCTCTGAGTTCGACGAATCCAGACATTCACCAGAAGGCTCAGCCTTCTGACGTATGGTGAGTTCCGTGATTGGATTGCGAGTCCCGGGCCCGCCGAGAGCCTCTTCATTGAATGCGATACCGAGGATTGGATATCGGAGGGGGGTGAAGATGTCGTTGCCGCTCGGTGCGCCACACTGCGCGACCTGCAAAATGGGGCGCAGCACCAGGTACACAGCACAGCCCTACGGAAACGTTCTCCATACCGGGGCTCCGTGGTTAGTCGCTGGTAGCGGTGGTGCTGGCGTAGCTGGCCGCGACCTCCTCCGGGGTCATCGGCAGCCGGGCCGCCGACGGCGGCAGGCCGGCGCCGATCGCGTCGAGCAGCAGCAGCGCCATCGAGTACCCGGGGTCGGCGGCGAGCGCCCGCTGCGCGGCCACGTTGGCCAGCGCGCCGTTGCCGGCCTGCCAGGCGGTGAACGCCAGCAGCGACGCCGCCGCGGGGACGTACCGGGCGGGGGCGCGCCGGACCAGGTCGGTCCACAGCCGCAGGTGCGCCGCGGTGTGCTCGGCAGTGCGTACGCCACGCTCGCGGCGCAGGGCACGTACTGCGTGCCTTACGTCATTACGCAGGTGACCGACGTGGCCGGCAAGGCGTACGGCGGCCAGGCGCGCAGCTGCCGCCAGGTGCTCGACCCGAACCTCGCGAACGAGTTGACCTCGATGCTGCAGACCGTCGTGCAGGGCAACGGTACGGCCTCCGGCGCGGTGCCGCTGAGTAACAGCCGCCCGATCGCGGGTAAGACGGGTACCACCGACCAGGGTGTCGCCACCTGGTTCGACGGCTACACCCCGGGTCTGGCCGCGGCCACCTGGACCGGCTACATCAACTGGAACGACAAGACGAGGCTGGCGGACATCAAGATCGGCCCGACGTACTACTCGGGCCAGATCTTCGGCGCCAACATCTCCGCGCCGACGTTCAACGACGCGATGACCGGCGCGCTGGCCGGCACGGCCGTGCAAGGCTTCGTCCCGCCGACCGGATTCAACCAGCCGAGCACCCCGCCGCCGGGCAAGCCCGGAAAGGGCCCCGGCGGTGCGAACGGCGGCAATGGCCAGGCGACGGTCGGCGGCCTGCCTGGCGGCTTCATAGGCGGCCTGATCGGCGGGAACGGCGGCAACCACTAGCGCCGCGACGCGAACGCCGGGCGACCCCGAGAACCCGAGAGCCCTGTTGGTCCGAGCGCTAGCCGGACCAACAGGGCTCCCTCAATCGGGGGTCACCCGCTCAGCGTCCGCTCACCCGCTAAGCGCCGCCTTCACCGCCGCCGCGACCCGCGCCCCATCCGCGCGGCCCGCGATCTTCGGCGTGAGGGACTTCATCACCAGCCCCATCTGCTTCTGCCCGACCGCTCCGGTCTCCGCGATCGCGTCCGTGACCAGCGCGCTCAGCTCGTCGTCGGAGAGCTGCGCCGGCAGGTAGTGCGACAGCACCTCGCCCTCGGCACGCTCGCGAGCGGCCTGCTCGGCCCGACCGGCCCCGGCGAACGCCTCCGCCGCCTCGCGCCGCTTCTTCACCTCGCGGGTGATCACCGTGATGGTCTCGTCGTCGGAGAGCGTGCGTGCCACGGACCCCGCGACCTCCTCGTTGGTGATGGCGGCCAGCGCCATCCGCAGCGTCGCGGACCGCAGCTCGTCGCGGCCCTTGATCGCGGCGGTCAGGTCAGTGCGTAGTTGGTCCTTGAGCGTCGTCGTGGTCATGGCTCCAGCGTGTCACGAAGCTGAACCGAAGCGCACGATAGTTCCGTGGTGGACACGTGCCGCACACCCTGCGCACGTAGAATCGGTGAATGCGCCGATCGATCTCCGTCCCGCTGGGTGTCGCGGCCGCCGCTGCAGCCGGGCTCGCCTACGCGGCCGGTGTCGAGCCGAACCTCTACCGCCTGCGCCGGTTCACCGCCCCCGTGCTCACGCCCGAGGCACGTCCACTGCGCATCCTGCACGTCTCGGACATCCACATGGTCCCCGGCCAGCGCCGCAAGCAGGAGTGGCTGCGTTCGCTCGCCAACCTCGCACCGGATCTGGTCGTCAACACCGGCGACAACCTCTCGCACCACGACGCGGTTCCGGACGTGATCGAAGCGCTCGAACCGCTGCTGGCGCTGCCCGGCGTGTTCGTCCTCGGCTCGAACGACTACTACCGAGCCGGCAAGCTCAACCCGACCAAGTACCTGGTCCCCGGCGACCGTTCGCACGCCCCCCGCCGCAAGCGCCGCGAGAACGACTGGCCAGCGATGCAGGCCGCGTTCGTCAACGAAGGCTGGCTCAACCTCAACAACGCCCGCGCCACGCTCAAGCTCCCCGGGCGCGACGGTCAGATCAACTTCGTCGGCGTCGACGACCCGCACGTCCGCCGCGACCGCTACCCGGCGCTCTCCCGCGACGCTCAGGACGCCCAACACGCCGAGGACTTGACCATCGGCGTCGCCCACGCACCGTACCTACGCGTACTCGACGCGATGACGACCGAAGGCGTGCCGCTCATCCTGGCCGGCCATACGCACGGCGGCCAGCTATGCGTCCCCTTCTACGGCGCCCTCGTGACGAACTGCGACATCGACCGTGCGCGCGCGAAGGGCCTGCACACCCACACCGCGAACGGCAACACGTCGTACCTCCACGTCTGCGCAGGTTGCGGCGCCTCGCGCTACGCCCCAGTGCGCTTCGCGTGCCCGCCAGAGGCCTCGCTGATCACCCTGCTCCCCCGCGCGAACTAAGGATTTCCGCGATCCGCTTCCGCTCGGCTAGACTGACCGAGCATTTCCGGGGTGTAGCGCAGCTTGGTAGCGCGCTTCGTTCGGGACGAAGAGGTCGTGGGTTCGAATCCCGCCACCCCGACCGGTGAGATGCAGGTCAGAGGCCGTTCTCCTGATTATAGGAGAACGGCCTCTTGATCGTTAGCTGGCACCACGCTGGCAAGTCTGTCCCGGATCGATGCGGACAGCGCCGAACGGCTACGGACAAGCGGCCTGGTCTGCGCCGCGATTCGCATCGGCCGCTGCGCCGGGACCCGGCACTGAAGACCTCTCCGCAGCCTCGCTTTTCACCTGCTGAAGATGGTCGGCCGGGCAGCAAGTATGCGCTGGGTAACGATGCTGAAGCAGGCCGGATCAGGGTGCGGACCTGGCGACCCGAATCAGTACCGACCGCGACTCGACAGTCGAGGGCCACATCACCGTGCCGCTCGACGCCCTATCAAATGTCGCTCAGGCCGTCGGCCAAGTTTCGTGGCTACGGCGATCTCTCTGCTAAGCAGCGCTATGTGTTCGCCTGGAAGCATTTCTCGTCGACAGAAGCTGTCGACGAGTTGCGTTAGACGTAATCCGCATGACACCATGTGTCCGGCGGAACTCTATTGGGAGGAACTCCATGGCAGCAGTTGAGAGGCCGGCACTAGTCGAAGTTCAACGCGGGCAGGCGATGGTGTCGACCACCTTGACTCCGCCGCAGTTGGGCAAGTACATGCAGGTCGACATGTATGACCCTGACCGCGGAAGCGATAACGACAACGGCTACCAGCGGCGGGCCTCTAGTTCGCGTATCGCGCAAGCTGCCGCGTTCTACGGTGAGGGCACCGAGAAGCGCCAAGGACGTGTCTTCGAAGATCGCCGCGGGTTGATGCCGAATCCGATCATCGCCAATATCCGTCCCGGCAAGGATGACGGTGCTTCGGAGGACCAGCGAGGCGAGTTCCCATCCGACGTCCAGATCACGTTCCACTCGGAAGCGGACCGTACCCGCGTAATGCACGCCATCAAGACGGGTGGCAACACCACCGCGAACGCGGTGATCCTCCTTGGCGACGACGCGATCGCCTGGGTCGTCGACGGCCAGCACCGCGGCGGAGCGGTGAAGCAGCTCGTCGAGCGCAACCGGCTCGGTGACGACTTCCCAGTGCCGATCAAGCTCATGCTCGGGTTCCACCGCGCCGAGGAGATCAAGCAGTTCTTCTACATCAACTCGCAGGCCAAGAATGTGCCGACGGACCTCACCGCTGAGCTTCTCCAGCGGATGGCACGGCAGGACACCGGTGAGGCCGAATATCTGAGCGAACGCAAGAACAAGGGAAGCTTGTTGGCTGGCGCCGCGATCTACGACGCGCTGGTCAAGCAGCAGAGTCCTTGGTTGGAACGCATCCGCCGACCGAACAAGCCGGCCTCGAAAGACAGCTCCATCGCCGTTTCCCAGTTCATCACGAGTCTGGCACCATTGCAGTCCGCTCAGATGCCGCGCGCGCTCAGTCCTGACGAATGGGCACGCGTCATCGACGCCTTCTGGGAGGCGCTCTCGCGCCTCCTGCCGACCCCGTCGACCCGACCGAGCAGCCCGGCAAAGACCAACCTGAACCAGGTACGACATAAC
>CAVQPP010000207.1:0-3075 GCA_963714445.1 uncultured Actinomycetota bacterium
AGCGAGGTGAACGACTTTCACTGCGGTGTTCTTGATCACGTCCGGGACTAGCTTGGCCGGGATCTGCTCGGCGATGACCAGGCCCTCACCGTAGGCGCGGACCTCGGCGAGCAGGGCGGCGAACATCTCGACCGCGTGCCCGGCCGGGCCGGTGCGGCCTTCGGGGTTGCGCAGCAGTCGGTGCGCCTCCTCGATGACGGTTAGGTGCTGCAAGCGTGGCGGCGAGGGGCCTTCCTCCCGTTGGCGCATTCGCAGGTAGCCGGCCAGGCGGATCAGCACGGTGCCCATTAGGAATGCCTTGTCGGCGTCGTCGCCGACGTCCTCGATCTCCAGCACGACGTTGCGGTCCAGCAGCGCCGCCATGTCGAGCGGGTGGCCGCCTTCGAAGAAGCGGCCGGTGGTGCCGAGCCGCAGGCTAGCGATCCGCACCTTGATGAATCCGCGGACGTTGTCGGTGATCTCGCGTCCGTACCCGATCTCGGCCACGACCTGCTCGGCTGCGGCCTGCAGGTCACCCAGCGTGGGATATACGGGAAGCAGGCCCGGGGTGGCAGGTTCACCCAGCGTCAGATCCCATCCGGCTTCGGTGTAGCAGCGGGTCAGCGCGGCCGCGAGGACCTGGGGGAACGGCTCTTCGGCCTCGAAGGCGGCCAGGAACAGGGCACGTACCAGGTCCGCGTGGGCCTGCAGCGGGAACCGGATACCTCCGGGACCGGCCGCAGGCTCCAGTGGGTTAATGCCGGCCGGGATCTCGTCCGGGGAGCCCGGGGCAATACGGATTACCTCGGTGCTGGGCAGCCGGGTGGCCATCAGCTTGTACTCGGCCTTGGTCGGCTCGACCACCAGCCACGGGATTCCGGCGCCGGTGGCCGCCTCCAGCAGGCCCCGGACCGTCTGCGATTTCCCCGCGCCGGTTGCGCCGCATACGAAGACGTGCCGGTTTAGCGACGCCAGCGGCACCCGCAGTGGCCCGGCTGGCATCCGGAGCCGGTCCAGCACTTCCCCCAACCGGATCCCTTCATCCGCTGTCGGGGCAGCGCCAGGAGTCTGATCGGTGTCTCCAGTTGAGGCATGGGCAGGCTGGGTTTCGGGGGTCACGTCGAACTCTGGGCGTAGCACGAGGCGCACCCCCGGGGCCTCTCTCGCCGGGGTCTGGGCTAGCGCAGCCAGCAGCGCGGAAGAACCAGTGAACGGCGACCTGGGTACGGGTTCCGCCGGGTCCTCCGTGCCGGGTAGCTCAGGTGCGGTGCGGATTTCTGGCGTGTCGGCCGAGCCGGGCAGTGGCTGGAGGGCGTAGGGCAGGCCGGTCAGATCAGCCGATGCGCACACCAGGCCGGCGATGCGGGTGGCTGCCTGGGGCGTGGCAGCCCCAGCGAACAGGCGGACATGCCACAGTCCGGTGGCGGTGCACTGACGTAGCTCGGCGTGCCGTCGTTCAAGGCGCTGTGCTTTCAGTTGTGACTTTGGGTTATCGTATTTCTGCTCAATACCCAGCGCGAAGGACACGGACTGGATCAGCTCGGCCTGTTCCGCGGCACTGGCGGGCTCGGCGAGGATCAGCCAGCCAAACGGTCCCGGCCATGCGGCCAGCAGCCCATCGTCCAGACTCGGCCGGACCGCGCGGGCCGGGGCAGCGGGCAGGGACTGGCCGGCCAGCAGTCCGTCAGCAACGGCACCGATCCGAACCCAGCAGCTGAGCCGCCCCAGTGCGGCCACAGCGGCCTGTCCGCCGATGACCTCGCCCCGGCCGCCCGCAGGCAAGGTCAGTAATGCGTGGCTGCCGTCGGTGCCCGCGGCCAGTGCTTCCCCGGCGACAAGCACTCGCACTGGCCCACCGGCCGACTGGCGGACCCAGCCGAACGCCACGGGGCCGCCCGCGTGATAGGCAGAGGTGAGCGCGGCCATCCGCTGGACTGCCAGCAGGTCACCCTCGGCTGCACCGCCTGCCTGGTCCGCTGGCTGGCGTGGGATCTGTGTGACCCACCACGCCGCTAACTCCTGCAGTGATCCCCAGGACGAATCCATCGCGCCCGTCCGTGACGTTCATACCGCCCGCCGGCGCCGCTGTTACGCCGGGCCTTTGCGACCAGGTTAATGACGTTCCGGCGGGATTTCTGCCGGCCCGGCCCAGCAGTCAAGCCAACTGCAATGTTTCCGTCAGGTCCTGTCAGCGAGTCTGGAAGTCGCTGGCCGGACCGCACCGGCCGGGGCACGCTGCGCGGCTGCGCAGGGGAGGACAGTGCATGACCGGATGGCCCGCGCCTGCAAGAGGTGAGCTCGCCGTAGGCTTAGCCGACCGGCGGGCGGCGCTGTTCACTGCCGGGCCGCGGCTGGGCTGGGTGTTCCGTGACCGCCGCCTGCTCGCAGCGCCGTTCCCAGAGCCGCCGCCCGACTTGGAGGCGATGCGGGCTGCCGCTGGGCAACTGGCCACGGCCGCGGAGACGTCTTACCGCAAGTTCCGGAAATTCCTTGGCCTGCCCAGCAGCATCCTGCTCGTCGTGCTGTTGCTGGCCAACGGCTGCCAGGCCAACCTCACCGGCGCCGGGCCCCCGCTCGCCGCCGATCTGTTCGCGCTGATCATCTGCAGTCCCGGGATCGCCATCACCATCGTGAAGTGGCAGCGGGCCCGGCAGGCAGCCGCCGCCGTGGGCCAGGTCGATGCCAGGCACCAGCTGGCGCTGACAGCCTGGCAGCAGCGCGAGACGGCCTGGCAGCAGGCGGAATTTGGCAGGCTGGAGACGGCCGTGGAGTGGGTAGCTGTGATGCTGCCGGAGCCGGCGTTGCGTATCGACGTGTTTGGTGGGAGCTTGCCTGGGTGGCGTGCGCGGCTGACCACCCACGGGATCTCGCTACTGGCATGTCAACCTCACCGGTGAGTTGGCATGCCAGGAACTCGCGCAGCTCGCCACCGCGGCCGAGATACCGGTTAGCAGCTGGTGCTGCTCGGTGACCTCGGCGCGTCAGGCCTGCTCGCCGGACTGTCCTCCCGGCCCAGTTCGCCGCTGCCCTCACCGAAGCCATCCACGCCGGTTACGGCTCCGGCGATGCTCGCGCTGACCGCGATCTGCATGATCT
>CAVQPP010000208.1:0-16434 GCA_963714445.1 uncultured Actinomycetota bacterium
GACCTCGTCGTGGCTGAAGCGGCAGGATGAACTGCTCGGAAAACGCATAGAGCATCCCGAACGTCATCTCGTGGTGGTGATGGCGGCGATGGATCGGCTCGCGCCCGATATAGTCGAGCGTGTCGTGCATCCAGCCCATGTTCCATTTGTAGTGAAACCCGAGCCCGCCCTCGTCGGGTGAGCGGGTGACGCCGGGAAAGGCGGTCGATTCCTCGGCCACCAGGATCGCGCCCGGGCAGCGCTCGTCGATCGTGCGCCGCAACTCCTGCAGAAAGGCGATCGATTCGAGGTTCTCGCGGCCGCCGTAGATATTCGGGATCCACTCGCCTTCCTTGCGGCTGTAGTCGCGGTAGAGCATCGCCGCGACCGCGTCGACCCGCAGCCCGTCGGCATGGAAGCGCTCCAGCCAATGCAGCGCGCCGCCGATCAGAAGCCGCGCACCTCGTTGCGGCCGAGATTGTAGATGAAGGTGTTCCAGTCCGCTGGTAGCCCTCGCGCGGGTCGGCGTGCTCGTAGAGCGGCGTGCCGTCGAACCGCGCCAGCCCATGCGCGTCGGTCGGAAAATGCGCCGGCACCCAGTCGAGCAGCACGCCGATGCCGGCGTTGTGGCAGCGGTCGATCAGCAGGGCGAATTCCTCCGGCGTGCCGAGCAGCGCGTTGGGCGCAAACTGCCCCAGCACCTGATAGCCCCACGACCCGCCGAACGGGTGATACATGACCGGCATGAACTCGATATGGGTAAACCCCATGCGCGAGACGTAATCGACGAGCTTGTCGGCCAACTCCGACCAGTCGAGCGAGCGTCCGTCGGCGTGGCGCAGCCACGACCCCGCATGCACCTCGTAGATCGAGAGCGGCGCGTCGGGCGCTTGGCGCCTGGTCCGCTCGGCGCACCACGCCTCGTCCGACCAGCGAAACGGCGCCGGGCGGCGAGGTCGGCGAGGCCACCCGGTCGGTGCAGCTCAACGAGCACGCGGGCAAGGTCGGGGTGCTGTGTCTTGCGCCGAGCGAGGATTTGGGCATCGAGGATCGCGGGATGCGCGAGCAGATCGGCGAGGCTCGGCTGCGGCTGTTCCGTGACCACGCGAACGCGGCGGCGGAGCTGGCGTCGATCGAGCGGGATTCGGAGTTGATCGCTTCGGGGGTGCGCTCGTCCTGAACAGCACGGTCTGTCACCAGCACCGCCTAAAAGCGATCTTTTGAACTCCCCTGCTGACTGCGCGTTTGCGCGACAACCCTACGGGCAGCCGTGGACCACGGAGCGCAACGGCGTGGAGTAACCGATGTTATGGAGCGCGCGGTGGTCAACAGGCGAAGGCGGTGGTGGCTGCACCTGGCACCGTCGACCACCGCGCCGCGCACCGCGCGCGAGTTCGTCGCCCGGGCCTGCGCGGTCTGGTGCGGCGAGAAGTATTCCGAGCTGGGGCAGTTGGTGATCAGCGAGCTGGTGACGAACGCCGTCCGGCACACTGGCACCCCGATCGAGATCGAAGTCCAGCTCGAAAGTGACCGGCTCTGGCTGTCCGTACACGACGAGGGCGAAGGGGTGCCTGCGGTCGTGCCAAGAGAACAGCGCGCGATCGGCGGAGTCGGCCTGGACCTGGTCTCCCAGGTCGCGCAGTCGTGGGGCGTGACGCCCGATCCGCACGGCGGCAAGGACGTCTGGTGCGTGCTCTCGGCCCAGGACCCAATGGACTGTGTTAACGGGTCTAAGCGCTGATCTTCGTAAACATGAGGTCGTAAACGTCGCGGCCGGCGGCGAGTGCGCGGCGCTCGAATCGGGTCACCGGTCGCGATTCGGGGCGCGGGGCGTAGCCGTCGTGGTCGTTGGCCAGGCCCGGATCAGCGCTCAGGACCTCGAGCATCTGGGCGGCGTACGGAGCCCAGTCGGTCGCGCAGTGCAGCGGCCACCGGGGGCTAGCCGCTCGCGTATCAGCGCCACCACGTCGGTGCGCACGATGCGGCGCTTGTGATGTTTTGCCTTAGGCCAGGGGTCCGGGAAGAAGACGTGGACCGCGTCGAGCGAGCCGGGCTTCATCAAGTCTCTGAGCAGTTCGACGGCGTCGCCGCGTGCGGCGCGCAGGTTGGTCAGCCCGTCGCGCTCGGCCAGGGCTAGCAGGTTCGCGAGGCCGGGGGTGTGCACGTCAACGGCTAGGTAGTCGCGGTCGGGGTCGGCAGCGGCCATCACTACAGTGGCATCGCCCATCCCGCAGCCGATTTCGAGCACGAGCGGGGCTTCGCGGCCGAAGAGTTCGGCCTGGTCAAAGGCTATGCCGTGCTGGGCAGGACCGCTCGGCTCGATGTCGTAGCCGTATTGCGGCCACAGGCGCGTGAGGGCGTCCGCGCGGGTCACGCCTATCCGGCCGCGACGCGGATGGAACGTGCGTATGTGCGTCGCGACGCGAGGGGGCGGTTCCTGCGCAATCACGCTGTCCAGGGTAGTCGGACGCGCTGCTGAGCAGCAAAGACAGATCGAACGCACGAAGCACTTGCGTTCCGACAGTTAGCGATATATCGTTAACACATCGGGTAAGACGCCCGAGTACTACAGACTATCTAGGAGTCACGATGACTTTCTCTGCTTTCCCCAAGGACGGCCCCCAGCGCAACCGGCGCGGGCGCGACCGTCGTGATCGTGTCGAGCAGGGCGGCTTCGAACAGCGCCGCGCCCGCTGGGAACACGGCGAACATCACCAGGAACCGCACGAGCATCGCGGCCGAGGCCGCGGCTTCGGACCGGGTCCGGGGGTGCCGCCAGGCGGCTTCGGATTCGGCGGACCGGAAGGCGAGTTCTGGGGCCCGGGCTTCGGCCCGCGCGGTCACCGGCGCGGACGCAGCCGGGCCGGTCGCGGCGACGTACGCGCGGCGATCATCGCCTTGCTGGCTGAGGAGCCGCGCAACGGCTACCAGATCATCCAGGAGATCGAGCAGCGCACCGACGGGGTGTGGCGGGCCAGTTCCGGTTCCGTCTACCCGGCGCTCGCGCAGCTCGAGGACGAGAGCCTGATCGAGCCGGTCGGCGAGGGCGGGCGCAAGCTGTTCGCGCTCACCGAGACCGGCCGCCAGCACGCCGAGCAGAACGCGGAGCAGCTTTCGCGGATCTGGCAGGAGGCGGTCGGCGGTCCCGGCGCACGGTTCGAGGAGTTCCTGCGCGATCGCGAACTGCTCGGCCAGCTGGCCATGGCGTACAAGCAGGTCGCGCAGGTCGGCAGCGGCGCGCAGCGCGAGGAGGCGCGGGCGATCCTGACCAAGGCGCGCCAGGCGCTGTACAAGATTCTCGCCGCTGACGAGCCCAGTGCCAATGAATCCGGCGACGCCGATGGCGGCACCGAACCGCGTGACGCCCCTCCGTCGAACTAATTTGCTCAATCGCTGAATCGCTGAATCACCGAGTCGGCCGGTCGGATCGACCGGCCGAACCTACCGTGACAAGACTGACGATTCGACACTGACCATTCAGGCCGACCAACGGGGGCGGCCGCACCCAGCCGATGCTCGGATCAGGCCAGCGGGCCAGATCCGGGCATCGGCCTTTCTCGTTGCGGGTACAGTGATGCGCCATGGCGCGCCCTCTCAACGAAGTCGTGGAATCCGGGTGGGCGAAGGCCCTGGAACCGGTGGCCGAGCAGATCGCCTCGATGGGCGACTTCCTGCGAGCCGAGGTCGCGGCCGGCCGCACGTATCTGCCCGCGGGCACGAACGTGTTGCGAGCGTTCCAGCAGCCCTTCGATTCGGTAAGAGTCCTGATCATGGGTCAGGACCCGTATCCGACGCCCGGTCACGCGGTCGGCCTCAGCTTCTCGGTTGCTCCGCAGGTGCGGCCGCTGCCGGCCAGCCTGGTGAACATCTTCCGCGAATACAGCCAGGACCTGGGCTTTCCCCCGCCTTCGACCGGCGATCTGTCGCCGTGGAGCGAACGCGGCGTACTGCTGCTCAACAGGGCGCTGACGACGGCGCCGAGCAAGCCGGGCGCGCATCGCGGCAAGGGCTGGGAGGCGGTGACCGCGCAGGCGATCAGCGCGCTCGCCGGACGCGGGACCCCGCTCGTGGCGATCCTCTGGGGCCGCGACGCCCGCGAGGTCAAGCCGCTCCTGGGCTCCTCAGTGCCCTGCATCGAATCCGCGCACCCAAGCCCTATGTCGGCGGATCGCGGCTTCTTCGGCTCGCGGCCGTTCAGCCGCGCGAACGAGCTGCTGGTGAAGCAGGGCATTGACCCGGTCGACTGGCAGCTGCCCTGATCCGCCACGGTCCTCGGCAATCTTCGGCGCTTCTCGCCCGACAACGAGGGCTCGCGGTATGGTCTTCGGTTAATCACGCAGAGTGTCGGTCCGACCGGGCAAACCCTCACCGACCGGACGTTCGGGCAGATGCGCACATGCGGCCGGAACAGCGGTTTTTCTTAGGATCGGCCCATTGTGCGGCTAACGGGACGACGCGCTAACGTGACAGCAGGCCATCAAGCGGCCATCAAGAACTTTAACTTTTTCGCGGCAGGAGGCGGATCGTGGCGGCCGGCAATGTCGTCGCGTTTAGCATCGCCGTGGCACTGAGCGTCAGCGCAGGCATCGGCGGCGCGTTGCTGTGCACGTCACAGTTCAGCCGGTCGCGGCGGCTGCTGGAGCACGGCGCGCACGTCACGGCCCGCGTGGTGGAGGCGATTCCGCCGCTGCGCGCCGGGCAGTCCTTCCCCTCCGACGCGGCGCGCATCGTGGTCGAGTACGAGTTCGCGGGCATGACCTGCCGCGACACCATCCGGCTGGCCCGCACCTCGCAGGAGAGCTACCAGGTCGGGGACACGATCGAGGTGCTGGCGTCGATCGGCCGGGCGCCGCACGTGCGCACCAGCGAAGAGCCGAACATCGCCTACGGCACGATCGAGCAGATCGCCGGTGCGGTGCTGGTGATCCTGGCCGCGTTGCCGGTGTTCATCATGTTCTCGGTGCACGCGCTCACGCCGTGAGCTACGCGGCGCCTTAAGCGGTCAGTTCCCTCAGCGCCCTGATGGCGGCGAGCGCGTCGGCGTGAGTGTTGTAGAGCGCGTTGAAGCCGAGGCGCAGGATGTCGGGTTCGCGCTTGTCGCAGACCACGGACTTCTGCGCCAGCTCCGACACCAGCCGCACGGCGTCGGGGTGACGCAACGCGACCTGACTGCCCCGGTGCGCCGGATCGCGCGGCGTGACGACCTGGAAGCCGCGCTCCTCGAGCAGCGCGTCACAGCACTCGATGAAGAAACCGGTCAGGCTGAGGCTCGCCGCACGGATGTCGGCCAGGTCGACACCGTCGAACGCGGTCAGCGCGGCCGCGAGCGCGAGGAGTGAGAGCATCGGCGGGCAGCCGACGCGCGCTCGCGCGATACCATCGGCAGGCGTGTACGTGCCCTTCATCGCGAATGGGTCCGCGTGGCCGTGCCAGCCGGTGAGCGGATGGCGGACGGCGTCGTGGTGACGAGCCGCGATGTACGCGTAGGCGGGCGATCCCGGGCCGCCGGACAGGTACTTGTAGGTGCAGCCGACCGCGAAGTCGACCTCTGCATCGTCGAGCGCGATGGGCACCGCGCCTGCGCCATGGCACAGGTCCCAGACCGTTACCGCGCCGGCCTGGTGAGCGGCGCGAGTGAGGCCCGCCATGTCCCAGAGCTCGCCGGTGCGGTAGTCGACGATCGGGTATGAGACCACGCCGACCTGGTCACCGTACTCGGCGAGCGCGGCGGGCACCTCGGGCGCGGGCATCCGGCGCACGTCCAAGTCCAGCAGCTCGGCCACCGAATCGGTCAGGTAGGCGTCGGTCGGGAAGTGGTTCGGGTCGGTCAGCAGAATCCTGCGACCGCTGCGCAGCCGCGCGGCTGCCGCCACCGTGTTGAACAGCTGCACCGAGGTCGAGTCGCCTGAGACGACCTGTCCGGGAGCTGCGCCGATCAGCGCGGCGATCTGGTCGCCGACGCGTAGCGGTGCCTCCCACCAGCCCTCATCCCACCAGGACGAGATCAGGCCTTGGCCCCACTGTCGGCGGACGGCATCCTCGACGGCCGCGGGCACCGCGGCCGGGAGCGCGCCGAGCGAGTTGCCGTCGAGGTAGACGGCGCCGGAGGGAATCAGGAAGCGGTCACGCGTGTACGCGATCGGGTTGAGCGCGTCGAGCTTGGCGGCTTGCTCGGAAAGCGGCGCGAGTTCGGTGGGCACAGCGTTCGTTGGCATATCAGTGCTATTCCCCGTTATGAGACGCGACTGCATCGATCAGACCCATCCCTCATCGCGCAGCGTCCAGAGGTCCGGGAAGTACTTGCGGTGCACGCCGCGCTCGAGCCACTGCGCACCCGAGGTGCCGGCCGAGCCGGGCTTGTCGCCCATCGAGCGCCAGACGGAGCGCAGATGCCGCTGCTTCCAACTCAGATGACGCTCGGCCGTGTCGTATAACGCGTCGCCAAGGTCGATCAGGTCGCCATTGCGCGAGTCGTCGAGGTACACGGCGCGCCACGCCGCGACGACCCGATCGTCGCCCTTGTACTGCGTCGTGTGGTCGCGATCCGCCAGTGCGTCGGGAATGTCGAAACCGCGGCGGCGCAGCAGCACGAGCGTCGCGTCGTAGAGCGACGGCGCCGCGGCCTGCTCGGCGAGTTCGTCGTGGATGCGCGGAGTCTGCTCGTGGATCACCAGAGCACGCGGATGCCGGGCGCCGAGCAGGAATTCGAGGTGCCGGTACTGATAGGACTGGATGCCCGAGGCGACGCCGAAGGACTCGCGGAAGGCGTCGAACTCGGCCGGGGTCAGCGTCCGCAGCGCCTCCCACGACGCGGTGAGCGCGTCCTGGACACCGTGGCCGCGACGCAGCGTTCGGATCACAGTGCGCACGTCCGCAGCCGAATCGGCGCTCAGCAGCTGCTCGCGGGCGCTTTCCCACTCATTGCGCAGCAGGGTGAAGTAGAGCTCCATCACCTGCGTGACGACGATGAACGACAGTTCCGCCGGGGCGCCGGTGCGCGGATGCTGCAGCGTCAGCAGGGCACGCAGCTCGGCGTAGTCCTCGTACTCGTTGCGGCCGGTTCGATCGGGCTGGTCCATCCGTGGGGCGGCGATCTTCGGGTGAGCGGCGTCCGGGGCAGAAGTCTTCGCAGGCACATGACCATGGAACTACCGACGGCTCGTACTCGGAATGGCCATCGGTACCACATTCGCCACTTCGGCCTTACGATCAGAAGGTGATTGCCCGGACTGACTTTCTGGATGCGACGGACTGGAAGCTGCTCGACGAGCTGCAACAAGACGGTCGCCTCTCGTACAACGAACTGGCCCGGCGAATCAACCTCTCCGCCCCGGCGGTCGCCGAGCGAGTGCGCAGGTTGGAGCAGGCCGGCGTGATCACCGGGTACCACGCGCACGTGGACCCGGCGCGAGCCGGACGCACGGTCGAGGCGCTGGTCCGGATGGCGTGCTACGGACCGCGCTGCCTGCTGCGGCATCCCGGCGTGATCGCGCAGAGCCCGGAGATCCTGGAGATGCACCGGCTGACCGGCGACGCGTGCTGTCAGCTGCGTGTCGCGGTGGCGTCGATGGCCGAGTTCGAGGCGCTGATCGACCGGCTCGCCGACCACGGACAGCCCTCGTCGACGATGGTGCTCTCCTCTCCCCTGCCCTGGCGCCCGGTGCGGCCGTCACGCGAGTCCTGAAATCGCGAGCCCTGAAATATGAAGCCTGCCAAATAGGTCGAATCGCCTGTACAACACCTTGCGATCTGCCAGACTTCTCATTGGTGGCGGCGCTTGGGGAGGGCGGCAGCATGACGACAAACTCGCAGGCCAGCGGATCGCAGGCCGGTGGTTCAACGGCCACGGGGCTTTCGGCGATCGACCACATCGTGGTGCTGATGCTGGAGAACCGATCGTTCGATCACATGCTCGGCTATCTGTACCACGACACCGGCAATGTCACGCCGACCGGACAGGCCTTCGAGGGCTTGACCGGTTCCGAGACGAATCCGGGCACAGATGGGAGGCCGGTGCCGGTCTTCCCGATCGCGCCGAGCACTCCGAACGCGTACTTCATGCCCGGCGCCGATCCCGGCGAGGGCTACATGGCCACCAACAGCCAGATGTTCGGCTCGAACACCGCGCCCAGCAAGCCGACCGTCCCGCCGATGCAGGGCTTCGTGAAGGACTTCGCGTACACGCTCGGCTGGGAAGCACGCGAGAAGTGGTCGATCGTGCCGGGGACGCAGCCGCAGGACATCATGGGCTGCTTCACGCCGGAGGCGCTGCCGGTGCTCTCCGCCCTGGCGCGCGGTTACGCGGTGTGCGACCACTGGTTCGGTTCGGCGCCGACCGAGACGCTGCCGAACCGGGCGTTCGCGCTGGCCGGCACGAGCCAGGGCCACATGGACGACAAGACCAAGACCTTCACCTCGCCGTCGATCTTCGGCTCGCTGACGACCGCCGGTCTGAGCTGGGTCATCTACGGCTACAACGCGGAGCCGCTGACCAAGCACGACTTCCCGGACATCACGAACGCCCCGGCGGTGAACTTCGGCAAGTTCGCCGACTTCCAGAAGGCGGCCTCGGACGGCACGCTGGCGAACTTCGTGTTCTTGGAGCCGTCCTGGAGCAGCACGGGCAACAGCCAGCACCCGAACTACGACGTGGCGCTCGGCGAGCAGTTGATCCACGACGTGTACGTCGCGCTACGCACGAGCCCGGCGTGGAACAGCACTCTGCTGGTCATTACGTATGACGAGCACGGCGGCCTCTACGACCACGTGCCGCCGCCGTGGAACGCCACTGCCCCGGACAACTCGGCGGGCGAGTTCAGCTTCGACTTCACCCGGTTCGGCCCGCGCGTTCCGACGGTTCTGGTCTCGCCGCTGATCGCGCCGGGCACCGTGTTCCGCGTTCCGGACGGCGCGACACCGCTGGACCACACCTCGGTGCTGAAGACCATCGAGACGCGCTGGAGCCTCGCGCCGCTCACTGCCCGCGACCAGGCCGCCGAGCACGTCGGCGCGGCGATCACTCTGCCCGCGCCGCGCACTGACGATGTTCTGGCGGGTGTGGTCGTGCCGGTTTCGGGCGGGGTCAGTCCGGCTGCCGGTCAGATCAGTCACCTGCAGCAGGTGCTGGTTGACCTGATGGCGCGCGAGGTCCCGGCCGGTGCGCACGTCCCCGCGCCACGCACCGCCGAAGAGGCCGAGCAGTTCATCCACACGCAGGCCGCGCCGCGTACGTACTAGGCGGCGCAGGCCCGGTCAGCGCAGTCTTCAGCTCTGTTTGATGGCTGCCAGGACGCGCTGCTCGACGTCCGTGGCCAGGCCGTGCCCGTTGACGCGGCCCTCCTCGTCGGTGAGCGACGGCTCGTCCTTCTTGAGCCAAGCCCACGTGTCGCGGACCGTGTCCTCGATCGGACGGCAGACCAAACCAGCCGCGATGGCAGGTGAGACGTCGACGTGCCAGACCTCGGCGAACTCAGCGTTCTGCGGCGACCACAGCGGCAAGCCGCGCCAGATCTCGACGTCGTGCTCTAGCAGCGCCTCGTCGGGCGCCCAGACGAGCCGCGCGTCTGAGCCGGTCTCGCGTACGCAGGATTCGAGCCATCCACCGAACGTGGTGTGTCCGGTCTCGCTGATGAGCAGGAACCCGTCGTCCTGCCCTGATTCAAGGCAGTGCAGGCCGAACCGAGCGATGTCGCGCGCGTCGATCAGCTGGATCTGCCGAGCCGGATCGCCGGGTGCGAGTACGTCGCCGCCCTTCGCGATGCGCGATAGCCACCAGGTCAGCCGGCCGCTGGTCTCATGCGGACCGAGGATGATGCCGGGATAGTGGACCAGAACCCTGCCGGGGAACGCCTCCCGTACGGCCCGCTCGCAGCCGGCCTTGAGCTCGCCGTACTCCCCCTCGGTCGCATCCGGCGCGCACTCGAACAGCGGCGAGCCGATGCTCAGCGGCTCGCCCGGGTACTCCTGGAACGCCGAGACGCTGGAGATGAACAGATACGCCCCGGCCGCGTTCGCCAGCGCACGAGCGCTGTCGCCGACGATCTTGGATACGAAGCCGGCGGTGTCGACGATCGCGTCCCACGGTCCCTCGGCGGCTAGGCGTTCGAGATCCGCTGGATTCTCGCGATCACCGCGCACAGCCTGCACGCCAGGCAGGTCAGGTCCGGAGCGGCCCCGATTGAACACGGTGACCTCGTGTCCGGCCGCCAGTGCTTCGGTGACGAACGCCCGGCCGAGGAATCGGCTCCCGCCGATGATCAGTATGCGCACCATCCCATCGTCGGGCCGCCCTGCGGATCACGGCAACGATGTTCGCCCAGAGCGGACCAATCAGCCGGACGGCGAATCGCCGCGCACTCTCGCACGGGGGGGCGGAGGCGTCTTACTTGTGATTTGGGGTTTGGTTCAAACGGGGAGGCATCTTGAGCACCAATGTGTTGAGGACCCCCTCGACTTATAACGGGATCGTGATCTGCGACGAGGAGCGCGATGCGTAGCCGCTAAGACTAGAACTAGAAGGGGCCGACGCTCTGCGCCGGCAGCGTCTCCTCTAAATAGGCGACGGCGCCCGGCGCATTGCGGATCGCGGCGAGCCTGCGCACGATGAACGGCCGGGTGTCGTGCGGCAGCTCGTCGAAGTCGAAGAACCGGATCTCGGCGATTTCCTCGGGTTGGGCACGCAGCTTCGACGGGTCCTCGCACACACCCGCGTCGAACGTGAAGCTCAGGAATTGCAGCGTGCTGCCGTCCCTGCGCTGCGCCCACTGGACAGCTAGCAGCGGACCTAGGCGCTCGACCGTGTATCCGAGCTCTTCGGCTAGTTCACGTACGCACGCAGCGGTCGGCGGCTCATTGTCGTCCACGACGCCGCCGGGAAGTGACCAGCCCGATCGGTACGTATTGCGGACCATCGCCACTCGGCCCTGCGCATCACGCAGCACCGCGTTCGCCGACAGCGCCGTCTTGGGCAGGGTCGCGAACCACTCGGCTGCCTCGACTGGCGTGAAGGACTTCATGGAGATCAAGTCTGCCAGACGGGCTACGACCGCTAGGCGACAGCCTTCTGTGCGTTACGCACGATCGCGTCGATGAACACGGTCCAGAGCGGGCGCGGAAGGTCGTGCCCGAGCCCCGGGAAGATGATCAGTTCGCTGCCCGGGATGGCCGATGCGGTGGTGTAGCCGCCACTGACGTCGACGAGCTGATCCTTGTCGCCGTGCATGACCAGCACCGGCATACGCAGCGAGCCGAGCGCTTCGGTCCGGTCCGGTGACCCGGCGATCGCGGCCACTTGGCGCGCGCCGCCGTCCGGCGTGTAGGCGCGATCGTAGATCTGTGCGGAGCGCTCATACCGCCAGTCGTCGGTCGACGCGTACTCAGGAGTGGCCGAACCGATGATCCGCAGTACGTTCACCGTGCGCTGGATCGCCTCTTCGCGGCTGGTGCCACGCGGCGAGGTCACCGCCGCCAGCGCTTGCGGTGACGGCATGCCGTTCGCGCCGTCGCCGGTGTTGGACATGAACGAGCACAGCGACAGCACCCGCTCGGGGTACTTGATCGCCAGCTCCTGCGCGATCATCCCGCCCATCGACGCGCCGACGATGTGCGCTCGCTCGATGCCGAGGGCGTCGAGGAGGCCGGCCGTGTCCTCGGCCATGTCCGCCAACACGTACGGCGCGCTGCCCAGGTCCCCGCCGAGGATCGCCATGAGATCCGGCTGCCCGAGGTGGTCGAGCTGCGTGGACAGCCCGATGTCGCGGTTGTCGAAGCGGATCACGTGGAAGCCGCGCTCGGCGAGCTGTAAGCAAAAATCCGGGTCCCACGAGATCAACTGGCTGCCCAGGCCCATGATCAGCAGCAGCGGCGGGTCCGCCGGATCGCCGAACGTGTCGTATTCGAGTTCGATGCCGTTGGCCTTCGCCCGGGGCATGAGCGCTCCTTCCGCCGGGGCCGTCGCGTACCCAGATCATGACAGCCGATCGGGTCGCCCGCAGCAACTGGGCTACCTGAGTGGGCCAGCTAAATGCAGGTGCCCCGGCGCAGTGCCGCGTGTTGGAATGACCACGTGGCGGAGACCTTGCTGGAGACCCTGCGCTCGGATCGACGACTCGACCAGTGGCTGCGCGAACTGGAAGCCGACGACTCGCCTCGGATCGAGGCGGGCTGGCCAGACGCCGAGCAGTTGCCCGCCGTCCTGCTCGACCTCGCGGTCCCGCACGAGGACATCAACGAACTGGTCGCGCTTCAAGCCCGAATGACCGGGGATCCCGAGGTCCGCTGGCTGCTTGAACGCTTCGTCCAGTCGATCGTGCCGCGCATCGGGACGCAAGGTCATTGGCCGAGCGTGCCGACGCTGCCGGAGTCGTGGGGCGCGGTAGGGCGCTGGTTCTACGTATACGTCTACCTCGCGCTGCTTCCGCACACCGCCGAATTCCATCGACTCCACGGCATCCCGGAGGAGGTATCCCGCCGCACGCTGGCGGACATCGGCCGCAACGTGGCCGTGCATCGGCGTCGGCGTGGCTTGGGCGGGATGAACGCGCCGTGGTGGCCGCTGTTGCACCTGCGCGGGGAGCTGTATCAGCTCGGCCGGTTGCAGTTCCAGCGCTCGACGCTCGGCGACCGCACCGGCAAATCCGTCGCCGAGGCCGGACTGCCGCTCGGACCCGGCAGTCCGGCGCTGGACGTGCACATCCCGGACTACTCGGGTCCGCTCAGTCCGCAGGCCTGCGAGCGCTCGCTGGAGCTGGCCCGCGAGTTCTTCCCGCGACACTTCCCGGACGAGGCATACGCGGTCGCGAGCTGCCACTCCTGGCTGCTCGACCCGCAGCTGAAGACGTATCTGCCGCAGGACTCGAACATCGTCCGCTTCCAGGAGCGCTTCACCCTCGCGTACAGCTCGGCGGAGCGTGGCGACAACGACACGATCGCCTTCGTGTTCGGCGATAACCGCCTGCCGCTGGACGATCTGCCTCGGCGTAGCACGCTGGAGCGCGCCGTCGTCGATCATCTGCGCTCTGGCGGGCACTGGCACTTGGGTCACGGCTGGTTCGAGCTCTAGGCGCGAAGGTCTGGACTTTCCGGCGACCGCAAGGCATCGTTGACTTAGTCAACGGATTCTTTGCGGGAGTCAACGATGGCGGCTAAGTCCAGCGCGAGCGCCGACCCGGTGGCCGCGGTGCGCGCATTCACCCGGTTCTACACGTTCCAGCTCAGCGTGCTGCGCGAGGGACTGCTCGGCACTGCGTACTCGATGGCCGAGGCGCGGGTCATCTTCGAGCTGAGCCAGCGCGACAACGCGGACAGCGCCGATCTACGCCGCGCGCTCGATCTGGACGCGGGATACCTCAGCCGGATCCTGGCCAGGTTCGTGTCGGACGGTCTGGTCACCCGGCGTCCCTCGGAAGCTGACGCGCGGCGGCAGATCGTCACGCTCACCGACGCCGGACGCGGCGCCTTCGCGTTGCTGGATCAGCGCTCGAACGAGCAGGTGCGCGAACTCCTCAAGCCCCTGACAGCCGAGCAGGTCCAGCGGCTTACTACCGCGATGGACACGATTCGCGACCTGCTCGGCGCCGGTCCGCGACGCGATGCGTACATCCTGCGCCCCGCGCGGCCCGGCGATTACGGCTGGGTCGTGAGCAGACACGGCGCGCTCTACGCCGAGGAACTTGGCTGGAACAACGCGATCGAGTCGTACTGCGCACGCGTGGTCGCCGACTACGTCGACAAGCACGACCCGCAGCGTGAGAATGCATGGATCGCCGAGGTGGACGGCGCGCCGGTCGGCTCGATTTTCTGCGTCAAGCGCGAGGGGGACGAAGACACGGCGCAGCTACGGCTGCTGCTCGTCGAGCCGAGCGCGCGCGGGATGGGTATCGGCGCGCGGTTGGTCGAGGAGTGCGTGCGTTTCGCCCGGCAGGCGGGTTACCGGCGCATGGTGTTGTTCACGACCGAGATGCAGCGTGACGCGGCGCGCATCTACCTCAAGGCTGGGTTCGAGCTCGTCGAACGGACCGAGGGAGATCAGTTCGGTCCTACGATCGACGAGCAGTTCTACGCGATGGATCTGTGAGCAGCGTCCAACTGACGACGCTGTTCAACTGGCGACACCGCGGAACCGGCTGAGGCGGTTACCTGTTACCTTGGGGCCATGGACGAGGGGAACGGGAACAACGGGTACGAACTTGCCCAGCTGAACATCGCGCGCCTCCTGGCGCCGCTGGACTCACCGCAGATCGCCGACTTCGTCGCCGGCCTCGAGCACATCAATGAGTTGGCGGATGCGGCGCCGGGATTTGTGTGGCGACTGAAGGACGAGGAGAACGACGACGCGACGTCCTTCCGGATGTTCGACGACGACTGGATTCTGGTGAACATGTCGGTGTGGCAGTCGCCGGACACGCTGCGCACCTTCGTGTACGACGACGCGCACCGCGCGTACCTGCGCCGGCGGCGCGAGTGGTTCGAGCGGCTGGACGAGGCCGTGACTGTGCTGTGGTGGGTGCCGAGCGGGCATCGGCCGTCAATCATCGAGGCGCGCGATCGGCTCGAGCATCTGCGTAAGCACGGCACGACGGAGTACGCATTCGAACTCCGCGAAGCCGTCCCCGCTCCCGCACCTGGCGCCGATTACGCGCCGCACGCGTAAAGCAGTCGCGCGTCGGCGTCAGGACACGCCGACGATCGGTAACCGCAACGCACCGGGAGCAGCCTCTGGTACCGCAGGGTGCTGCGGCGCGACGGGATCGATCCGTCGGTATGCCTCGTCGGCGCGTGGTCGCGGATCGGTATCGCCCTTGTTGGGCCAAAACGACATCGCACGCTCGGCCATGGCCGTAATCGTCAGCGAGGGATTGACGCCGAGGTTCGCCGGGACGGACGCGCCGTCGACGACGTGCAGGCCGTCGTACCCGAACACGCGGTGGTAGGGGTCGACGACGCCCTTACTCGGGTCGGCGCCGATCACCGCGCCGCCGAGGATGTGCGCGGTCATCGGCATGCCGAACAGGTCGCCGACGGTGCCCCCGGGTACGCCGCGCACGTTATCGGCCATCAGCCGCGCGGCCTGGTTGGCGGCCGGAATCCACGCCGGGTTCGGCTCGCCATGTCCCTGACGGCTGCGAATCTTCACGCGGCCGGTGAACGTGCGCTTCGGATAGACCGTCAGGGAGTTGTCGAGCGACTGCATGACGAGCAGGATCACCGTGCGCTCGGCGAACTTGCGTGTGCTGAACAGCACCGGCACCTGGCTCGGATGACGCAGCATCTCGCCGATCGCCTTGAGCACGCGCGGTACCCGGCCGCCGCCGTCGGTTAGCGGCGCGCGCAGCAAACCCATCGAGTTGCTGCCCTTTCCATAACGCACCGGCTCGATGTGAGTGTTCGCGTCGGGGTGGATGGACGACGTGATCGCGACGCCTGACGTGAAGTCCGTGCTGTCGTTGCGCGCGGAGGCGCCGAGCAGCGCCTCGGAGTTGGTGCGGGTGAGCTCTCCGAGCGTGGCGGAGAGCGCGGGCAGCTTGCCGGTGGCCCGCATCTCGTGCATTAGGCGCTGAGTGTTGTAGGACCCAGCGGAGAAGACGACCTGTCGCGCGGTGAACGCCTTCCGCGTCTTGCGCGAGGCACGCGAGCGGCGTCGGCCGACAGTCGGTCGTACGCCGACTCGGTAACCGCCGCCTTCGAGCGGCAGAACCTCGGTGACGGTAGTCAGAGCGTGGATCTCGGCGCCGGCGCGTTCGGCGAGATACAGGTAGTTCTTGGCGAGCGTGTTCTTGGCGTTGTGTCGGCAACCGGTCATGCATTCGCCGCATTCGGTGCACGTACGCCGGCTCGGGCCGACGCCGCCGAAGTAGGGGTCGGCGACCTCGGTGCCGGGCGTCTCGCCGTTCTGTCCGAAGAACACGCCGACAGGCGCCTGGTGATAGGTCTCGCCGACGCCCATCTGCTCGGCGACGCGCTGCAGCTGCTCGTCCGCCGGGGTCACCCGGTGATACGTCACGACGCCGAGCATGCGGCGCGCCTGGTCGTAGTACGACTCAAGCTCGTCTTTCCCAGTCGGTCACGTCGCGCCACTGCGGGTCCTCGAAGAAGGCGCGCGGCGGCTTGTAGAGCGTGTTGGCGTAGACAATCGAGCCGCCGCCGACGCCCGCGCCGGCCAGGATCAGTGCGTCGTCGAGGAAATCCATTCGCTGGATGCCGTACATGCCGAGGCCGGGGGCGAAGAGGAAATTTGATGTGCCAGGACGTGTTCGGGAATTCGTGGTCGGGCAAGCGCCGGCCGGCCTCGAGCACGGCCACGCGATAGCCCTTCTCCGTCAGCCGCAGCGCAGTGACAGAGCCGCCGAAACCCCTGCCGATGATCAGCACGTCGTAATCGAAACCAGCACGATCGAAGCCGTCCTCTTCATTGAGGCGCTCTTCATTGAGAACCTTCGAGTCCGCCATGCGCCGGAC
>CAVQPP010000209.1:0-24049 GCA_963714445.1 uncultured Actinomycetota bacterium
GGCGCGCCGCGCATCACGCCGCCGTCCGGGAGCGAGTTCGTCGACGAGATCGCAGATCGTTTCGACGACTTCGAGATTTCGGCGCTCGCTGTCCCCGCCGATGTTGTAACTTTCGCCGACGCGGCCGGCGCGGACGATTTCCAACAGCGCCTCGGCATGATCCTCGACAAACAGCCAATCGCGGACGTTCTCCCCACGTCCGTACACGGGCAACGGCAGGCCTTCCAGCGCGTTGATGATCATCAAGGGGATCAACTTTTCCGGAAAATGATACGGCCCATAATTGTTCGAGCAGTTGGTCAGTAGCGTCGGCAGGCCGTAGGTGTGATGCCACGCCCGCACCAGATGGTCGGAGCCCGCCTTGGAAGCCGAATACGGCGAATTGGGCGCATAGGGCGTATCTTCGCGAAACCGCCCCTCCGATCCCAGCGAGCCGAAGACTTCGTCGGTCGAAATATGATGAAAGCGGAAAGCGGATTTGGCGGCGGCGTCGAGACCGCGCCAATACTCCAGGCTCGCCTGAAGCATCACGTAGGCGCCGACGAGGTTGGTCTCGATGAAGGCCGCCGGCGCGTCGATGGAACGATCGACATGGCTCTCCGCCGCCAGGTTCATCACCCAATCCGGTCGGAACCGCTGCAACGCATCGCGCGCCGCCCGAGGATCACAAATATCGGCGCGGACGAATGAATACCGCACATCTCGCTCTACTGGCGCCAGCGACGCAAGGTTGCCGGCGTATGTCAGCTTGTCATAGACGAGAACCTCATGCTCGGTGCTTTCGATGATGCGCCTGACGAGCGCCGATCCGATGAACCCAGCCCCGCCGGTCACGAGTATGCGCATGCGGTCTCCATTGTCGCTCCAAAACGGGGGCGTTGGGTCCGGTCGCGAGTTTCGGCCGACTGCCCAGTAATTCCAAAAGTAAGGTTTCGGCGAGTTGTGCGGCAGCCCAGCTTCTCCAAGTAGAATATCGCCGATACTATCGCCAATCGGAATTCTTCCAAATTCAGACAGAAGGCTGGGCAAATGCGTTACTACACATTGCTGACTTGCGGGAGCCCTGGAAATTTCGTACTTTCAGAATTACTGACCCCAGCTCGTCTCTCGCCAATCCGCGCTACTGCCCCAGCACTATCTACGTTTCATGCCTAATTCAATCAGCGCCGTCAATGGCCGATGTTGAAATGCGGGAGGGCCCTCAGTTACTCACGGCAGGAGCACATCGCATAGCCTCGCAAGCTATACGGCGTCGGGGCAGGACACGGCGAGCGCTCCCGCGAACCTCCGCGCTGATAGGTGGTTGGCGAGCGCGTCAGGGGCCAAGAGTTGACGCTCCCGTCAATGACATCCGCCAAATCCCGTTTGTCCAGGCCAACGCCGCGCCATGCCAATCCAGCGACAGCGCGGGGTGGAAATAGGGGTCGGCGCGCAGGCGGTGGCGCCAGCGGGCTTTGAAATAGGCTACCTCGCAGGCGTAGCGGCGCTCCTGCCCGTGACTTACCTTGCGCGTTGCGGCTTCGTGGTGGATCAGAACGGCGGAGGGCTCGAGCAGGGAGGCCCAACCGCGTTCTGTCAGGCGCAGACAGAGGTCGATGTCGCTGAACTCGACCGGCAGGTTTTGCGCGTCAAAGCCGCCGACGGCGCCGAATTTGGCCTTGGCTACGGCTAGGCACGCCCCGGTGACGGCCGACAATTCGTGGGGAACGTCGAGCCGCTGGAAATACCCGAGTTCGTCGGGTGCATGGCGCCGCTTGAAATGGTTAGCGTGGCCATCGACGCCGACGATCACGCCAGCGTGCTGGTGCGGGATGCCGTCGTCCGGCCATTGTTCGAGGGCGATGACGAGGGTGTCCTGCGCGAGTTCTTCGGCGAGGCCGACGTCGCCGACCATGCGCGCCAAGGCAGCGACGATCCGCGCGGATTCGGTGCGCCATACCGCCTCCACGACGCGACGAGGATCGGTAGCCGTGACGGTCACGGCTACCGATCCTCGCATGCGTTATCGGTGTCGGCGAGTGCCCTGGCGCTTAGGCACGGCACTGTGCCCTACTGCTATGGCTGCTGGCCGAAGTCTTCGGGACCCATCACCTTGAGCACGTCCGCGTCGCCTTCCCAGCCTTCCCACAGGTCGCGGTGAAGGGCGAGGAAGCGGGAGGCCCAACCGACGGCGTCCTCCTTGGATCGCACGTCGTAGAGCGCGTAGCTGATCATCTCCTTGGCCTCGGCGAACGGGCCGTCGGTGACGTTGAGCTTGCCGGCCTGGAGGCTGACGCGCGCTCCGGCGGCGCTGGGGAGCAGGCCGGCGGTGTCGAGCAGGGCGCCGGCGGCGGTGGCTTCGCCGCCGAGCTTCATGATGGCGTCCATCAGTTCCGGCGGCGGCGGGGTGGTGGCCTGGGCTGCCTTGAGAAGAATCAGGTAACGCATCGCGGGATTCCTTTCAGCATCTAATGGTTTTGACGGTAGAGGTAGGGGGCGAGATCAGGCGGCGGTAATGCGGTAAAAGTGCACAGAGGTGACGGTGATCCACGCGCAGACGAGCACGACTGCCGCGACGAAGGCCAGCGTGAGCGGACCGCTTGAGCCGCTGGCGATCCCCGCGAATCCGGCGAAGAAGACCACGCCGGTGACGCGGGAGAACCGCGCCATTCCGCGTCGGCCGTCCCGTGCGTATCGCCGGGCCAGGACGAAGCAGGCTGCGATCAGGCAGAGGAAGCCCGCGCCGCCGATCGCGAGGTGCAGCATGCCGTGCCAGCTGATCGCGGTCTTCTCGGGAGTGCCGAGGGGGAAGCCCTGCGCCGGATCGGCGCGGAAGGCCCCGGCCGCGATGAGGGCCGCGCCGTACGCACCGATGAGTCGCGGTGCCCACTTACGCGCGGGGCCGTCGGCCAGGGCGCGGCGCAGTCCGACGGCGGCTGCGACGGTCATCAGTCCGGTCAGGACGAAGTTCGTGATCTGGATCCAGCCGAGGGCGCCGTCGCTGAGCAGGCTCCACGAGTGCTTGCTCGGGTCGAAGCCGTCGCGAGTGAGCGCTTGGGTCATGGCGACTACGACGTACAGCGGTCCGGCGATCACTCCGTAGCCGAGCAGCGACTTGGTGATCCGGGCGGCGGGGGTGCAGGTGGCGGCCATTTCGGTCTCCTTCGTTCGGTCCCTGAGCGGGGTCTCTGCTTGGTCCTCGAACGGGGCGACCGGGATCCGACAACTGCTGCCGAGATTTTTCAGGACTTTCGTCGGTGGCATGTCGTAACCTGCACACAGCACCGAGGGGAGTTACATGTCGAGACGTGGCTGGCTGCTGTTCAGCGCGATGTCCGTGATCTGGGGCATACCGTACCTTTTCATCAAGATCGCGGTAGAAGGCGTCAGCGCGCCGTTCCTGGTCTTCGCGCGTACATTCATCGCCGCGGCGATCCTGCTGCCGATCGCGCTGCGCCGGGGGCTGATCCGGCCTGCACTGCACGCGTGGCGGCCGCTGCTCGCCTTCGCGGTATTGGAGATCGGCGGACCGTGGTTCCTGCTCGGCGACGCCGAGCAGCACATCAGCAGCAGCCTGGCCGGGCTGCTGATCGCGGCCGTCCCCCTCATCGCCACGCTGGTCACCTGGCGGCTCGGCGATCACACGGCGCTCGATCCACGGCGGCTACTCGGTCTGGCCATCGGGATGATCGGCGTCGCGGCGGTCGTCGGTCTGGACGTCGGTAACGCGTCGCCGTTGCACATGGGGGAAGTGCTGCTCGTCGCCGTGGGTTACGCGGTCGCCCCGATCATCGCCGACCGGAAGTTGGCCGACGTGCCGGCGCTGGCTGTACTCGCGCTCGCGCTGACCGGCGTCGCGGTGGCGTACCTGCCGGCGGCGGTGTTCGGCCATCCGCACACTTGGCCGCACGCCAACGTGATCGCGGCGATTTTGACGCTGGGTTTGGTGTGCACCGCGTCGGCGTTCCTGTTGTTCTTCGCGCTGATCGCCGAGATCGGTCCGGTGCGTTCCACGATCATCACGTTCATTAACCCGGCAGTGGCTGTCGTGCTGGGGATGGTCGTGCTCAGCGAGCCGTTCACGGTTGGCGTCGCGGTCGGCTTCCCGCTGGTGCTCGTCGGCAGTTGGCTCTCGACCCGCAAGCCCGCGGAGCGGACGGAAGCTGTGCGGACGGAAGCGGTGGCGGAGTCGGAGCCGGTGCGCGTGCCGATGATCGAAGGGGATGTCGCCGTCGATTGCCGGTAGCTGGCGAATGGTGAGCGAAACGGTAAGCGGATCGGGGCCCCGATGCGTAAGTGGGGTGTGGAACAGGAATCCGGGGAGTTCGCAGAGTTCTACCTGACCTCGCGGGATGGTTGCCTGCGCGCGGTTTACGCGTCGGTGGGTGATCGCTTGCTGGCCGAGGAGTTGGTTGCGGAGGCCTTCGCGAAGGCGTGGGCATCCTGGCGGAAGGTGAGCCGCCATCCGGCTCCGCAGGCCTGGGTCGTGCGCACCGCGCTGAATACGCACGTGTCGTGGTGGCGTCGGCGGCGGCGTGAAGTCGCGTGGGATGGACAAGACGCAGCGACCGTGGACGTTAACGCGGGCATCGATGCGGTAACGCTGCTCGATGAGCAGATCCTCGCTGCGCTGCGTGCACTGCCTACGCGGCAACGCGAGGTGGTTGCCCTGCGGGTTTTCCTCGACCTCGATACCGAGACCACCGCGCGGACGCTCGGCATAGCGCCCGGCACGGTCACGGCACACCTCGCGCGGGCCGTCGCGACGTTGCGCGGTCGGCTCGCCAACCGCGTCGAACAGGAGACCCCCTCGTCATGAACGACAGCGACATTCTTGACCTTGTCGACGGCTCGCTCAGCACCGTGCGCATGCAGCGACCGGTCGACGAAATCACCGCGCGCGGACGCCGACTGCGCACGCGACGCAGGTCGATCGCCGCAGCCGCGGCGGTCGGCGTGCTCGGTGCGAGCCTGGCGATCGCGCTGCCGCTAAGCGGCTCGAGCGGGCAACCGGTCGTGGCATACGCTCCGCCGCAGAGTCAGGTGGTCAACGTAGACCTGGCTGCGTGGTCCGTACATACGAATGCCGACTCGACAGTGACGTTGACCGTGCGGGAGTACCAGGATCCGGCCCTGATGCAGCAAGTGCTCGCGCGTGCCGGAGTGAGCGCGATCGTCACCCAGGGCGCGAACTGCTTCCTGCGCATAGACGGGATGCCGGTGATCAGCAAGGTTCTCACCGGCTACACCCGTCCCGCCGGCAGCGATCCGTACACCACGATCATCACGCCGTCCGCCATGCCGCCGGGCACGTCGCTGTTCATCAACTTCACCGGCGTCGGCACGTCGAACTGGCAAGGCGCCATGAGCGTGAACTACCACGCCGACGTCAATCGCCTGCCCGCGTCCTGCTTGAGCTCGGTCAGCGGGCAAAAGTGAGCTGCGAGACGCCGATGTACCCGGAGGCGAATCCGGCCTCGCAGTAGGCGAGGTAGAAACGCCAGGTGCGGTGGAAGACCTCGTCGAAGCCGAGCGCGTTGATCGCCGGCCAGCGCTCCTCGAAACGCTCGCGCCAGATGCGCAGCGTGCGCGCGTAGTCCTCGCCGAAGTCGAGGCGGCGCACCAGCCGCAGCCGGGTGCGGGCACGCAGCGCCTGTTCGATCGCGGTCACCGAGGGGATCAGGCCGCCCGGGAAGATGTACTTGTGAATCCACGTGTACGTCTTCCGGGTGGCCAGCATCCGATGATGTGACATGGTGATCGACTGCACTGCCGCACGACCGCCGGGGGCGAGCAGCCGGTCGATGGTCTCGAAGTAGTCGCGCCAGTAACGCGCGCCGACCGCTTCGATCATCTCGACTGACACGATCGCGTCGTATCCGGGAGCACCTGCCGGCGGCCCGACCTCGCGATAATCCTCGAGCCGGACTTCGATGCGATCGCTGAGCCCGGCTTGCGCGATGCGCTGCTCGGCCAGTTCCTTCTGCTCCTTCGAAAGGGTCAGCGTCGTGACGCACGCGCCCCGCTCCCCTGCCGCGCGGATCGCCAGCGCGCCCCAGCCGGAACCGATCTCCAGGACCCGAGAGCCCTCGCGTACGCCGGCCGCGTCGAGGATCGAGTCGATCTTGCGTAGCTGGGCCTCGTGCAACGCGCGCAATTCGGCGTCCTGATGATCCGACAGATCCGACTGATGCGGCTGGTATCCGGCTGCGGCCTGAGCCGGACCGTACATGGCGCTGGAGTACGTCATCGACTCGTCGAGAAATAACTCGAACAGGTCATTAGACAGGTCATAATGCCGCTCGATGTTGCGCCGAGCGTTGGTCGGCGTGCCGTCTTCGTCGGACGGGAAGTGCGCTACGTAAAGGCCACGCAGCTTCTGTATCGGACGCGGCACCACGTCTGCGATGCGTCGGGCGAACGCGCCGAGTACGGCGGCCAAGTCGTCGGCGTCCCAGGCTCCGGTCTGGTACGCCTCGCCGAAGCCAATCAGCCCGTGTACGCCCAAACGAGCGAAGAACTCACGCGGACGGTTCAGCCTCATCACGGCGGAACGCTCGTCACCGCCCCCGCCGAGCCGTCGGCCAGAGGGCCCGACGACGCGCAGCGGAAGGTGCGCCACGGCTCGGGCGAAGACTTTGCGCGCCACCCTGGCCTTCAATCCGGCAGGTGGCACGCTGACCAGATCAGGCCATCGCTGTGCGTCGATGGCGAACGCCGGTGCGGGCTCCACAACAGTCACAGGACCATTGTGAAACGCCGCACCTGCGTTCGCAGCAATCAGAACATGCGCAGGTTGAAATCGAAGGGATCATGCCTGTCTGATGTCCCGACGATCACACTGCTGTAGTTCAAACGACGCCTGTTCAGACGGCGGCAGTGAGACCGCGTCGGTTCAGACAGACACTGTCTCGATCGTCTTCTCCGGCGCCTTGCCGTTCACCTGCTCGACGGCGGCGGGGGCCGCCTGCTTCGGCAGCGCCGCCGGGATCGCCACGAACGCGAACTCCTCGCGCGGGTTCTCGAAGGAGGTCAGCGAAACGGCCTCACGACGGAAGAACCCGGCCAGCAGCCAGTCGATGCACACGCGCACCTTGCGGTTGAAGGTGGGCACCCGGCTGACGTGGTACGCGCGGTGCATGAGCCAGGCGGGCCAGCCGCGCAGCTTTATGCCGTACACGTTCGCGACGCCCTTACCGATGCCGAGGCCGGCCACCGAACCGACGTGCTTGTGCACGTAGTCCTGGACGGTCTTGCCGCGCAGCGACGCCACGATGTTCTCGGCGAGCCGCTTGGCCTGACGAACCGCGTGCTGCGCGGACGGGGAGCACCAGTTGCCCGGGCTCTTGGACAGGTCCGGCACCTGCGCGCAGTCGCCGGCCGCCCACACGTGGTCGAAACCGGTGACGAGCAGGTTGGCCTGCGCGTCCACGTGGCCCTTCGGGCCGAGCGGGATGCCGAGGCTGCGCGACGACCGGGTTCGGCTTGACGCCCGCGGTCCACACCACGGTCGACGCGTCCAGCTCGGTGCCGTCGGACAGCACGACGTGGTTGTCGACGCAGGAGTTGAGGAACGTCTTCATCTTGATCTGGATGCCGCGCTTGCGCAGCTCCTCGGCCGTCCACACGCCGAGTTCCGGGCCGACCTCGGGCAGGATCCGGTCCGCGGCCTCGACCAGGAGCCAGCGCATGTCCTCCGGCTCGACGTTGTCGTACCACTTGGACACGTCCCGGGCCATGTCCTCCATCTCGGCGATCGCCTCGACGCCGGCGAAGCCGCCGCCGACGAAGACGAAGGTCAGTGCCTTGCGCCGCAGCGCCGGGTCCTGGATGGAGTCGGCCAGGTCGATCTGCCCGATCACGTGGTTGCGCAGGCTGATGGCCTCTTCGACCTGCTTGAAGCCGATGCCGTGCTCGGCCAGGCCCGGGATGGGCAGGGTGCGCGGCACCGAGCCGACCGCTACGACGAGCTGATCAAACGACAACTCGTAGGCGCCGCCGGTGTTCGGCGCGATCCGGGCGGACTTGCGGGAGTGGTCGACCGAGACCACCCGGCCGGTGATCACTTCGGCGTTCGGGCCCTTGAGTACCCGGCGCAGCGGGGCGACCAGGTTGCGCGGGGCGATCGAGCCCGCGGCGGCCTCGGGCAGGAACGGCTGGTAAGTCATGTACGGGCGCGGGTCGACGACGGTCACGACCGCCTCGCCGCGCTTGAGCTGCTTGAGGATCCGCTGGGCAGTGAACATCCCGACGTATCCGCCGCCGATGACGAGAATGCGCGGCGGAATGTTGGAGGCTGTGGCGGCAGGAGTCAGCGCGTTTGTAGTCATGGTGGGCTCGCTCACGGGTTCCTTCGACGCGTCCTACTCGGCTCATCCATCGCTCGGTTGAGCGGGGTGGCGTAGCGGAAATTCCTCGACGCTTGCCACGGCGATGGGGCGTTCGGTCGCGGAGGTGGGAAGGCTGCTCCGGCTCCCCACGCGATGTTTTGCTTTCGTGCAGTACTTCCTGTCTGCCTGACGATTATATGACCCTGGCCACAGTGCTCGCAGCCGGGTGGTGCTATCGGGATGTAGGCAACGGGGCGTCAGTGGCCACAGGTTGTCAATCGCGGGCGGCTTGACGATGCCGTTTACCTGCACGGACGCCCACGCTTAGGTCATCCGTGACTCGCGGGTCGAGCATGTGAATTCGAGCACAATCGATCGTCGGGCGGTGTCGCGATCGAGCGGATCACCGGCGGCAATCTTGTCGGTGCAGGCAGCTAGGGTCGCCACATGGGAACGACTCTGTCCTCTGACGAGGCGCGCCGCGCGGCGTTGCGGGCGCAGGGACTGCTCGGCGCGATCAACCGGCGGGCCGGGGTGTCCGGCGTGCTGCGGCTGCTCGGCGCGGTTCAGCTGGACACGATCTCGGTGCTGGCCCGCTCGCAGGAACTGGTCCCGTTCTCGCGCCTCGGGCCGATCGGACGTGACGCGATCCACACGGCGTACTGGACGCATCAGCCGGGGGCGGCACGCACCTTCGAGTACTGGTCTCACGCGGCCTGCGTCCTCCCCGTCGAGGAGTGGCCGGTGATGGCCTTGCGCCGCCGCGAGTACCACCGGAAGCGCGGCGTCTGGGGCAGCGAGAACATTTCGGACGAGACGATGCGCGAGATCATCGCGCGGTTGACCGCCGAGGGGCCGCTCACCACGAGTGAGCTCGGCGGGGCGCGCAAGACGCCGGGGTGGTGGGACTGGTCGGACGTGAAGCTGGGTGTGGAACGGCTGCTGGCCACCGGCGAGGTCGTGTGCGTCGAGCGGCGCGGTTGGCGGCGCGTCTACGACCTACCGGAGCGCGCGATCCCGGCGCACTTGCTGCACGACGACCTCGACGACCACGCATGCTCCGTGCGCATGATCACGCTCGCCGGGCGCGCGATGGGCGTGGCGACGCGCGCGGACCTCGTCGAGTACCACCGGGTGCGCAATCTCAAGGACTTCCCGGCGCTCGCCGAGGAAGCTGGGCTGGTGCCGGTCGAGGTGGACGGCTGGGACAAGGACGCGTGGGCAGACCCGGAGGCGTTGGCAGCGCTGGAGGCCGGTGCCGGTGGGCGGCACCGCACGACGCTGCTCTCCCCCTTCGACTCGCTGATCTGGGATCGGGCGCGTACTGAGCGGATCTTCGGCTTTACGCATCGGCTGGAGGCGTACGTGCCGAAGCCGAAGCGGATACATGGCTACTACGTGATGCCTCTGCTACACGGCGGCCAACTCGTCGGCCGCGTCGATCCGGCACGTGAGGGAACCACGCTGATCGGCCGTCAGGTCTCGCTGGCCTCGGCGAAGGTCGTAGAGCCGATGGCGCGGGCGCTGCGTGAAGCTGCCGAGTGGGTTGGTTGCGACGCCGTGCGCGTTGAGGCGGTCGAGCCATCGCACCTGGCTCCGGCGCTGCATGAGGCGGTATCGGTCAGCTAAGTGCGTGGTTAGGAATGGCTAGGAGCTGACGCGCCGTCAGTGGCGTCCACTTGCCGGAACACCTACGCGTCCGTAACTTACGGAAGCGTAGGGGTCTTTGAGATCCCTGACTGAGACATGCTCGAAACACCGTGCTCGAAAGGGATCCGACTCGCCGATGACTGCTTCCACCGAGGCGCGCGCCGCCCGCGACACCGCCCCTTCTATCGTCGAGAGCGCCGACGAGGCACTGCACATCGGCACGTTGGGCGGCCTGCAGCTCACGTTCAAGGAACGGACCGCGATCGCGCTGTTCATCGGCATTCCGTTCCTGGCCGTGCTGGCGGCGGTCCCGTTCGCCTGGGGCTGGGGCCTCGGCTGGCACGACATCGTGATCATGATCGCGATGTACTACATCTCCGGGCACGGCGTCACCATCGGGTACCACCGCTACTTCACCCACAGCTCGTTCAAGGCCAACAGGCCGCTGCGTGTCGCGCTCGCGATCGCCGGGTCGCTGGCCGCCGAGGGACCGGTGATCCGCTGGGTCTCCGACCACCGCAAACACCACCGTTACTCGGACCAGGACGGCGACCCGCACTCCCCGTGGCGATACGGCACGAGCATCCCGGCCTTGACGAGGGGCCTGCTCTACGCGCACATGGGCTGGCTGTTCGACGTCGAGCAGACCGACCCGCGACAGTACGCTCCCGACCTGATCAAGGACCCGGCGATCGTGAAGGTGTCGCGATCGTTCGTGCTGCTGACCGTGGCCTCGCTGCTCATTGCGCCGCTGATCGGCGGGCTGTGGGCGTGGTCCTGGCAGGGCGCGGTGACCGCGTTCTTCTGGGGCTCGCTGGTCCGCATCGGCCTGCTGCACCACGTGACCTGGTCGATCAACTCGATCTGCCACGCGGCCGGCGAGCGCACGTTCAAGTCCCGCGACAAGTCCGGCAACGTCTGGTGGCTGGCCGTGCTCTCGATGGGCGAGTCCTGGCACAACCTGCACCACTCCGACCCGACCTCGGCCCGGCACGGCGTGCTGCGCGGACAGGTGGACTCCAGCGCCCGGATCATCTGGATCTTCGAGAAGTTCGGCTGGGTGCGTGATGTGCGCTGGCCGACCCCGGAGCGGATTGCCGCACGCCGTGCGTGAAACACGGGCGAGACACGCCGTCTGGTTTGTCACACATACGGCATGATGACCCGGTGACGACGCACGGACACAGCCCGCCCCGAGTCCGGATGAGCGGCAAAGAACGCCGCGAGCAGCTACTCGACGTCGGCCGGACGCTGTTCGCGGAGCGCGGGTTCGACGCGACCAGCGTGGAGGAGATCGCGGCCAAGGCCGGGGTCTCCAAGCCGGTCGTGTACGAGCACTTCGGCGGTAAGGAAGGCCTGTACGCGGTCGTCGTCGACCGCGAGATGCGCACCTTGCTGGACATGGTGACCTCGGCACTGACCGCAGGGCATCCGCGCGAACTGCTTGAGCAGGCCGCTTTCGCCTTGCTGAATTACGTGGAGTCGCACAGCGACGGCTTCCGGATCCTGGTGCGCGACTCGCCGGTGGCCGCGTCCACGGGCAACTTCGCGTCGCTGATCAGCGACATCGCCACCCGGGTCGAGCACATCCTCGGCGTGGAGTTCTCCAACCGCGGCTACGACCCGGCGTTTGGCGCGATGTACTCGCAGATGCTCGTCGGAATGGTGGCGCTCACCGGCCAGTGGTGGCTCGACGAGCGCCACCCGACCAAGGACGAAGTAGTCGCGCACCTGGTGAACCTGTCCTGGAACGGACTATCCGGCCTGGAGCACAATCCGCGCCTGTTGACGCGTAAGCGCGGCGGCGAGGCGCGTTAGCGGATTACGCGGGGATGTGCACGGTGGCAAACAGCCGACGGTAGGGCAGGATCTGGACCGTACGGCCGTCGAACAGCTCGGGCGGGTACGCGGTACGCAGCGCGTCTGCGTACGCATCGACGAACTCACGCGCCGCGTCGGTGCCGGGGCCGCCGAGTTCGGTGAGAACGGGGCGCAGCGCGGTGGACGAAACGAAGTCGAGGACTCCGTTCACACCCGGCAGCACGTAGTAGTACGTGGTCTCCCATACCTCGGCTTCCCCGCCTGCTGCGGTGAGCGCGCGTAGGTATTCGGCGGGCTCGTGCGAGAACGGCCGGAACTGGTCGCCAGTGAACCGATCCGACCAGCGGCTGTCCCGCTGCAAGCCGGTGAGCAGCGTGTGCGAGGGCGCGCCGAAGTTGCCGGGGACACCCATCGCGAACCAGCCGCCGGGATCGATCTGGCCGAGCAGCGTCGGCAGCAGTTCGAGGTGGCCGGGAACCCATTGCAGTGTCGCGTTCGTGATCAGCACGTCTACCGGCGGTTGCGCGCGCCACTCTCGTAGGTCTGCGCGTTCGAAGGCGAGTCGGCCGGGGATCGCACGCGCGGCGGCCGCGTCGATCATCTCCGCGGAGCTGTCGAGGCCGAGCACGCTCGCTTCGGGCCAGCGCTCGGCGAGCAGCGTGGTGACGTTGCCGGGGCCGCAGCCGAGGTCGACGACTCGCTGCGGGTTCTCGGCGTGGACGCGGGCGAGCAGGTCCTCGTAGGGACGCGCACGCTGGTCCGCGTAGCGCAGGTAGCGCGAGGGATCCCAGGTCGTCGACTGATTCGAGTGATCCGCGTGAGTCTTCGCCGGCATGGCGAGTTCCCCTTTTATCTCGACATCAAGATACCAAGAGCATCCTGGCAGCGAGGTATCTCGACGTCAAGATACTCGGTGTCAAGTGTCTTGATAGACTGATCGAAAGGTCCGACTGGAAAGGGCACGCAACGAGCATGGCTGAAGCAGCGCGGGACGAGGTAGACCGACTGGTCGCCGCGTGGCGCCGGGAGCGTCCCGACCTGGACGTGCGGCCGCTCGAAGTGCTCAGCCGCGTGACCCGGCTGGCCCGGCACCTCGACCGCGCGCGGCGCACCGCCTTCGCCGAGCACGCGCTCGAATCCTGGGAGTTCGACGTGCTATCCGCGCTGCGCCGGGCCGGCGAGCCGTACCAGCTCTCTCCCGGCCAGTTGCTGACGCAGACCCTGGTCACCTCGGGCACCATGACGAACCGGATCGACCGTCTCGCCGCGCGCGAGCTCGTCGTGCGCGGCCCCGATCCGGCGGACCGACGCGGCGTGCTGGTACGGCTGACCGACGCCGGTCGAGAGCTCACTGACGACGCGTTAGCCGGACTGCTGAAGAACGAACGCGAACTGCTCGCCGCGCTGCCTACGGACCGGCTCGCGACGTTGGCCGACTTGCTACGTACGCTGACGCTGCCCTTCGACGCCGCGGAGCAATGACGGGAGCAGCGCAGAGGTGACGCCGCGTCAGACAGCGTTGTCAGGAAGCGATTAACGCACTATCGAAGCAAAGCTGCGGAGAGCAGGGCACGTAGTAGCGGCACCGCCGGCGTCGGCTGCTTGGAGATCGAGTCCAGCAGGACGGCGATCAACCACTGCGAGTGATCCGGTGCGCTCGATCCGATGGTTAGCGCGCCGGTGTATCCGGCTGCCGCGAGCTTCGCCGCGCCTGGCGGCAAGTCGTCGGCGTATCCGTTGCCCGGTTCGCTGTCGAAGCCGCCGTTGGCCAGTTCGGTGTACTCGCCGCCGCGGAGCAGCACGTCCTCGATGCCGGTGAAGTGCTCCGGCCCGACCGGCTGCTGCGCGCCTGGCATCACGTCGTCGTCAACCGAACCCGGCTCCGCTGGCGTCCGGTACACCGAGTACCGCACGACGCTGAGCGGTTCGGACGCGCCCGGCTTGCTGTAGATGTACCAAGACGCTGCGTCTAGGCCGCGCGCTACCACGTCTGCGATCACCTCGACACGGTCCACCGTCGGGACGGCGGACGCCGTGCGACGTGCCTCCTCGTCGAGCGCTGAGAAGGCTTCGGTGAGTAACGCCTCGACTGCTATACCGCTGCGCCCCCGGTAAGCGCGGCGATCCGGCACGGGGGCACCGGGCATCGGCGGCGCGGTGCGTGCGGGAGGCAGCGAGAAGACTGCGGCGTCCGGCGGCTGTCCACGCCCTGCGACGACTGGATGCAACGAACGCGAGCGCTTGGCGCGGTACTGCGCTGCGTCGGCGAGGCGGAAGAGCCGGTCACGCGTTATCACGTCGCCTATCCGGTCACCGGTAGACGCGACGCCACACGCAACGCCCTCGCCGCCGCGCACGGTCAGCGCCAGATTGCATAGCTCTTCGGCGACGCGCACCGCGTCGTCCGCGCCGTACCCCTCGATCAGGACGCAGAATTCGTCACCGCCGAGCCGCGCGGCCAGCGAGCCGGGCAGCAGTGCTGCGGCGGCTGACATGACGCCGGCAAGCTGCACGAGCAGCGCGTCGCCGTGGTCGTGGCCGTGGCCGTCGTTCATGCGCTTCAGGCCGTTGACATCGCAGACGATGAGCGAGACGACGGTGCCGTCGCTGGCGTGGCGGTCGATCGCCGCGTCGAGCCGTGCGTCGAAGGAACGGCGGTTCGCGAGGCCGGTGAGCTGGTCGGTGTAGGCCAAGCGCTCGATCTGGCGCACGTGGTCGGCCTTGGCCAGCCCGGCGGCTATCTGCGCGGTGAGCGCGGCGGCGAAGTTGACGTCCTCGCTGTCGTACACAGGCTGGTCGATGGTGCGCGCGGCGAACAGTTCGCCCCAGGCGCGGCCGTTGTAAACGATCGGGGCTATCAGCGCGCAGTGACGCCCACGGCGCCGCAGCATGGATACGCGCTTGGGGTCGCCATACTCATCGTCGGCGACCTGGATCCACGGGCCGAGGTCGTCCTCGCTCAGCAGGATCTCGGGGAAGTCGGAGACCGGGTACGACTCGTCCTTCGGGAAGGGCGCCTCGCCGGCCGCCAGCTTGCCGTAATTGGCCAGGACCCGCAGCCGGCCGGTCTGCCGCTCCCACATGGAGATCGAGGCGACCGCGGCGCGCAGGTCGCGTTGGGCTTCGCGGGCGGCGATGCGTATGACGTCCTCGACCGAGTGCGCCGCGGCCATCGACTTCGCGAAGCCGGTCAAAGCGCGTAACCGCGCCGCGGCATGGGCCTCCGAGCCCGGCCGCGGCCTGGTGACGTCGTGCGCTCCGGTGACCTGACTCACCTACTCGTCGCAAGGGTGGTGGGGAAGGCCGACCGGGGCTGAATTGTCCCGGCCGGTCCCGGTGGGAGTCGAATTGTGCCACCGGCCGCATCCGGAGGCGTACGGACTGCAACAATACCGCTTCGTGGCGATCCCGTCCGCTCCGGGATCTTTGGCGAGCCGCGGTGGGAGGGTCGGCGCGCGCGACGGATCGGGCGAGAAGTGCCAGCTAGTCCTGGCGAATGTGCGCTGCTGGGTCACCGGAGATGAGGGAGGCGACTTCGCGCTGCGTCTCCTCGACGTGCGGGATGTCGTCCAGCTCCACCTGGCCGTGCTCACCGGCGGACTCGACGACGAGCGTGCCGCAGCCGAGCATCCGGTCCAGCAGCGAGTCGTGCCGGAACGAGACGTCGTTGACCTTCTCCAGCGGGATGTCCCGGCCGACGCGGTGGATCCAGCCGAGCCGGATGATCAGGCGGCGGTTGGTGATGACGTAGTTCGTATTCATCCACGTGATCCACGGCCGCGCGACGAACCAGACGATGATCGCCAGTGCGACGACACCGATGGCGATCCAGCTGGCTTGCGCGCCGGTGCCGTGCTTAGGCGAGATGGCGACGAGGAACCCGCCGACGCCGAAGGTGAGGATGAGCATGATCACCGGCAGCACCAGGGCCTTCCAGTGCGGACGCAGCTGAAGATCTATTCGCTCGCCCTCGCTGAGCAGCCGCTCGGGATACCCCATGTCAGTCTTCGTCCCCTCTTGGAATGTGTTCCGGACCGGCGATTGGATCCGGCCACTGCTGTGTATGGCACGTGTATGCGCGAATCCTGGCACGTTCAGGTGACCACGCGCTATTACTGCGCTTATCGCAAGTGCACAACATCTCCAGCGCCAATTGGCGTCGAGGTGCCATCAGCAGTGCGCACGACGAGCCGGCCGTCGGCGTCGAGGTCGGTGGCGTGACCGGAAATCGTTACCCCACCTGGCAATTCGGCGCGCACCGGCCGGTCGATCGTGGCGCACGCGACGCGGTACGCGGCGGCCAGTCCGCTGGCTTCGGCGTCGCCGTCTGCGGCGGCCCAATCGGTGTACCAGGACCCGAAAGTGCGAAGCAGGACCCGCAGAATCGTGTCGCGATCGGTGACTTTCGCGCCGGCGAGTAAGAGCGACGTGGCGTGCGGCGCCGGGAGTTCGTCAGCGCGCAATGTCACGTTAATGCCGATACCGACGACAACGTACGGCTCGGCCTCGTTACCGCCTTGCTCGGCGAGGATGCCGCCGAGCTTGCGGTCCGTTCCGTACGCAGTATCGATATCCGCGTCTTTGGCGCCAGCCAGGATCAGGTCGTTCGGCCACTTGAGCGCGACCTCCAGCTCTGACACGCACGCGACCGCCGAACGTGCCGCGACGCCGGCAAGCAGCGGCAGCCAGCCCCACCGGCTCGGCGGGATCTGCGGCCGCAGCAGGATCGAGACGAACAGCCCCGAGCGCGGTGGCGCGACCCAGGTGCGGCCGAGCCGTCCCTTGCCCGCGTTCTGCGCCTCGGCGATGACGACGGAGGCGTGCGGCGCGCCGTCCGCGGCGGCTCCGAGCAACGCGGTGTTGGTCGAGTCGACTTCGGGCAGGACGCGTAACGCCGAGACGAATCCCCCAGGCACCATCAGCGCACGTTGCAGGCTTTGCTCGTTCAACGGCGGACGGTTGAGATCGTTGTAGACGGAGGCCATGGCGGCAGCCTATGGCCGAACGTATACATTGACAGCAGCCCCCGGAACGGCGCGTCCCGCCGACGGGAGGACCGAAAGACACTCGTTGTAGGGAGTACACGAGCGACGATGGCTGAAGAGATCGATATCCACACGACTGCGGGCAAACTGGCGCTGCTGCGTACGCATTTGGACGAGGCCGTGCACGCGGGTTCGACAAGGGGCGTGGAGAAGCAGCACGCCAAGGGCAAGCTGACCGCGCGGGAGCGGATCGAGCTGCTGCTCGACGAGGGCTCCTTCCAGGAGCTCGACGAGTTGGCCCGGCACCGGTCGACGAACTTCGGCATCGAGAAGGACCGGCCGTACACCGACGGCGTGGTCACCGGTTACGGCACCGTCGACGGCCGGCCGGTCTGCCTGTTCTCGCAGGACTTCACCGTCTTCGGCGGCTCGCTCGGCGAGGTCAACGGCGAGAAGATCACCAAGGTGATGGACCTGGCGATGAAGATCGGCTGCCCGCTGATCGGCATCAACGACGGCGGCGGCGCGCGTATCCAGGAGGGTGTGGTCGCGCTCGGTGCGTTCGGCGAGGTGTTCCGGCGAAACGTGCACGCCTCCGGGGTGATCCCGCAGATTTCGCTGATTGTCGGACCGGCGGCCGGCGGGGCGGTGTACTCCCCCGCGCTGACCGACTTCATCGTGATGGTCGACAAGACCTCGCACATGTTCATCACCGGCCCGGACGTGATCAAGACGGTGACCGGCGAGGACGTCGGCTTCGAGGAGCTCGGCGGCGCGCACACGCACAACACCAAGTCGGGCAACGCGCATTACCAGGCGGCCGACGAGAAGGACGCCTTCGAGTTCGTCAAGAGCCTGCTGTCGTTCATGCCGCAGAACAACCTGGAGGACCCGCCGGTCTTCGCGGTCGATGACGACCTGACCACCTCCGAGGTCGATCTCGAGCTGGACACGCTGATCCCGGACTCGGCGAACCAGCCGTACGACATGCACCGCGTCATCGAGCACGTCCTCGACGGGGGCGACTTTGTCGAGGTCCAGGCGCTCTACGCGCCGAACGTCGTAGTCGGCTTCGGCCGGGTCGAGGGGCACTCGGTCGGCATCGTCGCGAACCAGCCGATGCAGTTCGCCGGCTGCCTGGACATCAACGCCTCCGAGAAAGCCGCGCGGTTCATCCGTACCTGCGACGCGTTCAACATCCCGATCGTGACGTTCGTGGACGTGCCGGGATTCCTGCCGGGCACGGATCAGGAGTGGAACGGCATCATCCGGCGCGGCGCGAAGCTGCTGTACGCGTACGCGGAAGCGACGGTGCCCATGGTCACCGTCATCACGCGTAAGGCGTACGGCGGCGCGTACGACGTCATGGGCTCCAAGCATCTCGGCGCAGACGTCAACGTCGCGTGGCCTACCGCGCAGATCGCGGTGATGGGCGCGCAGGGCGCGGTAGACGTCCTGAACAAGCGTGAGATCGCGGCGGCGGACGACCCGGCGGCGAAGCGCGCTGAGCTGATCACGGCGTACGAGGACACGCTGCTGAACCCGTGGACGGCGGCGGAGCGCGGATACGTGGACTCGGTGATCGAGCCCTCGCAGACTCGGGCATTCATCACGCGCGCGCTGCGCACGTTGCGCACCAAGCGCGCGCAACTGCCGCCGAAGAAGCACGGGAACATCCCGCTGTGACGACTAACCCGGCAATGGCTAACCCTGAGAAGACCGATGACGCGGCTGCGGCATCCGAGGCGACTCTGCGCGTCGAGCGCGGAGAGCCCACGCCGGAAGAGCTCGCCGCTCTGCTCGCGGTAATCGCGACGCGATCAACGGTCAGCGGTGAGCCTGCCGCGCGACCGAAGTCGTCCGGGTGGACGGACCGTTCTCGCCACGTTCGCCGAGGTCTGTCACACTCTCCCGACGGCTGGCGTGCGTCCGCCTTCCCGCGATGACGATGATGATCTGAGAAATGACTGACTTGAGACTGGTCCTGGCCTCGCAATCGCCGGCCCGCCTGACGCTGCTGCGTAACGCGGGCTTCGCGCCGGAGGCGATCGTCAGCGGCGTAGACGAGGACGCCTTCGATGTGACCTCCCCCGCCGAGCTGGCGTTCGTGCTCGCGCAGGCGAAGGCGCGCGCGGTCGCCGAGCGAGTCGGGCCGGGGGCACTCGTAATCGGCTGCGACTCGGTGCTCGACCTGGACGGCAAGGCCCTCGGCAAGCCGGCCGACCCCGAGGACGCCATCGGTCGCTGGAAGGCGATGCGCGGCCGTGAGGGCGTGCTGGTCACCGGGCACTGCCTGATCGACACGCGAGCCCAAGCGTCTGATGCGGACTCAGATTCAGACGGCGGTGCGGAGGCTGGCGCGGGCTGGCGCGAAATCGCCGAGTTGGCGGCGACCCTGGTGCAGTTCGCCGACGTCTCCGACGCCGAGATCGACGCCTATGTGGCGACCGGCGAGCCGCTGCGCGTTGCCGGAGCGTTCACGCTCGACGGCATCGGCGGCTCGTTCGTCGAGTCGATCGGCGGCGATCCGTCGAACGTGATCGGGCTGTCGCTGCCGTTGCTGCGCCGAATGCTCGCCGAACTCGGTATCGGCGTGCAGGAACTGTGGGCCAATCCCTCCGAAGACTGAATCCTTCACTCGATTGGCCGAAAGAGCCGATTGGCCGCTGACACGGCGTCACGTAAGGTCGCAGCGTGAGTGTCCCGGGCCCCGACGATCCGCATGACGCAAAGCGATGGTCACGCAGGGACACGTTGCGTGCCGCGTGGTCGGTCTGCGCCGTCGCCGCGTTGGCCGAGGGCTGCTCGTCCTCAGGCAGCAACACCGGTAGCAATGCCGCTTCCAGGACCTCGCGCCCAAGTACTCCAACCGCCGCAGGCAGCCCGTCCCCAACTGGCACGCCACCGGCTACGAGCACGCCAACGCAGCTCGCTCCCGTCACCAACGGCGTAGCGCTGACGTTCCACGGCGACGGCCCTCCCGCGCTCGCCACCGCACTCCTCTCGGAGGTCGAGCGCGCTGGAGCACGGGTAACCGTGATGGCCGTGGGCCGGTGGCTCGGGCAGTACCCGGAGATGGCTCGCCGAGTGCTCGATGGCGGCCATGAGCTCGGTAACCACACCGAAAATCACATCAACATCGACGCGCTGAGCTCGGACGCCGCCTACGCCGAGATCGAGAACTGCGCGGCACGCCTGCAGAAGCTGGTCGGCTCGCGCGGACGCTGGTTCCGTCCGTCGCAGGCGCAGCACGCCACGGCCACGGTTCGTGCCGCAGCCGTCCGTGCTGGTTATCCGACGGTACTGTCGTACGACGTCGACTCGTTGGACTACACCGATCCCGGCGTGGACGCGATCACGCACAACGTACTGTCGGTCGTACGCGCCGGCGACGTCGTCTCGATGCATCTTGGCCACAGCGGCACGATTCAGGCGCTACCCGCGATCCTGGACGGCCTACACTCGCGCGGCCTGCAGGCCGTCACTGCTTCCGCCCTCTTTCCACAGCCAGTCTCAGCCCCGGAGGTAGCACGTCGGTGAACACGAACAACCGGCGTCGGTTCATTGTCGGCGGCACCGTGGCCGTGGTCACCGTCGGCGTCCTCGGCGCCGCCTACGCGCTGATCGCCCCGGACTCGTCAGACAAGAACACGAATCCCAACGCAGGCGCGGCGGCGGCCAGCGTCACGCGCGGCACCAGCACGACGAGCGCGCCAGCCTCGCCGTCGCCGACGATTCAGCTGCGCACCGGGCTCGCGGGGATGCCCGCGTACGACCCGGCCGACCTGTACTTCGCGGACCGGCCGAATCAGCTGTCGGACGCGGTCAAGGGCATGCCGTCGTACGTATACGTGCCGAACAGTGACTCTGACACTGTCTCGGTGATCGACCCGTCGACGTACAGGGTCATCCGTACTGTGAACGTCGGGCATCAGCCGCAGCACGTCGTCCCGAGCTGGGACATGCAGACGCTGTGGGTGAACAACGACCTCGGCAACTCGCTGACCCCGATCGACCCGCGCACCGGCAAGTTCGGCAAGCCCGTTCCGGTGAACGATCCGTACAACCTGTACTTCACACCGGACGGCAAGTCCGCGATGGTCATGTCAGAGGCTGAGCATCAGATCGTTTTCCGCGACCCACACTCGATGGCGATCCAGGACATCCTGTCGGTGCCGTGCTCGGGCGTGAACCACGCGGACTTCGCACCGGACGGCACGTACTTCATCGCGTCGTGCGAGTTCTCCGGGCAGTTGCTCAAGGTCGACACGGCGTCGCACAAGCTGCTCGGCGTGATCACCCTGCACAACGGCTCGATGCCCCAGGACGTGAAGATCGCCCCCGACGGCTCAGCGTGGTACGTCGCAGACATGGCGGCGAACGGCATGTGGACGCTGGACGGGGACAGTTTCAAGATGACCGGCTTCATCAAGACCGGTCTCGGCGCGCACGGTCTCTACGTGAGCCGCGATTCGAAGGATCTGTACGTTTCGAACCGTGGCGAGGGAACCATTAGCGTCTTCAGCTTCGCTACGCGCTCGGTGCGCGCGTTGTGGAAGATTCCGGGCAAGGCGAGCCCTGACATGGGCGGCGTCTCGGCCGATGGCACGGTGCTGTGGCTGTCCGGGCGCTACGACGCCGAGGTGTACGCGATCTCGACCGCCGACGGACACCTCATCAAGCGGATAGCGGTTGGGTACGGTCCGCATGGGTTGTGCGTGTATCCGCAGCCGGGGCGGTACTCGCTAGGTCACACGGGAGTCTTCCGGTAACCGGCGCTGCCGTTGGTTTGCGGCTCCGGCTCGTGCTTCCCGTTGGATTCGGGCTCGGGTTCGGGCTCGTGCTTCCCGTTGGATTCGGGCTCGGATTCGGGTTCTGAGCCCTGATCCGCGTCGGTTTCCGCTTCGGCTTCCTGGGCGCTGCTTGGGCTTCGGGTTCGTCTTCCTCGGGCTCTTCGGCTTCCTGATGTGCATCCTCGGGCGCAGACTCCGGCTCTGACTCAGTCTCAGGTTCGGATACAGCCTCGGCCTCAGGCTCGATGTCGGGCTCGGGTTCAGCCTCAGGTTCGGTGTCGGCCTCGGGCTCTTCGGTCTCCTGCTCGAGCTGCTCAGGTACCGCCTCGGACTCGGCTTCGGGCTCAGTTTCGGGTTCGGGCTCAGACTCTGGTTCAGGCTTCCGGTTCGGACGCCTCGGCCTCACGTATCGCTTCAGCTTCAGCTTCCGCCTCGGCCTCGGCTTGCCGCCGCTCCTCAGCTTCACGAGCCTCACGCAGCTGCGCCGCACGGGCTTCGGCTTCGCGTCGCGCTTCGGCCTCGCTGGCCTCACGCTCGGCGATTTCCGCCCAACGTGCCGCCTCGGTCGCCTGCGCCGCCTGAGCCATCTCGACGGCGGCCATCATCGCCTCGCGCTCAGCACGCAGCGACGCGCGACGGTGGAAACGCTGGCGGTACCTGCGCCGGTTACGTCGTATCCCGCCGATGTACAACGCGATCAACGCCAACGCGACGACGGACGTCAGGCCGATGGTGCCCAACGCGATCGCGCGCGTGTCGTGGCCTATGGACGTCGTGACCACATTCGGCTGCGCGTTGATCTGGCCAGAGCCCTGGTGCACCTGGGTCGAGCCGGGCACCGAGTACGACCACAGGATGGTCGAGTACGTCCACGTCAGCGTCTCGGTCTTCCCGGATGCGGCTCGGTCGTCGGCCACCAGACCCGCGTTGACGAGCGCGTACTCGATGCTGCTGTAGCCCCTGCCCGGTCCGAGCGCGATGTGGATGCACGGGAAGCGGTAGCCGGAGCTGGCGATCATCGACAGGTTCGCCGACGCCGGGTCGATCGATCGCGTGACCTGCAGCTGCGCGAGGTTCGTCGAGTCGATCTGCGGCGGCAGCATGCCCGACGGACCCATCTTGGTGAAGGGCAGGCCGCCGGTGTGACCAGGGTCCTTCGACGAGCCGGGTATGCCTGGCAGGTCGAGGTCACCGCCCGGTCCCGTCACGGGCTGGCCGCTGGCCAGGCAGGCGACGGTCGCGGTGTTGTTGGCCGGGGTCTTGACGATCGGCGCGGGCGAGAAGGTCGAGACGTAGTTGAAGTCCGGCTGCTGCGACGTGCTGTCCTGCGGGCTCGCGGGCGGCGACGACTTGCGGTGGCGGGCCGGCGCGGTCGTCTTGTTGCTCGCCGGGTCGTTCGAACTCGCCGGCGCCGACGACGGATTGCCGAAGCTGAAGCTCGGGAACGGGTCGAAGGAGAACGAGGGGCGGATGACGAGGTTCCCGGACGTCTTGGTGACCGTGGCGGCACGTAGCGGTCGACGGCAACGCGAGCAGCACGCTACCCGCGACGGCCGCCGCGCAACCGACGGCCAGCACGGCTTTCGCGGGCGCTGTTCGGAACACGTGGGTGAGGTTTTTGCGGGGTATCGGCACGACTGGCGCCATTCCGGGGTCGGGGTCTATCTGGGAACGTGGGTACCGGTCAGGCGGGCTGTCGCTCGTCGTCGAGCCGTTTACGTCGGCGCCACATCAGTACCGCGGCGAGAATCCCGGCGAGCAGGCCGCATAGGTGCCCTTGCCAGGAAATGTGCATCGCGGTGACCGTGGAGGAAGGGTAAAGCAGAACAAGCGTCCACTGGTAGTAGACGAAGACGGCGATGCCGACCGTGATCTGCCACACGGCCTGCCAAGGCGCTCGAGCGAATACGCCGCGGATCGCTACGTAGCCGAGTAATCCGAAGATCAGACCGCTGGCTCCGACGACGCTCGTGTCGGCGGGTGAGATAAGCCACGTGCCCAGACCGCCGACGACGATGATCACCACTGCGGCATAGACGAATCGGCGGATCCCGTCGAGCGCGGCCAGGAACGTCAACAGCGCGAGCGGCGGCGTGTTGCTCTCGATGTGCTCCAGGCTGGCGTGCAGGAACGGCGCGGTCAGGATGTGCGGCAGTGCGGAGGGGCTGCGGGCGACGATGCCGAGTTGGCCGTCGAGCCGGTAGCCGTCCGCGACATTGAACGCCTGGACTAGCCAGATCAGGGCGACGAGAAAGACAGTGACCTCGGCCGCCGAACGCAGATTGACCAGCGCCTCGGCGCCACGCGCCTTGAGCCGGTCCCCTCTACTCGTGCTCGTGCCCAGCGAGCCGCCGGATATGGACACTGCGCGGCTACCCTCCCCATTCGCGGCGATCGGCATGGTCTGCTTCTGTCTGATTCAGTACCAAGAGGCTCAATTCGGCGTCGTACGTTCCGACTCCTGTGACAAGAACCATAGCGCTCGCCTCAT
>CAVQPP010000210.1:0-6676 GCA_963714445.1 uncultured Actinomycetota bacterium
CACCCGCGCCGAGCGGGTGCTGTCCCAGGTCTCAGCCGGGCTGGACCTGGCGGACCTGGGCGAGACGCCGCGGCTCGGCCTTTCCGTGGTCGGCCGCCTCGCGCAGGCCAACGGCTTCCAGGTCTCGCTGCGGCCGTCGGCGTACGCCGGCGTGCGCGTGGTGCTGATCATCCCGCGCGAGCTGGTGACCACGGTGCCGGCGCCCGTCGCTTCGATCCCCGGCGCCGGCGTGGTCGCGGCGCCGCCTCCCGCCCTCTCCCGGCCGGTCCGGGCGCCCGAGTCGCGGGAGGAGGATTCCGAGATCAACGGCAACGGGCTGCCGCAGCGCCGCCGCCGCGCCGCGGTGGCCGCGGCCGGGAACGGAGCGGCGAACCATTCCGCCGCGCGGGCCGACGGCTCGACCCCGCCGGGTTCCGGCGCCCGGCCCGCGCCGCCGCCCGGCCTATGGCTTGCCGCGTTCCAGAACGCCGTGTCCGGCGAGACGTCGTCTGAGTCGCCGCTTCCTGGCGACGATCCGCTCAGCAGCAAGGAAAAGGAGCAGTCGTGAGTCAGCTGCGGCCGAGCATGGACTGGATGCTCAAGGATCTCGCGGAGAGCGTGCCGGGGACCCGGAACGTGGTGGTGCTCACCGGTGACGGCCTGCGGATGGCGCAGCACGGAACCGACGAGGACACCGCGGACCGGCTGGCCGCCGCGTGTGCGGGCCTGCAGAGCCTCTCGGTCGCGATCGCCGCGGAGTTCCCGGAAGGGGACCGGACCATGCGCCTGGTCGTGATCGAGGTCAGCGGCGGCTTCTTCTACCTGATGGCGGCCGGGGCGCGGGCGTACCTCGCGGTGCTGGCGGACGAGACCGTGGACGCGGGGCTGATGGGCCAGCAGATGCGCGATCTGGTCGCGCGGATCGGCGAGCACTTGACCAGTCCGCCGCGAGTCGAGGGGCAGGTGATCACGTGAGCGGTATACAACCCGACTGGGACGAGGGCAGTCCCGAACGCCTGTACGTGATCACCGGCGGTCGCAGCGGTGGGGCCGCCGCCGCGCTCGACCTGGTGACGTTGATCGTCTCCCGCGCCGAGCCGCAGCCGGCCATGCAGCCCGAGCCCGCGGCGATCCTGCGGATGTGCCGGTACCCGCTGTCCGTCGCGGAGATCTCCGCATATCTGCGCCTGCCCTTCAGCGCCACCGCGGTCCTGGTCGCCGACCTGGTCGCGGACGGCCTGGTGGAGGCGCGCGCATCGGTCACGGTCACTTCGCTGCCGGACCCCGAACTGCTGAAAGCGGTGATTTATGGGCTCTCTAAGCTCTGAGGCGCCCGCCGAGCCCCGGCAGGAGGACATCCTGCCGTCGTCGGTCGCCACGGCGGTAAAGATCGTGGTCGTCGGCGGCTTCGGCGTCGGCAAGACCACGATGGTCGGCTCGGTGAGCGAGATCAGGCCGCTGACGACCGAGGAGACCATGACGCAGGCCGGGGTCGGGGTCGACGACCCGACCGGGGTGGAGCTGAAGACGGCGACCACCGTGGCGATGGACTTCGGCCGGATCCGGCTCAACGACGAGCTCGTGCTCTACCTGTTCGGCACCCCGGGGCAGGAGCGGTTCTGGTTCCTGTGGAACGGGCTGTTCCAGGGAGCACTCGGCGCGGTCGTGCTCATCGACACCCGCCGCCTGGCGGCCAGTTTCGACGTGCTGGGGCAACTGGAGGAACGCGGCGTGCCGTTCGTCGTCGCGATCAACCGGTTCCCGGACTCGCCGCCCCACCCGCTCGAGGACCTGCGCGCGGCGCTCGACCTGCCAGATTCGGTGCCCATCGTCGCGTGCGACGCGCGCAACCGTGGCTCCAGCCGCGACGTGCTGCTCGCGCTGACGCGTTACCTGTTCACCCTCACTACCATCCCCGTCCCGGAGCTGTTGTGACCCTGCCCTCCGACCACCCCGCCGCCGACGTCGCGGCGGTTCCCCCGCCCGGCTGCCCGGCGCACGACCTCGTCCGGCTCTACGGCGGCGAGGCCGAGGCCGACCCGGCCGGCCTGTACGAGAAGCTGCGCGAGAAGCACGGACCGGTCGCCCCGGTCCTGCTCGAAGGCGACGTCGAGGCCTGGCTCGTGCTGGGCTACCGCGAGAACATGGAGGCCGCGCGCACGCCCACCCGGTTCACCCGCGACTCGCGCATCTGGCGCGACTGGCTGGACGGGAAGATCAAGCCGGACTCGCCGCTGATCCCGATGGTCGGCTGGCTGCCGCACTGCGTGTCCCAGGACGGCGAGGAGCACCGGCGGCTGCGTTCCGCGCTGAATGACAGCCTGGCCCGCTTCGACAAGCACGGGGTCCGCCGGCACATCCAGCGCTATGCCAACCAGTTGATCGACGGGTTCGCCGCGGACGGCAATGCGGAACTGCTCGGGCAGTACGCCCAGCACCTGCCGATGCTCGTGCTCACCCGCCTGTTCGGGATGCCCGAAGAGGTCGGGCCGGGCCTGGTGGAGGCGTGCACCGGCTTGATCAGGGGCGGCGAGAAGGCGATCGTCCACGACCAGTTCATCGTCGAGGCGCTGACGGAGCTGACGCAGCAGAAGGGCGCCACCCCCGGCCACGATTTCGCGTCCTGGCTCATCTCGCACCCGGCCGGCCTGACCGAGGACGAGGTCATGACGCACCTGCGGCTGGTGCTCATCGCCGCGAACGAGACCACCACCACGCTGATCGCGAACACGCTGCGGATGGTGTTGACCGATCCGCGGTTCCGCGCGTCGCTGACCGGCGGCCTGATGACGATCCCGGACGCGGTCGAGCAGGTGCTGTGGGACGAGCCGCCGCTGATGGTCTGCCCGGGCCGCTTCGCGACCGGCGACATGGAGTTCGGCGGCCGGCAGATCAAGGCCGGGGACTTCCTGGTCCTCGGACTGGCGGCGGGCAACGCGGATCCCGCGGTGCGCCCGGATCCCGCCGTGGCGGTGCACGGCAACCGCTCGCACCTGGCGTTCAGCCGCGGCCCGCACGAGTGCCCCGGACAGGACATCGGCCGGGCGATCACCGACACCGCGGTCGACGCGCTGCTGGCCCGGCTGCCCGACGTCCGGCTGGCGGTTCCGTACGAGCAGTTGAGCTGGACCTCGTCGACGTGGGCGCGGCACCTGGACGCGCTGCCCGCCAAGTTCACCCCGCGCGGCGCGGCCCCCACGCCGGCGGCGGGAGTCTCGGCCGGGGCGGGAACGGGGGCCGGAGTCCGGCCGAGCGTCGGGGAGCGTGTTCCCTCCACCACCCCGACGCGGCGCGCTGCGACCGACGAGCCGCAGGCCCAGGCGGCCCGGTCGACACCGGCGCAATCCACCGCGCCGGGGCCGTCAGTCCCCGCGGCCTCCCTACCCACCGCGCGGCCGTCGCGATGGAGCACCCTGATCCGAAGGCTGCTCGGCCGCTAGGTGAGCGAAGCCGGTGTCGTCGACATGGGTTTCAGCGACACCGGCTCGTTCCCTGAAGTGCATTCCCTAATACACGATGCCTGATGCAACAGATCTGATAAACCTGTCCGATTCACCCCACTGACCGAATCCGGCTACGCGTCGGCCGCGCTCAGCTGCGGCAGAAGATCGTCAACGGCGCCCTGCCCCCTGCGCTCGGCGTCCGCGGCCCCGCCGATCTTCGCCGCCTCGTAGCGCCCGGTGGACATCGCCCAGTCGTACATCCCGCGGATCCAGTTGCGAATGCCCTCGACGCCCATGCCCACCGACCGCCGGTCGTCCTCGTCAAGTCCCAGTTCGTCGCAGACTTCCGGTATCTGTGCCTCAAGCCGCTCATAAAGCTCCAGGTGCTCGTTCGCCATGCGCACGGCCTCGTCGATCGCGGCCTGCCGCGACCAGCCGCGGTCGTGGCGCAGCACGGTGACCAGGTTGTGCGGATCCCCGCGCCGCTCCTCGCGCTCGAGCGAGTGGACATCGTTCATGTACGCGATCACGTCGGCCGCCGCGTCGCGCATCGCCCGCATCAACTTGTGCGCCTGGACCTGGACGGGCACCTCGAACCGGCGGCTGCGCTCGGCGATGTCGATGGAGTGGTGGATGCCGACGGTGATCCGGCGCAACGCGAGGTAATCCTTCAGATTCAGCGCCACCCCGTTCGCCGAAAGCCGCACCTCGTGCGCGTGCGCGGCCAGGAACCGGCCCCAGGACGCGGCGAAGCGGTTGCGCCACGACTCCGACATCCCGTCGGACAGCCAGGCCCACACCTCGGACCACGCCAGGGTGATCGGGCAGACCACGTCCGGCCGGGAGCCCGGCGGCCGGAACGGGATCGTGATCATCTCCTGGGCCACCGCCGCGACCCGCTCGGCGTAGCCCGTGGTGTTCGCGTTGAACTGGTCGTCGAACAGGAACCCTATCGAGAACCAGTTGATCAGCATGTAGATATCGTCGGCCGAGGCGTACGGATAGGTCCGCGCCGCCGCCTGCGGAAGATCCCAGGACTCGTATTCGATCAGCCCGGCCTCGCTGCGCACCAGGCCGCGGGCCCGGACCCAGTCGAGATGGCGGCTTCTCGCGCTCTCCGCATGCGGGCTCACCGGTGCCTGAAACGGCATGACGAAATGTCTGTGCTGTGGCATCTCTCACCTCTCATACCGCGCCGCCGCCGGAACAGGCCGTGCGGATCACGCACGCAAGCTCTGTTCGAACGCATCGAAAGGATCATCTGCCCGGTATGAGGCTTCTGCAACCCTCTGCGGCGTCAGTACATGTTAAGGCATGTAGACCCGGTTCGGTGGTGTAGGTGCCGATTGTTCATCCACGCTGGTCAGGCGGCGTGTTCGTGCTCGTGCAGGATTCCGCCGAGGCGGTCACGTTTTCGGATGTCGAGGTGGATGATCCGGGCTTGTTCGGTGATCGGTTCGGGCGCGGGACTCGGCGGCGCAGCTTGGCGTAACGCGCGGTGCGGACGATGCTCGTTGTAGTGGCTCTCGAACTCGCGTAGCGCGCGCGGCAATTGGACTATGCACGTGACGTTGCTCTTATGAGTTGTGGTCAGTGATGCCCTTTATCGACCTGACGGCGTGGTAGCTCGACTTCGTGATCCAGGGTGGATCAGGCTGACGAAATCTTGACTTCGAGCCGGACAGGCCGCGCACGGTGCTGATATGGTGCCGCAGCGTCATAATCGGCGCCTACACGGTTCACCACCGGCTAAAACGCGCGACGCCAAGCCCTACCGCTGGACCTACGACCGCGCCCCGCTCAAAGCGGCATGAACGCCAGAGAGATCGATGCGGTGCTGCTCTAGACAGACCTCTGATCTGCAACTCTTGACGACAGCTGGTTCCGGAAAGACGACGACGGCCTTGCCGCGCAAGTGCCGCTGGGGGAAGTTGATGACCGCCTGTCGCACGTCCTCGAACGCGTACTCGACGGCGATCGGCACCCGCAGCCGGCCGGCGGCGGCCCGCGCGGCGAACCCTTCGAGTCGGCCTTCTGGCAGGGTGACACCGGTGTAGACACCGACGACACCACGGTCGAACAACGCCGGCCCGCTCTTGGGTGACACCACGAGGCCGAAGGCGTATCCGACCTTCAAGATCAACGCTGTCGACCCCGGATTCACGGCGACCGACATCAACGGCGACCAGGGTAGCCAGACTATTGAGCAAGGCGTCGAGGTCATCGTCCGTATGGCCCTCATCGGACCTGACGGGCCGACCGGAGGCTTTTTCCACGCCCGCGGCTCGCTGCCGTGGTGACGCGGACCAACCTCCCTGATGAGACTGGACTGACGTTGATTGACATTGACGAGGAAAGCATCGTCTTCGTGGACGAAGACGGTGTCCCCACCGGCGAGATCGGGCCCAAGCTTCAGAGCCACCATGCGAACACCCGCCCGCATCTAGCCTTCTCCTGCTACGTCTTCAGGCGGGCTGACGGCGCTTTCCTGCTTTCCCGCAGGGCGCTGCACAAGAAGGTATGGCCGGGCGTGTGGACGAACAGCGTCTGCGGTCATCCCGCGCCCGGCGAGGCGATCGAGGATGCAGTACGGCGCCGTGCATCCTTCGAGCTCGGACTGCACGACCTGGCGAGCCTGCGCTGCGTTCTGCCACGGTTTCGGTACCGCACCCCAGAGTTCGACGGCGTGGTGGAGAACGAGTTCTGCCCCGTGTTCGTCGCCATCGTCGACCAAGAGCCTGTGCTGAATCCGGCGGAGGTGGATTCCGCCAAGTGGATTTCCTGGCGTGACTACAAGGAACTGGTCGACGATCCCGACGGAGAAGTCAGCTTTTGGGCTCGCGAACAGCTACCGCTCCTCGATGCGATAGAGAGTTTTCCGCCGCGCGACGCCGACGCTGATGCGCCGGCAGGACGGCACCCGACGAGGTAGGACCGCGACGGCAACTCATTCCACCGCGATGCTGGCGTCGTTGTCGTCGCCGATCACCAGGAAGGTGGAACAGGCTCCACCCTGGCCAACGTCGGGGAAATTCTGGCACCCGTTCATTGACAGGCAGGCGACAGAGAACTAACTCCCGCAGTTACCACCAGTCACGAGGACGACAATGAGGCTGCTTCACATAGTCGCAACGCCGCGAACCAGGCATTCCAACACTCTTCGCGTGTCTGAGGCCTTCATCGACAATCTATGCGCGGTCCGCGAGGACGTCACCGTCGACGTTGTCGACCTGTACCACCACGACCTGCCCGCC